>LT962688.1:5370000-5715512 GCA_900234795.1 Methylorubrum extorquens
GCCCCCGCAACCAACGCACACACATACCGACATCACCGCAGACGACCCGAAGCCCGCCGGCCACCATGCCCGCGGGCTTTTTGATGTTCACGCTGCACTGACCGCGCAAACCGCTCGCAGACACAGCAACCCGCTAGCCTGATCGTCCCCGCCGGACGCGAGCGGATCGCTCGGCACCACGCCGCCGTCACCGGCAGGGGAGGGGGCTTCGCAGCACGCCGGAACCGAAACAGCTGCCACATGCCGAGCAGGAGGCTTTAGCTGGATTGACCGCTTGCTCGCACACGTGCCGCTCCACCGCGAGCCCGGCCTGCAAAAGAGTCATCGGTCAGCAAGAAGCCCGCGGTCTCGACTACAGGGCGAGACACACGGGCTGAGGGACTTTCGGTAGCCGGAGAGGACAGGCTCTCCGACGTCTGGCTTAGGGAAACACGTGGCCGCCGACGATCCGCAAGCCGACCTCACGGCCGGCGGCGAGGCGGGCCGTGTCGGCGGCTTCCACCACCACGACCTTCGCGCCGGGGCGGTCGATCTCAATCCGCTGACGTCCCTGCGTCCGGTACGAGGAGCGCACCGTCCCGGTCAGATGGGCGGTGTCCGGTTCGGCGAACTGCAGCTGCCAGGGGCGAGCGTAGAGCTTGACCGGTCCCACCAATCCGTTCGGGGCGGTCAGCGGCGTGGGCCTTCCGTTCACCAGAACCTGCCCGTTCTGAGCGATCGCTTCGACCTCGATCGTATCGCCGAGAAACTTGAGCACCGTCGGTGAAACGGGGTTCTCCTGCACCTCGTCCGGCGTGCCGACCTGTTCCAGGCGGCCGCGGTCGAGCACCGCGACGCGGTCGGAGAGTTCGAGCGCTTCGTCCTGGTCGTGGGTGACGAAGATCGTCGTCTGCCCTGTGCGGTCGTGGATCTCGCGCAGCCAGCGTCGCAGATCCTTTCGCACCTGTGCGTCGAGCGCGCCGAACGGCTCGTCGAGCAGCAGCACGCGCGGCTCGACCGCGAGGGCACGGGCGAGCGCGATGCGCTGGCGCTGGCCGCCGGAGAGCTGGCTCGGATAGCGGTCGGCGAAGCCGGAGAGCTTGATCAGGTCGAGCAGGTTGCCGACGCGGCGCTTGATCTCGGCCTTGTCCGGTCGCTCGGAACGCTTCCGGGCGTTGAGCCCGTAGGCGATGTTCTGCGCCACCGTCATGTGCTTGAACAGGGCGTAGTGCTGGAACACAAAGCCGACCGCCCGGCGCTGCACCGGCACCTGCGTGGCATCGTCGCCGCCGAAGATGATCCGGCCGCGATCGGGGAAGTCGAGTCCGGCGATGATGCGCAGCAAGGTGGTCTTGCCCGAGCCCGAGGGGCCGAGCAGCGCCAGCAATTCACCCGCTCGCACGTCGAGGGTGAAATCGTGCAGCACCGCCGCCGTCTCGAAGGTCTTCGAGACGTCCTCGATCCGGATCGCCGTCGCCGTTCCCACAAGATCAGTGGCGGCGTGCCCCCGCCGCGATGTCGTCGGCGTAGCGCCATTCGAGGACGGATTTGACGGCGAGGGTGACAAGAGCGAGCCCGGCAAGGAGAGAGGCGACGGCGAACGCGGCAACGAAGTTGTACTCATTGTAGAGGATCTCCACGTGCAGCGGCAGCGTATTGGTGAGTCCGCGGATATGGCCGGAGACGACCGAGACCGCGCCGAACTCGCCCATCGCGCGGGCGTTGCAGAGCAGGACGCTGTAGAGCAGGCCCCAGCGGATATTGGGTAACGTCACAGTCCGGAAGGCGTGCCATCCGGAAGCGCCGAGGGTCAGCGCCGCCTCTTCCTCCGCCGTGCCCTGCTCCTGCATGAGCGGAATGAGCTGGCGCGCGACGAAGGGGAAGGTGACGAAGATCGTCGCGAGCACGATGCCGGGCACCGCGAAGATGATCTGGATGTCGTGCTCGACGAGGAACGGGCCGAACAGGCCGCGCGAGCCGAACACCAGCACGTAGATCAGCCCGGACACCACCGGCGAGACCGAGAAGGGCAGGTCGATCAGGGTGACGAGCAGGTTCTTGCCGGCGAACTCGAACTTGGCGACGGCCCAGGAGGCCGCAACGCCGAAGACGAGGTTGAACGGCACGGCGATCGCCGCGACGATCAAGGTCAGGCGGATTGCGGAATGCGCGTCGGGCTCGGAGAAGGCGGCGAGGTAGGCGCCCCAGCCCTTGGCCAGAGCCTGCGCGAACACGGTGAGGAGCGGCAGGACGAGGAAGAGTCCGAGGAAGGTCAGCGCGACCGCGATCAACAGCCAACGCACGACCCGACGCTCGGTGACGACGCTAGCGGGAAGCCGCGGCGTTTCGTGCCGCGGCGGCGTGCCGGGGCCTTGAGCCAGCACCTCAGACATAACCAAACCTCCGCCGGCTCCAGGCCTGGATCAGGTTGATCGCGAGCAGGGTCACGAAGGAGATCGCCAGCATGATCACGGCGATGGCGCTGGCGCCCGCATAGTCGAATTCCGAGAGTTTGATGACGATGAGCAGCGGCGCGATCTCGGAGACGTAGGGCAGGTTGCCGGCGATGAAGATGATCGAGCCGTACTCGCCGACGCCGCGGGCGAAGGCGAGAGCGAAGCCGGTCAGCACCGCCGGGATCAGCGGCGGCAGCACCACCCGCGTCAGCGTGGTGATCCGCGAGGCGCCGAGGATGGCGGAGGCTTCCTCCACCTCCTTGTCGATCTCGGCGATCAGCGGCTGCACCGTGCGCACGGCAAACGGCAGGCCGATGAACACCATTGCGATGAAGATGCCGACCGGCGTGTAGGCCGCCTCGATGCCGACCTTGGCGAGCTGCTCACCCACCAGTCCGTTCGGGGCGTAGAGCGAGGCCAGCGCGATGCCGGCCACGGCCGTCGGCAGGGCGAAGGGCAGATCGACCACGGCGTCCGCGAGCTTTCGGCCGGGGAAGTCGTAGCGGGTCAGCACCCAGGCGACGATGCCGCCGAAGACCGAGGCCGTGAGCGCGGCGAGCAACGACACGCCGAAGCTCACGCGCAGCGCGCTGGCCACGCGCGGATCGGTGGCGACGTCCCAGATGCCGGACAAGCCGAGACCCGACGCTTTCACCACGAGGGTGGCCAGCGGCAGCAGCACGATCAGGCTCAGGCAGGTCAGCGTGTAGCCGAGCGTGAGCCCGAAGCCGGGAATCACGCTCCTTTGGCGGAAGCGCCGCCGGGGTTTCACGGGCTCGCCCATGCGGTCAGCGCCCAGCCTTGCTCAACTGATCGAACAGGCCGCCATTGTCGAAGTTGGCCTTTTGGATCTCGTCCCACGAGCCTTGAAGATCCTCGATCTTGAACAGCTTGATCTCAGGAAGTTGCGCGAGATCCTCGGGCTTGGCCGCCTCGCGCTTGATCGGGCGGTAATGGTGCTTGGCGAAGATCGCCTGCGCCTTGTCGCCGTAGAGGAATTGGAGATAGGCCTCGGCCTGCTTGCGGGTGCCCTTCTTGTCGACGTTGGCGTCAACGAGGGCGACCGGCGGCTCGGCATAGATCGAGGTCGGCGGCACGACGATGTCGAATTTGTCCTTGCCGAACTCCTCCAGCACGAGGAAGGCCTCGTTCTCCCAGGTCGGCAGAACGTCGCCGAGGCCGCGCTGAGCGAAGGTCACGGTCGAGCCGCGGGCGCCGGTGTCGAGCACGGGCACGTTCTTGTAGAGCGCGCCGAGGAAGGCGTTGGCCTTCTCCTTGTCCCGGCCGTCCCGCTCGTAGGCGTAGCCCCAGGCCGCAAGGAAGTTCCAGCGCCCGCCCGCCGACGTCTTCGGGTTCGGGGTGATGACCTTCACGTCCGGCTTGGCCAGGTCGTCCCAATCCTTCACGCCCTTCGGGTTGCCCTTGCGGACGAGGAACACGACGGTCGAGGTGTAGGGCAGGCCCTCGTTCGGAAGCTTGGTGCGCCAATCCGCCGGGATCTTCTTCGAGATCTTGGCGATGGCGTCGATATCGGAGGGGATGCCGAGGGTCACGACATCCGCCGGGATGCCGTCGATGACGGTCCGAGCCTGCGCGCCCGAACCGCCATGGGCGGCGCGCACGGTGATCGTCTCGCCGGTCTTGGCCTTCCACTCCTCGGCAAAGGCCGCGTTGACCTCGCGGTAGAGTTCGCGCGTCGGGTCGTAGGAGACGTTGAGGATCTCGGTCTGCGCCTGGGCGCTGCCGGCGGATGCAAGGCAGACGGTCATGGCGAGACCGAGAAGGACCGCGCGCCGATAGGGTGTCGCGCCGGGCTTGATCGGATATCCGTCGAACACGTCGTCTCGCCTCCACATCGCGGACCTCGCCCGCCTCTGGAGACGAAGTGTTCTTTTTAAAGAACGATGTCAAGCGTAGCGCCACGTAAGATGCTTGATACAGCGCCCGAGACCGGTGATCGTCACAAGGCGATTAAGACGAAATTTCTTCGAATTCGCGGAAAAATAGACAGAATATCTATCACGCAACGTTCTTTTGAAAGAACGTTTTCGGGGACGATCTCGGCGTCAGGCTGAAGCCCATTCGACCGCCAGCCAGACGCCGCGGGCGATGATGAACCACCACGTCACGGTAACAGCCAGGGCGCCCAGGAGACCGAGGGCCGCGAAGCGACGCTGCATCGGGCTCAGGATGGCTTCGAAAACGCTCTTCATCGCGGGACGTCTTCTCATCGCGTCGGTGGTTCGGTCTCGAAAGGGATCGCCGCCGTGCCGCGTTGGCCGTGACGGCGTGCCAACCCGAAACATTCGGTGCCCTGTCGGGTCGTCTCGCCCTAGCCTTGGCAAGTGACGAACCAGGGTTGCAACGAATCCGCTGTCTCGACCGCGCGTACCGCCGCGGGACCATGGCGCCGGGCTTCGGATTTGCAGCGATGCGGAGGACCGTCCCGATTTCGGACACTCCGATCTGCCCTCGAGAAAGCTTTTGGAAATGTCGTTGCCCAACCCCGCGCAGAACGCCTCGGACCGCGACGTGCCGACGATCCTGTTCGGATTGCTGGCGGACGGGTCCGGCGAGGCACGCTTCGCCGGTGCACCGATCGAGCCTGCCGGCCCATCGTCGGAGGCAGCCCGGTTCTCGCCCTCCCGCGACTGGTACGGCCGCTGGGCGGTTCAGCCCCTGCACGGCATCCTGAAACAAGACGCGACGCGGATGGACCGGGTCGTATGCCCGGAGGATATCGTGATCCTCGGCCCGCGTCGGCACGCCCGGCGCTTTTGAAATGCCACTGCCGCGTTCAAGCATCGTGCCGGATATCAAATCCAGGACGATGCTCGAACCTCTTGTTTTCGCATCATCTTTTTCCGAAAGCCGGAGACCACCTTTCGCGGCGATGCTCTATGCGCCGCGCGCCGCATTGCTTAAGCTCGGACCATGGAGAATCACGAGCTACGCGAGTCGCGGGCGGCCCTCATTCTGATGGGCGTGGCCGTGCTTGCCGTGTTGCTGTTCGGAGCCGTGACGCTGATCGTGCAGGCGGCGGGGTGAGCGGCTTCGGCTGATCGGCCGATCTGCGTCTCGGAATCCAAGGGGCGAGCACGCCTCTTGGTGCCGCTCACGGGCGCAGCGCTTGCCATTCCTTCATGTCGCTCACGAAAATCGCGCTGCACGCGGAGCGAAGACGATCGGGATTTTCGTGACCTACGCTCAGTCCGAGAGTGCACGCAGCTGCCGGTCGAGCGCTTCCAGGGCGCGGGCCTGATCCGGCTCGGGCTCGGGGCCGCTGACATAGGCGAGCGTCACCCGGGCGATGCGCAAAGCCGTCGCGAGATCGCGACCTTCGCGCTGCGCCTGCTCGATCACGGTGGCGACATCCGCCATGATCTGGGCGTTTCCCTCGTATCCGCGCATCATCTCCGCGTCATCAATGTCCAGGCCGCAAACCGCGCGGCGCTGCGAAACTGTCGTGTTGTCCCGAAAGTCGGTGCTCACCGCTCGGGACGATGCGCCATTCCTAACATTTTCGTCCGGTTGATGAAATGCGTGGGCCGCCGGCCCCTGTGCACCGGCTGCCCGCGTCGGCATAATCGCTGCCGGACGAAACGGGAGCACCGCAGAATGGACGAGCCAGGATCCGCCGGCCATGCGGTGTTCGACGTGGCCGAGAGCGTGCGCCGCCTTCCCGAGACCGCGGCGACGATGGTGGCCGATCACCGCTTCACCGACGACGAGACGGCGAGCGCCCGCGTCTTCCGGGTCTACCGGCCGACGCCGCCGCATTATCACACGACCTGCGACGAGTATCTCTACGCCCTCTCCGGCCGCTGCCGGATGCAGTTCGGCGACGCGGCGCCGGTCGAGATCGGGCCGGGCATGCTCGTGTTCTTCAAGCGTGGGGTGGTGCATTCCGTGCCGGAGATCCTGGAGGAGCCGGTGGTGTTCCTCTCCGTCGACACGCCCCGGCGCGGGCCGCGCGACATCCAGTTCGTCGAAGCCGGAACGGGCACGCCCGACAGCTTCATGCGGCAACCCGACTGAGGCTCACAGCACGTCGCTGCCGGCCGGCACGGTGTGTTGCGCCCCCGTCGCCTCGGCGGCGCTCTGGAACAGGCGCTCGCTCGTCAGCTTCAGGAAGTAGAAGCCGAATTCCGGGTTCTGATAATAGAGCTGCTTCACCTCGGAATAGGACAGGCAGCGCGCCGTGCCGGCCTCGACGCAGGCAAGCGAGCCGGTGCGGCGATTGCCGGGCGAGAGCATGCCGAGTTCGCCGACGATCTGGCCCGGCCGCACGTCGAGGCCGTGCTCGGCGATGCGGAAGCGCCCGCTCTCGATCAGATACATCTCGTGGGCCGGGTCGCCCTTCAGGAACAGCACTTCGCCGGCCCGGAAGCGGCGGGAGGTGCCGAAGGATTTCAGCCAGTCGAGGGAGAGGTCGCCGGAGGCCGCCCGCTCGGTCTCGCGCACGAGGCGGACCATCTCGTAGAGCCGCCATGCGTTGAACGGGATCTGGATCGCCTCGGTGAGCATCACCGGCACGCTGCCGATCAGGTAGCCGTAGGTGATGACGGCGCAGCTCGCGCACAGGGCCACGATCCGCAGCGGGATCATCGTTCCCATCGCCGAGGAGGCGACGGTGAGCGCCGTCCCGAGATAGCCGATGGCTTCGACCCAGTTCATCGCGTTCCCCCCGGCCTCCCGGCCGGCCCTCGCTCCGGCGGGCGCTCCTGCGCGTTTGTCGCGTCGGCGGTTCGCCCATCTGGGTGGGGGATGCAAGTGCGGGAGCGCTCAGGCGCTCGCCCGCAGCGGGGCACGATCGTCGGTGAGCCTGTCGGCGACGCGATCGGCCGCGCGCTGCCCTTCCTCGTAGGCGCCGCCCGCGGTGCCCCATTGCGCACGGGAATTCGCCTCGCCCGCGAACCAGATCCGCTCGCCGACCGGCTCCTGGAGCGTCGTCCGGGCGGCCGCGTGTCCGGGGGGAACCACGGCCCAGGAGCCCCGCGACCAGGGATCGTGTCGCCAAGCGGTCACGGCCGGGATCGCGAGGTCGGCCAGGGCGGCGCGGCCGAAATGCTCGGCCAGAACCGCGCGGGCGAGACGTCGCGCTCCGTCAGCGCCGGTCCCGGCGGCGTCGAGGGCGCGGGCCAAGGCGGTGTCCAGCTCGAAATAGTGGAACGGCGTGCCGTCGATCCGGGTCAGCATCCCCGGCGGCTTGTGACGTCCGCCGACCACGCTGGCGAGCCGGTCGCGGCCCCGGAACGGCGCCGAGGGCCAGTGCAGGACGACGTGCTCGTAGATGCCCGAGAGGAAGCTGTCGATGGCCGCGCGCATCCGTTCGGGCAGCGGGGGATCGAAGCGGAACGCTGCCTGGAGCACGGGCATCGGAACGGTGACGATGACGGCCCGCGCGGCGAGCCGCCCACCGTCGGCGAGTTCTACGCGCACGCCCGGCCCCGACCACTCGAGGCCAGCCACGGGGCATCCGAGCCGGATCGGCAGTCCGAGCGACAACCGGGCGAGATAGGCGCCGTAGCCGCCCGCGATGAAGAAGTTGTCGCCGTATTCCATGCTCGGCCAGTCGTGCAGCGACACCTCCTCGAGCGGCCGGCCTGAGACCAGGGCGTGAACGCCGGCGATGCGCTCACGCCACGGCCCGAGATGGCGGGGCAGGGCGCCGGAGGCCGGCCCGTCCTGCGCGCGGGACGCCGCGCCCGTGATCGCCCGGTCGGCGAAGTCGAAGGCGCGGGAGAAGGCGGCTTCCTCATCCGCACGCGCCGGACGCCGGCCGATCCAGAGATGCTCGTGCTGTGCGGCCCGCCGCAGAGGCTCGCCGCGGGTCCGGGCGAGGGCGACGAGGGGGTTGATCGGCCCGGCATGCATCCAGTGCGCGCCGAGATCGATCGCATGGCCGCGCAGCTGCGTCGTCACCGCGCGCCCGCCGACCCGCTCGCGCGCTTCGAGAACCGCCACCGACAGGCCGCGCTCGATCAACCGCCGGGCCGAGGCGATCCCGGCGGCGCCCGCACCGATCACGACCACGTCGGGCGCGGCCGGGACGGGCGAGACACGGGGCGCGACGGTCGGGCGGAAGCGGGCGTGCTCGGGGGCAGGGCGCATGGTTTCGAAGCGGATCCGGGGGGGCAGCGGCCCTCATGTCGTCCGCTGACCCTGTCGCGGCAAGCGTTCGTGGCCGCCTTCTCTCGGTCAGCGGGCCGGCGCAGCACCGTTCGGATCGAGCACTTCGACCGTTCCCGACCGGTCGCCGCCCGGCCGCGGGCTTCCGGTGAGAGTGAAGATGCGGCCCTTGTAGGTCACCGCGCCGAAACCGTGGCGGGCGGTGGGAAGCCGGGCCAGGGCGCGCCAGAGATTGCCCGGCAAATCGAAGGCCTCGACCTCGTCGTAGGTCCTGCGGTTCGACTCGCCGCCGATGACGAAGACCTCGCGGCCGAGCACGGCGGAGGCGACGCCGCTGCGCGCGGTCGGCAGGGGCGCCGCCTCGCTCCAGGCGTCACGCGCCGGATCGTAGACCTGATTGGCCGCGAGGTTCTTGCTCGAATCGCCGTCGATCCGGCCTCCGCTGGCGACGATGCGGCCCTCCACCGTCTGCACCGCGAGGTGGTCGCGCGGCGTCGGCAGGTCGGCTGCCTTGCTCCACGTATCCGTTGCCGGATCGTAGACCTCGTGGGAGCGGACGTTGCCGCGTCCCGACCCGCTGCCGCCGACGACGTGGATCTTGTCGCCGAGCGGCGCCGCCCCGCCCGCGGCCCGTGGGGTCGGCATCGGCGCGCGGGCCTCCCAGGCGTTCGCCTTCGGATCGTACGCCCAGACTTTGTCGGTCGCCTCCCAGCCGTTGACGTAGCCGCCGAACACGTAGAGCCGCCCGCCCTGTTCGGCCGCCATGGTGTGGTGGACGGGGTAGGGGAAGGGCGCGCCCTTGCTCCAGCGATCGGTGGCCAGATCGTAGATCAGTAGTTCGGTCGCGCCGTTGTAGTCGCCGATGACGTAGGCCTTGCCGTCGAGCGCCGCGACTGCGACTTCGGAGCGCTCGGCCGGGGCGGAGCTGGCGCCCGCCCAGGCCCCGACTTCGTGGGCGGCGGCAGGCAAGGTGGCGGGAACGGTGGCAAGCAGGCAGCCGAGCAGGACGAGACGAGAGAGGGCGGGGCGGGCCATGGGCGGGTCTCCGGCGGATCTATGCGGGCAACGTCTCAATCGCGCTCAGGAGCCGCGCTTCGTCAGGGTTTCCCCGAAGCTGGGGCTTGCGCCATCCCCGCGGAGTGGCGAGAACCCGCCTCGGGTGGGTGCGGATCATCGAGAGGATTGAAGGGCGCGATGCTCATCAAGGCCGCTGCCGCCGCTATGCGGCAGGTATTCTCCCCCGCCCTGCGCGGCATCCTGTTCAAATCGCTGGCGCTCACGATCGGGCTGCTGGTGGTCGTGTGGTTCGGACTGACGCGCCTGATCCAGGCCTTCCAGGCGAGCCACCACATCTCGGCCGACTACCCGTTCCTCGACACCCTGGCCTTCTTCCTGGCCGGTGCCGGGCTGTTCGTGGCTCTGGCCTACATCATGCCCGCGGTGTCGATCCTCGTGGCCGGCTTCTTCCTCGACGACGTCGCCGAAGTGGTCGAGCACAGCGATTTTCCCGCCGACACGCCGGGGCGTGCCCTGCCGTGGGGGCAGGCGCTCGGCTCGGCTTTCCGCTTCGCCGGCCTCGCCCTGCTCGTGAACTTTGTGGCGCTGATCCTCGTCTTCGTGCCGGGGGTGAACCTCGTCGCCTTCTTCGGCGCCAACGCTTACCTCCTCGGCCGCGAATATTTCGAGCTGGCCGCCGGCCGTTTCCGCTCCCTTCCGGAGGCGCGGGCGATGCGCGAGCATTACGGCTTCACGGTGATCGCGGCCGGTTGCCTGCTCGCCGGTCTGATGATCGTGCCGATCGTCAACCTCGTGACGCCGCTCTTCGGCGTGGCGCTGATGGTCCATCTCCATAAGGGGCTCGAACGCAGGGCGCTTCCCGGCCCGGCCGAGACCAATCCCCGCCTATCGAACCGGCGCTGACGCGCCGCGCTCACGGACGACAGGACGCACAACACGCGTCCTTAAGCGAGGTCGGGCGCGGCCTCGCCGAAGCGCGTCCGCAATGCGGCGCAGCCCGCTTCGTGGCGCCCGGCAACCGGGTTCCGTGCGACGCGCCGGGGGGCAGATCGCGGTTCGAGTTTAATCCCGGATGGTGCGTGTGCCTCGGCACGTCATGCTCAAGTTCTATCACCTATATCAGTAACACCAGAGGACGAGACTGCGCTTTGAAGAGAAAGCGCCGAACAAGAAAAAGTGAACATCACATGAAGACCCGTCTTGCCGCCGTCGTTGCCGCCGTCATCATCGGCGTGACCGCTCCGGCCTCTTCCGTGATGGCCTTCGACCGGAACGCCCGCCCGGCCACAGCCGCCGACGTGGAGGTCACGGGTTCGCTCGGTGTCCACGACAGCCCTGCGCACACCGCCTGCCCGATGAGTTCGGCCGCCGAGGGCAATGCGAACCAGCAGAACTTCCCGGTCAAGCAATATGGCCAGACGTCTGGTGGTACGCGCTGCTGAGCTCGGGGCGCCGAACCCCGGCGTCACCGGACTGTGATATCGTGCAAGTCGCCATTTGCAGTGGAACTTTATCGACAATATTGGCCATAACGGCCTCACATCTTCGCGATTCGAGATGCGCTTCATCGTCTCGTCGCATTTTTCTTGCTCTCTCGACGGAATGACTGAGCGTTTCTGTCGTTGATGGTAATGACTGGGCCTGAATGGCCCGGTTTCTGCCTCTCCCTCCGCCTGCCGGGACGTTGGCCATTCCGCGACCATGCGGGGCCGACGCCGCAGGTGGTAGCCACCGACCGTAAGGAGTTGACCGAGCATGCAACTGAAGCCCGTCTCCTACGCCATGATCGCCGTTTTCGCCTGCGGCCTCGTGATGACCTTCGTCGGCTCGATGAACGTGCTGCTTGGCGGCATGTAAAACCCGGTCAGGCGTCCGACCGGCTCGGCCGAAGCCCGGCACCCCGGTTGAGGCGCAGCAGCAAGGCAACGGGGATCAGACCCGTCATCACGATCAACAGCGCGCTCGCGGCACCGTCCTCGTAGGTGCCGCGAGCGGCTTCGCCGTAGAGGTGCGTGCTCAGCGTCTCGACGTTGAGCGGACGCAGAAGCAACGTCACCGGTAATTCCTTCGCCATATCCACGAAGGCGAGCAGCGCCCCGCTCAGGACGGCGGGCCATGCCAGCGGCAATTGCACCGCGAGGAGTGTGCCGAAGCGCCCGCGCCCCAGCATCCGCGCCGCGTCGGGAAGGGTCGAGGGGATGCGCGCGAGACCTGCTTCCGTCGCGCCGACCGGAATGGTCAGGAAGCGGAGCGTATAGGCGATGACCAGCGCTGCGCCCGTGCCGAGGCCGACGGCGGGTGCCCAGCCGAGCCCGGCGCCGGCCAGATTGGTCAGCCCGGTATCAAGCAGCGCGAGCGGGGCGAGGAGCCCCACGGCCAGCACCGTGCCCGGCATCGCGTAGCCGAGACCGGCGGCCCGGATCAGTGCCAGTCCGCTACGTCGCCCCAGGAGATGCGGGGCGGCAGCCACCAGCAGCCCCACCGCGACCGTGACCAGGGTCGCGGCGCCCGCGTAGAGCACGGTGTTGAGGGCCTGCGCGGCGAGGGTGTCCGGCAGCCCCATCCCCTTTAGTCTCTGCCAGACGGCCCATGCGAGATAGCCCGCGGGCAGGCCGAAGCCGAGCAGCACGGGAGTGAGGCCGAGGCCGAGAGCGAGACCCGCCCGCCATCCCGACAGCGGCCGACGCGCGGTCGGCCGGTCGCGATGGCCCGAACCGGCATAGCCTCTTCCGCCGCGAGCGAGCCGCTCGAGCGCGACGAGACCGACGACGCCGGCCAGCATCACCAGGGCGATCTGCGCGGCACCGGGCAGGTCCGAGCGGTTCACCCAGGTCGCGTAGACCTGCACCGTGAGGGTGCGGACCCCCAGGAACTCGGCCGCGCCGACATCGTTGAGCGCCTCCATCAGTGCGAGACCGGTGCCGAGGGCGATGGCGGGCCGAGCTAGCGGCAGCGCCACCCGGAAGAAGGTCCGCGCCGGTCCGGCGCCGAGCATCCGCGCGGCCTCCAGCAGCGTCCCCGCCCGCATCAGGAACAGCGCCCGCGTCGGCAGGTAGACGTAGGGGTAGAGGACGAAGCCGAGGAGCAGAATGCAGCCGGGCAGTGAGCGCAGATCGGGAAAAGACAGGTCGCGTGGGCTCGACAGGCCGAGCAGTCCGCGCAGTCCGCTCTGCACCGGACCGAGCGGGTGCATCAGATCGAGATAGGCGTAGGCCACCACATAGGTCGGCACCGCGAGCGGCAGCAGCAGGGCCGCGTCGAGCAGCCGACGGCCGGGAAAGGCGAAGGCCGAGACGAGCCACGCCGTTCCGGTGCCGAGCCCGATCACCAGGATTCCGACACCGGCGAGAAGCAAGCCCGTCTCGCGGATCGCCTGCGGCAGCACATAGGCCGCAAGATGCGGCCACAACTCGCCGGACCCGTCGGCCGCCGCGACCGCGAGCGAGGCGACCGGCGCCAGGAGGACGGCGGCCAGCAGCGCCGCCGCCGCGTAGAGGAGGCCACGTGCGGGCGTCATCGATGATCCTGCGATCCGTCCCCTCGGCGTTCTGTCGGCCGGCCGCCGGGAACGGACCAGTGATGCTTGAGAGCGGTCAGTTGTCGAAGCCGACCTTGTCCGCGAGCAGGCTCGCCGCCTTGCGGTTGCGGGCGATCTCGACGAGCGGCGTCGTGTCGAAGCTGAGCGGGCCGAGCGCCTGCAGCATCGAATCAGCCGCGACGCCGGCTTTCACCGGATACTCGAAGTCGGCCTTGGCGTAGAGCGCCTGCGCCTCGTCGGAGACGAGGTATTCCAGCAGCTTGACCGCTTCCTCGCGATGCGGCGCGTGCTTGGCGACCACGGCGCCCGAAACGTTCACGTGGGTGCCGCCGCCCTCGAAGGTCGGCAGCACGACCTTGATCGCCTCGCCCCATTTCTGCTGATCCGGACCCCCCGCGGCCCGAGCGCATCAGCCCGACATAGTAGGAGTTGGCGAGCCCGATTTCGCAAAGGTCGGCGGCGATGTCGCGCGCCACGTCCCGGTCGCCCCCCGGCCGCCTTGCGGGCAAGGTTGGCCTTGACGCCACGAAGCCACTCCTCGGTCTTCTCCGCGCCGTGGCGCACGAGGAAGGCGGCGATGAGGGCCGTGTTGTAGGGATGCTGGCCCGACCGGAGGCAGATCTTGCCCCGCCACTTTGGATCGGCCAGCGATTCGTAGGTCGCGGCGTTCAGGTCGGAGAGCGCCTTGTCGGCGTAGAGCACGCGGGCGCGCATGGAGAGGGCGTACCAGCGCCCGTCCCCGTCGCGGAGCGGCGCCGGTACGGCTGCCTCCAGAACCGCGGAGCGGACCGGCTGAGCCAGGTCGCGGTCGAGCAGTTCGATCAAGTTGCCGATATCGACCGTCATGACCACGTCGGCGTTGCCGCGGGCGCCTTCCGCCGCGACGCGCTCGGCCAAGCCCTTCTCGACAAAGACGGTGTTCACCGTCACGCCGCTCTTGGCGGTGTAGGCGTCGAGGAGAGGCCGGATCAGGCCCGGCTCGCGGGTCGTATAGAGGTTCACCTCAGCACTCTCGGCCTGGCCGGCCAGAGCAAAGGCAAGGCTGAAACCTACGAAACAACCGAAGCGCCGCAGCCGCAACATTCTATTCCCCCCAAGCATCGATGATGCTCGCCGGGTGTTATAGACGGGCAGGGAACCGGACAAGTCTGATGATTTATACTTATTCTAGATAAAATTGACGTCTCAAGCGGATTCGCATTCGGTGAAGACGAGGATCCTGCCTTCGACGAGCCCCAGCTCGATCCTGTCATCCACATGATCCTCCTGCGCCGCGGTGAGGCGCAGGGGCTCGTCGAGCCCCGGAATCTCAACGTCGATGCGGGTGCTCCCGCCGGCAAAGTTGCGGCGCAGCACCCGGCCCGGCACGCCTTCGCCGCGCGGCACGATGCGGATCGCCTCCGGCCGCAGGCAGACCTGCACGGCTCCGTCGGGCCCGGAGGAGGGCAGGGCGACCGTTCCCAGCGGCGTCGCCAGACGGCCGCCGGAGGCGAGGCCCGCCACCGTCACGACGTCACCGAGCGCCCTCGCGGCGAAGGGGCTCACGGGCGAGCGATACAAGGCTTCGGCGGTGTCGCACTGGATCAAGTGGCCCTTCCGCATCAGGGCGATGCGGTCGGCGAACTCGACGGCCTCGGCGGCGTCGTGGGTCACGAGGATGGCGCTGATGCCGTCCTGACGCAGAACGGCGAGCGTGTCGGCACGAACCCGCTCTCGGGTGCCGGCATCGAGGTTCGAGAACGGCTCGTCGAGGAGCAGCACCCGGGGACGCGGTGCGAGCGCCCGCGCCAGCGCCACCCGCTGAGCCTCGCCGCCGGACAGCGTCGCCGGGTAGCTTGTCTCACGACCCGCCAGACCGACCTCGGCGAGGCGTTCCCGCGCCACGGTCCGCGCCCGCGCGCCCGGCAAATGGCTCAGGCCGAACCGGACATTGGCCAGCACGGTGAGGTGGGGAAACAGGGCGTAATCCTGAAACATCAGGCCGACGCCGCGGGTCTCGGGCGGTTCGCCGCCGCCGCGACCGGCGATGCGCCGGCCGTCGATGTGAATTTCGCCAGCATCGGGTTCATCGAGCCCGGCGACCAGCCGCAGCAGCGTGCTCTTCCCGCACCCGGAGTCACCGAGAACCGCCAGGATCTCGCCCGCCGACAGCGAAAGCGAGACGTCGTCGAGCGCCAGCATCCGGCCGTAGCGCCGGCTCACACCGCGGATGTCGAGGCGCACGGATGACGATGCAGCCGACAGGCCGTCCTGTCCGGTGGCCGTGGGAGGGGCGGGTTTACGGCGAGGAAACAACGGCGGCGGATCCGACGAATGAGCCTGAACCGGGAGGACTTGCCCGGTCGTCCCCCCTCCCTCGCACAGCTTCCGCGTCGGGGCGAGATCCCGCTTCGCGCTTCTCAAAGAGGCCGAGGCATGCTATCGCCCCGCTGCAATGCCGCTCGCCACGCCGCCCTGTGCGGAAGGTTCCGGGAAACCGGTGCTCGGCGTGAGTTGCGTTCGGCGGGTGTAGCTCAATGGTAGAGCAGCAGCCTTCCAAGCTGAATACCCGGGTTCGATTCCCGGTACCCGCTCCAACCTTCCTCCCCGATCCATCGCCGAAGCCGTTCCGCCCCTGTCGGAACTGACGGCTTCGGCTTTGCCGCGATCCGGCCTCAGCCCGTCGGCTTGCGGAGCAGGCCGTAGGTGGCGCGGTAGCTGCGCGGGCCGACGACGGGCAGCAGAACGTTCCTCGCCCAATCCGGCATCCGCGCCGTGCGCGACAGACGATCGGTCATGGTCTGGACATGGGCGACGCGGGGGCGCCGCAGCCGTTCGTAGTCCGGCCCGACGTGATTCCAATCCGCCCGCTCCGCCAGCAAGCGGGCCAGAACCTGTGCATCCTCCAGGGCCAGCGCAGCCCCTTGGGCCCAGACCGGTGCGGTGGCGTGGGCCGCATCGCCCAGCAGGACGACGCGGTCGCGGGTCCAGGCCGGGATGCGAACCTCTTCCAGCGGCGAGTGATAGATCGCATCCGGTTGCGACAGGACCGCATCGAGCGTGTCGCGCACCAGCCGGGGAAAGGGCGCGAACGCGCCGCGGATCGCGGCCGGATCGGAGCCACGCTCCCGCCCTGCGCTCACCGAGGCCCAGCCATAGGCTTCGCCGCAATCGACCGGAATGAGCAGGAACAAGGCACCCGCCCCGGCCCAAAGCGTCCAGGCCTCCACGCCGGGATTGGGCGTCATGAAGCGCCAACTCTGGGTCGCCAGCATCGCCGACCCGAGGGCCTGTTCCCCGAACAGGCTGCGGCGGACCGCCGAGTGAACGCCGTCCGCCCCCACGAGCAGCCCGCCGCTCTCGGTCGAGCCATCGGCGAGTTCAGCCGTGACGCCCTGCGGCCCCTGGCGAACGGTGGCGATCTCGACACCTCGGCGGATGTCGCCTGGAGGGAGATCGCCCTGCAACAGGCGCAGCAGGTCGGCGCGGCGCAGGCAATGCGGCCCCGTCTCGGTACCCCAGAATGCGGTCTCGTCCACCGCGAAGAGGAGGCGTCCGCGCTCGGTGCGGTATTCGCGACGCCGCACCGGCGCGCCGACCGCGCGGAGTGCATCCAGCAAACCGAACTGGCTCAGCGCATGCACCGCATTGCCCGGCAGATTGATCGCCAATCCCGCATCCGCCTGCACGTCGCGCCGTTCCAGCGTGAGCGAGGGGATGCCCTGCTGGTGCAGAGCGCGCCTGACGGCGAGACCGGCAATACCGCCTCCGGCGACCAGCACGCGGCCGGCCTGTTGCGTGTCCATGCGCCCTCGAGTCCGTCCCCGCGCCCGCCAACCTGCCGCACGGCGCCATCCGTGGACAGGAACGGGATAGACCCCGCAGGGCGCATCGACGCAAGCCCGTCGACCCCGAGCGAGCGCCGCCGCTCAGTGCGGGGTTCCGGTTTCTTGGCGCGTCTCGTAGGGCCATTTCCAGCTCTGGATCTCGGGCATGTCCTCACCGTGCTCGCGGATATAGAGCTTGTGTGCGGTCAGGCGGTCTCGGAACGCCTGCTTGGCCGCTGCCGCCCGCGTCACCAGCCCCGGCACCCGGTCGATCGCCTCGATGGCGAGGTGGAAGCGGTCGAGCTCGTTCAGCACCACCATGTCGAACGGCGTCGTCGTGGTGCCTTCCTCGATGAAGCCGCGCACATGCATGTTGGCGTGGTTGGCCCGGGAATAGGTCAGCCGGTGAATGAGATAGGGATAGCCGTGATAGGCGAAGATCACCGGCTTATCGCGGGTGAACAGGCTGTCGAACGCGGCGTCCGTCAGCCCGTGCGGGTGGTCCCTGTTCGACTGGAGCGTCATCAGATCGACCACGTTGACGACCCGGATGCGAAGGCCGGGAACGGCCTGCTTCAGCAGATCGACGGCGGCCAGGGTTTCGAGCGTCGGCACGTCGCCGGCGCAGGCCATCACGACATCGGGTTCGAGCCCGCTCTCGTCCGTCCCGGCCCAGGACCAAATGCCGATGCCCGCCTCGCAATGGAGCCCGGCCTCGTGCGCGCTGAGCCATTGCGGCTGCGGCTGCTTGCCGGCCACGATCACGTTGATGCGGTCGTAGGTCTGCAGGCAGTGGTCGGCGACCCAGAGCAGGGCGTTGGCGTCCGGCGGCAGGTAGACCCGGACGATGTCCGACTTCTTGTTGGCGACGAGATCGATGAAGCCCGGATCCTGGTGGCTGAAGCCGTTATGGTCCTGGCGCCAGACATGGGAGGTCAGGAGGTAATTGAGCGAGGAGATCGGCCGGCGCCAGCCGAGTTCGCGCGACACCTTCAGCCACTTGGCGTGCTGGTTGAACATCGAATCGACGATGTGGATGAAGGCCTCGTAGCAGGAGAACAGGCCGTGGCGGCCGGTGAGCAGGTAGCCTTCGAGCCAGCCCTGGCAGAGATGCTCGCTCAGAACCTCCATCACCCGGCCCTCGTGGGCGAGGCTGACGTCGTAGGGCTCGATATTCTCGGTCCAAACCCGGTCGGTCGCCTCGAACACCGCGTCGAGCCGGTTCGAGGCGGTCTCGTCCGGCCCCATGATGCGGAAGTTGCGCGCCTCGGCGTTGAGCTTGATCACGTCGCGCAGATACCGCCCGAGGGTGCGGGTCGCCTCGCCGATTTCGGCGCCGGGCTTGGACACCGTGAGGGCGAAATCCTGCCACCGGGGACAGCGCAGCTCCCGGCGTAGCAGACCGCCATTGGCGTGGGGGTTGGCGCTCATGCGCCGGTTGCCCTCGGGCGCCAGGGCGGCGAGTTCGGGGCGCAGGCGGCCGGTCTCGTCGAACAGGGTTTCGGGGCGATAGCTCCGCATCCAGTCTTCGAGGATCTGGCGGTGGCCGTCATCGGTGCGGGCGTTGCCGACGGGCACTTGGTGTGCGCGCCAGAAGCCCTCCACCCGCTTGCCATCGACGGTCTTCGGCCCGGTCCAGCCCTTGGGGCTGCGCAGCACGATCATCGGCCAGCGCGGGCGCCGGAAGCCCATGCCGCCGCCCCGTGCCTCGGCCTGGATATCCTTGATGCGCGCCACCGCGCGGTCGAGCGCCTCGGCCATCGCCCGGTGCATCGGTTCGGGCTGGTCGCCCTCGACGAAGAGGGGCTCGTAACCGAAGCCGGTGAACAGGGACTCCAACTCATCGTCCCGCATCCGGCCGAGCACGGTCGGGTTGGCGATTTTGTAGCCGTTGAGGTGGAGGATTGGCAGCACCGCGCCGTCGGTGACCGGGCTCAGGAACTTGTTGGACTGCCACGAGGCGGCGAGCGGCCCGGTCTCGGCCTCGCCGTCACCGATCACGCAGGCGGCGATCAGGTCGGGATTGTCGAACACGGCGCCGAAGGCGTGGACGATGGCGTAGCCGAGTTCACCGCCCTCGTGGATCGAGCCGGGGGTCTCGGGCGCGACGTGGCTCGGGATGCCGCCGGGGAACGAGAACTGCCGGAACAGCCGGCGCATGCCCTCCGTATCCTGGGCGATGTCGGGATAGACCTCGCTGTAGGTGCCTTCGAGGTAGGTGTTGGCGACGATGCCGGGACCGCCATGGCCTGGTCCGCAGATGTAGATCGCGTCGAGATCACGCGCTTTGATCAGCCGGTTGAGGTGGACGTAGATGAAGTTCAGCCCCGGTGTCGTGCCCCAATGGCCGAGAAGCCGCGACTTGATGTGCTGCGGCTGAAGCGGCTCGCGCAGCAGCGGGTTGTCGAGCAGGTAGATCTGGCCGACCGAGAGATAGTTGGCCGCCTGCCAGTAGCGGTCAATCAAGGCGAGTTCCTCGCCGCCGAGGGGGGCAGAGGATGGCGCGGTCCGTCCTTGCGGGTTGGTTGGCTCGGTCACGAAGTATCTCCTGGCGGGCGGGGCAGGATCGGGCGGCCTCTCGGATGGCCGCCGGAACGCGGGGAGGGCGTGTCGGCGCTCAGTCTCCGAAGATCACGCGGCGGAAGCGGGCGAGGGCGAAGGCGAAGTAGACGCTGCCCAGGGCCGCGAGGGCGAGGAGCTGCGGCCAGACGATGGAAAGGTCCGCGCCGCGGTAGAGCACGGCCTGGGCGAGGGCGACGAAGTGCGGCGTCGGGCTCACGGTCTGCACGAGATATTGCAGCCAGACCGGCATGCTCTCCATCGGCGTGCTGCTGCCGGAGAGAAGCTGCATCAGCAGCAGCACCGGGATCACCAGCAGGCCGAACTGTCCCATGGAGGTGGCGATGGTGCCGAGCAGGATGCCCAAAGCCGCCACGGCGAGGGCGTAGAGGCCCGCCCCAAATAGGAACAGGGCGATGGAGCCGGCGATCGGCACGCCGAGCCACCACTCGACCACGATGAGCAGCGAGAACCCGGCCGCCACGAGGATCACCATCCCGTTGGCGATGACCTTGGCGAGCATGATCTCGACCGGCACCAGCGGCATCACCAGCAGGTGCTCCACCGTGCCCTGCTCGCGCTCGCGGATCAGCGCCGCCCCGGTGAGGATCACCGTCAGCAGCGTGATGTTGTTGATCACCTGCATCACCGAGGTGAACCAGCTCGTCTGGAGGTTCGGGTTGAACTTGGCCCGCGTCACCACCCGCACCGGTGCGGTATCGTTGAGTTCGCTGCGGGCGGCGAAGGCGGCGATCTCCTGGGTGATGATGGTCTGGATGTAGACCGAGCCGTTGCCGGCCTGGGTCATGGCCGTGGCATCGACGTCGAGTTCGATCGAGGTCGGGTGGCCGGACAGCACGTCCCGCTGCAGGCGCGGCGGCAGATCGATCACGAAGACCAGCCGGCCGGTATCCATGGCGGGATCGACCTCTTCGGGGCCGATCAGCACGACGTCCTTGAACAGCGGCGGGTTGAAGGCACTCACGATCTGCCGCGAGAGGTCGGAGTGATCCTCGTCGACCACGCCGATGCTCACGTTGCGCACCTCGGTCGAGGCGCCGGAGGCTACGGAAACGATGGCGAAAGAGAAGGCGTAGACGACGAGGAACAGCATCACCGGATCGGCCCGGATGCTGCGCAGCTCCTTGACGATGAGGCGGAACACGTTGGCCACATGCGTGCCGAAGCCGAGCGGCGCGGGGGCGGGGACTTCGGTGCGAGCGGGGGCTTGGGCGGGAGCAGGGGCCTGGGCGGGAGCGGCCATGTCACGCCTCCTGCTTGCGCAGGAGCAGTTGCGACAGGACGAGGAACAGGAACGCGAAGCCCGCCAGCACCGCGATATTGGGCGCGAGTTCGATGAAGGGCAGGCCCTTGGTGAAGGCGCCTGCCGTGACCGGCTGGTACCATGCCGGCGGCAGCGAGAGCCCGATGATCCGCGCGCTGCCCGAGAGCGAGGAGATCGGGACCAGAAGCCCGGAAAAGTTGACCGCCGGGATGATCGACAGGAGCGCGGTGGCGAAGACCGCCGCGACCTGGGTCTTCATGAAGGTCGAGATGAACTGGCCGAACCCGGTGGTGGCCGAGACGTAGAACAGCGTGCCGAGCGCCAGGGCGATGAACGAGCCCTTCACCGGAACGTCGAACACGACCAGCGCGACGAGGACCAGCAGCAGGAAGCTGATCATCGCGATGCCGATATAGGGAAGCTGCTTGCCGACCAGGAACTCGAACTTGGTCACCGGCGTCGAGCGGAAATTGGCGATCGATCCCGTCTCCTTCTCGCGCACCACTGCGATGGCCGACATGATGGCGGGGATCAGGATGAGCAGCAGCATCATCACGCTCGGCACCATGGCGTTGACGCTGCGAAAGGCCTGGTTGTAGCGGAAGCGGGTCTCGACGCTCACGGTCTTGCCCGACGCCGCGGCGCCCGTGCGCTCGATCACCAATTGCTGAGCGTACTGGCTCGCCAGCGAGGTGACGTAGCCCCGGCTGGTCTCGGCCCGGAACGGCATCGCCCCATCGAGCCAGACGGCGACTTCCGGCACCCGGCCGGACTGAAGGTCGAGGCCGAACCGGGGCGGGATCTCCAGGGCGATCTGGACGGTGCCGCTGCGGAAGCGCTCGTCGAGTTCGGTCGCGGAGCGGATCGGCGCCTGTTCGCTGAAGTAGCGCGAACTGGTGAAGGCCTCGGTGAGTTGCCGGCTCTCCGGGCTGTTGTCCTGGTCAAAGGCGGAGAAGCGCAGGTTCTCGACGTCGAACGAGATGCCGTAGCCGAAGGCGACCAACAGCAGCATCGGGCCGATGAAGGCGAAGGCGATGCGGATGGGATCGCGCAGCAGCTCCATCGTCTCGCGCCGAGCATAGGCCCAGAGCCGGCGCGGATCGAACAGGTGGCGGTGCGGCGCGGGCCGAGCGACGGCGGGGAGATCCGCTGGCGGACCAGCTGGTTCCTCCCGGTCGATGCCGGCGGCCTCGGCGAGATAGCCGATGAAGCAATCCTCCAGCGAAGTGCTGCCGCGCTCGCGCACGAGGTCGGCGGGCGTGCCGACAGCCAGCACTCGGCCGGCATGCATGAGCGAGATGCGGTCGCAGCGCTCCGCCTCGTTCATGAAGTGGGTGGACAGGAAGATGGTGACGCCCTCGTCGCGCGAGAGGTCGATCAGGGTGCGCCAGAAGGCGTCGCGGGCGATGGGATCGACGCCCGAAGTCGGCTCGTCGAGGATCAGCATGGCCGGCCGGTGCAAAACGGCCACCGCGAGCTGCAGCCGCTGCTTGATGCCGAGCGGCAGACTGTCGGGCCGCGCGTCCTTGACGGGTTCCAGCTCGTAGCGGTCGAGCAGCTCCCGGATCCGCACCGGCCGGTCGTGCGGCGGCAGATGGTAGAGCTGGGCGTGCAGCTCGAGATTCTGCAGCACCGTCAGCTCGCTGTAGAGCGAGAAGGCCTGCGACATGTAGCCGACGTTGCGCCGGGTCTCCATGTCGTTGCTGCCGACGGGCCGGCCGAACAGCCGCGCGGTGCCCTCCGTGGCCGGCAGGAGGCCGGTGAGCATCTTCATCGTCGTGGACTTGCCGCAGCCGTTCGAGCCGAGGAAGCCGAAGATCTCGCCGCGGCCGATGCGGAAGCTGACATCGTCGACGGCGGTGAAGCTGCCGAAGCGCCGCGTCAGGTGCTCGGCCTCGATCGCCGGCTCCGCGTCGAGCCCCGGCGGGCGGGGCCGCAGCACCACGGCTTTGTGCTGCGCCTGCTTCTCGGGCGGCAGCAGCGCGATGAAGGCCGCCTCCATGTCGGGCTTGGCGGTGCGTTCGAGCAGCTCGGCGGGGCTGCCGCTCGCAATGACCTTTCCGTCATCCATGGCCACCAGCCACTCGAAGCGCGAGGCCTCGTCCATGTAGGCGGTGGCGACGACGACGCTCATGCCGGGCCGGCGCGCCCGGATCGAGCCGATCAGATCCCAGAACTGTCCCCGCGAGAGCGGGTCCACGCCGGTGGTCGGCTCGTCGAGGATCAACAGGTCGGGATCGTGGATGAGGGCGCAGCACAGGCTGAGCTTCTGCTTCATGCCGCCGGAGAGCTTTCCGGCGGGCCGCGCCTCGAAGGGTTCGAGGCCGGTCGCGGTGAGCAGGTCGGTAATGCGGGCGCGCCGCTCGCGCTGTCCTTGTCCGAAAAGCCGGCCGTGGAAGTCGATGTTCTCGAAGACGCTGAGCGTCGGGTAGAGATTGCGGCCCAGCCCCTGGGGCATGTAGGCGATGCGCGCGCCCTGCGCCGCGCGGTGTCGTCGCTCCGCCATGTCGCCGCCGAGCGCCAGAACCTGGCCGGTCTGGATCCGGCGCACCCCGGCGACCAGGGCGAGCAGGGTCGATTTGCCGACGCCGTCCGGCCCGATCACCCCCACCATGCGCCCGGCCGGCAGGCCGAGCGACACGTCGTCGAGCGCGACCGTCCGGCCGTAGCGGTGCGAGACATGGTCGAGCCGGGCGATCTCGGCCGCGTCGGTCATGCCGGCCTCACGGCAGCTTCACGGCGAGATCGGGCGGCCACGCGACGTTGCCCTTGATGCGCACGAACCCGATGCCGCGCACGCCGGTCTTCACCCGCTTGCGGTAGGTCTTCAGCACCTGCGGATCGATCTGGAGCTTGATGCGGAAGGTCAGCTTCTCGCGCTCCTCCTCGGTCTCGACGCTTTTGGGCGTGAACTGCGCGTCGGCAGCCACGAAGCTGATCGTCGCCGGCACGACGTATTGCGGAACCGGATCGAGGATGATGCGGGCCTCGTCGTTCAGCGCCAGCGGCCCGGCCTGCGACGCCGGCAGGTAGATCGTCATGTAGACGTCCGAGAGGTCGAGCAGCGTCAGGATGCGGGTGCCGGCGCCTACGACCTCACCCTCCCGCGCCAGCCGGTACTGCACCCGCCCGTCGCGGGGCGCCCGCAGCACGAGATCGACCAGCATGGCCTCCAGCCGCTGCACGTCGGCCTCGGCGCTCTGCACGGCGAACTTGGCCTGATCCTCCTGCGCCTTGGCGGCGTCGAGCGCCGCCTTGGCTGCTTCCGCCTTGGCCTTGCGCTGGTCGAAGATCTGCTTGGCCATGTAGCCCTTGCCGACCAGCTCCTTGCCGCGGCTGTAGTCGGCGTCGGCGAAGGTGAGGTCGCTGTTGCGCTGGGCGATCAGGGCGACGGCCTCGGCGAGGCTCTTCTTGGCCCGCAGCACCTGGGATTGGGCGCCGCGCAACTGCGCTTCGGTCTCGGGCGAGGAGATCGTGGCGACGACCTGCCCCGCGCTCACCTCGTCGCCCTCCTTGACGAGGAGCTTCGAGATCCGGCCCGCATATTTCGCGGCGACATCGACCTGCGTCGCCTCGATGCGCCCGTTCGACTTGGCGATGCCGTCCGGCATCTTCTGGCCGCGCAGACGGTCGATCAACTGCTTCAAGCGCGATTGCGCGAAGGACGGCGGTGGCGCCGCGACGGCGAAACCGGTGGCGAGCAGGATCGCAAGCAGGGCCCCGCGCGCCCTGGGGCCCGGCCTCGTCCGCCTCATGCCCTCGCCCCTGACGCGATTCGATCCAGCAGACGCATCGTGTGTTTCGCGATCATAAGCTCTTCGTCGGTCGGGATGACCCAGATCTGCGCCCGGCTTCCCGATGCATCGAGTCTTGCGACGCCCGAACCGTTGGCGTCATTGCTCAGGATCAAACCGGCCCAACTCAAATCGGCGATGATGCGCCGCCGGATCTCGGGCGCGTTCTCGCCGATCCCGGCCGTGAAGACGAAGGCGTCGAGGCCGCCGAGCGTCACGGCGAGGGCGGCGGCGGACTGTGCCACGCGCCGGCAGAAGAAGGTGACCGCCAGGTCAGCCTCGGGCCGGTCGCTCGCCAGCAGCGTCCGCACGTCGTTGCTGAGGCCGGACAGGCCGAGCAGCCCGCTCTCGTAATAGAGCATGTGCCCGACCTCGGCCGGCGTCATGCCCCGATGCTCGATGAGATGCAGCACGACGCCGGGATCGAGCGCACCGCAGCGCGTTCCCATCGGCACGCCGTCGAGAGCGGTGAAGCTCATGGTGGTTTCCTGGCTTCGGCCCTCCTTCAGCGCACAGAGCGAGGCGCCGGAGCCGAGATGGGCGATCACCACGCGCCCGCTCGCCACATCAGGGGCGATCTCCTTCAAGCGCCCAACGACGTATTCGTAGGATAGGCCGTGGAAGCCGTAGCGCCGAACGCCCTCGTCATGGAGGAAGCGGGGGAGGGCGAACCGATCGGACAATTCCGGATGGCCGCGATGGAAGCTGGTGTCGAAACAGGCGACCTGTGGCAGATCGGGCCGGCGCTGCCGCAGCACACGGATCGGATCGAGGTTGCCGAGCTGGTGGAGTGGCGCCAGCGGAATGAAGGTTTCGAGCCTGCGCAACACGGCGTCGTCGATCAGCACCGGCTCCGCGAAGTCCGCTCCGCCATGGACCACCCGGTGCCCGACCGCGACGACCGTCGTGTCGCCAAGATGGTGCACGAGCCAGTCGGCGAGATGATGCTGGGCCGCCGAGGCATCGGGCACCCCGCCGGCCTCGAAGCGGCGGTCCTCCAAGAGGGCACCGCTCCCGTCCGTCACCTTCAGCGAGGGCGTGCCGCCGATCCCGCTCATCCCCCCGCTCAGGCTCGGCGCGAGATCGGCGCCCTCGATGCGGTACAGCTTGAACTTGATCGACGAGCTGCCCGCATTCACGACGAGGATGCTGTCGCGCATCTCAATTCGACGCCGGAGCCGCGTCACGAGAAGGCCGAGCTACGGCCGTGGCAATCAACGGCCTCCTCGCAATGCCTCGCGAACGGCTGTCGTCGAGTTGTACGGGCCGCGAGATCCAGGATCGCATCCAACCTCTTCCCTCTATCGACCGCGCATCCAATCGAGTGAGCCGCCGTCGGCTCGGCCTTGCCGAAGGAATAAAAACTCTTTCGAAGCGAGCAAATGATGATCTTGGACTTCTATCGAGAGCATGGCGGTGGAAGGATTGCCAACTTGTCCCGATAACATTTGATTGATGACTGAAATCTCACGCATGGAAGGCCGGTGCACCTGTCGTTCAACACGGACAAATCGGTCTGGTTGCGTAGATTTGCTACGATGGTGAGCTGAAATCTGTCGCGATTGCTGTTGGGCGCGGGAACCGACGTCGCGCAGCCTGCATTTGCAAAAGCGCAACGGTTTCTACCTCGGTTGCTGCGCGAGCTTTGTCACGGCCTTCCCTGAGCCGAACAGGGGCGTTCAGTTCGTATTCCGACAGGTTATTTGTCAACGAAATCAGCAATCGTTTCGCAGAACCCTTTTATCGCCGCTTTCAGAGACGCTCCCGCGCTTAGCCGAAGTGGAGACCGCTTCAGCAGGCAAGAAAACGCGACAGCAGAGGTTTGATCACATCGACCGGTCCGAGGTGATCGGTCACGACGTGAGAGCACATGAGGCCGTCGCTGTGCCGCTGAAGATCATGACCACGGCCGATGCCATCCCGCTGCATCCGGCGCCGGGTCGATGCCGATGACGCCGGCCATCGGCGCGCAAACGACGGCGCGGTGGCGACATCCCGCGAAACGGAGAGAACGGACGACCGATGCTGCGCCCGCGCCTCATTCCACCCACCGACATGTTTCCCCCGAACCCCTGGGCGGTCGAGGCCATCCGCTACGATGGCCGGATGGCGCGCGAACTCACCGGGCAGGCGGAGACGATGTTCGCCCTGTCGAACGGCTATCTCGGGATGCGCGGGGTCACCGACGAGGGAATGCCGGTCCGTGAGCCGGGCACCTATCTCAACGGATTCTACGAGTATCGCCCCATCGTCTACGGCGAGCGCGCCTACGGCTTTCCGACCGTCGGGCAGAGCATCCTGAACTGTCCCGACGGGACGGTCCTGAAGCTGTCCGTCGATGACGAGCCCTTCACCCTCCCGGAGGCCGAGATCCTCTCGTATCGCCGGGTCCTCGATTTCAGGGCCGGCACTTTGAGCCGGGACGTGTCGTGGGTGACGCCTGCGGGCAAGCGCCTGAATCTACGCACGCTCCGCCTCGTCTCCTTCGCGCATCGCCATCTCGCGGCGATCACCTACGAACTCACGGCCGAGAACGCCGAGGTGGCGGTGGTGATCGCGTCGGAGTTGCGGAACGATCAACCCCTGGCCACCGATACCAGCGATCCCCGCTTGGCGGAGGGGTTCGTCGGGCGTGTCCTGCATCCGACCGGAACGCAGTCGGAGGCGCTGCGCTCGATCCTCAGTTATCGCACCGGAAGTTCGGGGTTGGTGCTCGGCTGCGGCATGGACCACGTCGTCACGGCCGATTGCCCCCTCGCCGTGCGGGCCGCCTGCGACGACGATCTCGCCACGGTCGTCCTACGCGGCGTTCTCGCGCCCGGCGGGGTGATCCGCATCCAGAAATACCTGAGCTACCATTACTCCGGCAGCGTGGCGCCCGAGCAGATCCGCTCCCAGGTGGCGTGGACGCTGGACCACGCGGTCGAGAGCGGTATCTCCTCGATCGTCGCGCGCCAAAGGCGTGACATGGACCGCTTCTGGGAGCGGGCCGACGTGACGGTGGAGTCGGCCAGCCCGCGCATACAGCAGGCGATCCGCTGGAACCTGTTTCAGTTGATGCAGGCCTCGGAGCGGGCGGAGGGCCATGGCATCGCCGCCCGCGGACTGACCGGGCGGACCTATGAGGGACATTACTTCTGGGACACCGAGGTCTACGTTCTGCCGTTCCTGATCTACACGAATCGGCCGATGGCGCGGAGCCTGCTCAAGGTCCGCTACGACATGCTCGACTGCGCCCGCGACCGGGCCCGGGAACTCGGGCAACGCGGCGCGACCTTCCCATGGCGGACCATCAACGGGCGCGAGGCTTCCGCCTATTATGCCGCGGGGACGGCGCAGTATCACATCAACGCCGACATCGCTTACGCGCTTCGCAAATATGTGGAGGTGAGCGGGGACGTGGATTTCCTGTGCCGCTACGGCGCCGAGATCCTCGTCGAGACCGCGCGCCTGTGGTGCGATCTCGGGTTCTTCTCCGAGCGGATGGGCGGCCGCTTCTGCATCCACGGGGTAACGGGGCCGGACGAATACACGGCGCTCGTCAACAACAACTGCTTCACGAACCTGATGGCCCGGGAAAACATGCGCTACGCCGCCCAAACCGTGCGGATGCTGGAGCGCGACCACCCCGCTAGCTTCGATGCCCTCGTTCGTCGCACCAGCCTCGATCCGGACGAACCCGACGCCTGGGATCAGGCGGCCGAGCGGATGTACCTCCCCTACGACGAGGCGCTGAAGGTCCACCCGCAGGACGACACGTTTCTCGAATTGGAGAAATGGGATTTCGCCGGGACGCCGGAAGATCATTACCCACTTCTACTGCACTACCACCCGCTGAACCTCTACCGCGCGCAGGTGATCAAGCAGGCCGACATGGTCATGGCCATGTTCCTGCTGAGCGAGCAATTCACGCCCGAGGCCAAGCAACGGAATTTCGCGTATTACGACCCCCTGACCACCCACGACTCGTCTCTGTCCGTCTGCATTCAGAGCATCGTCGCCAACGAGATCGGCCTGCGGGAGAAGGCGTTCCATTACTTCAACTTCGCTGTGGCAATGGACATCTCCGACATCGGCGGAAACATGATGCACGGCGCTCACATCGCGGCCATGGGCGGCACGTGGCTCGCTCTGGTCTACGGCTTTGCCGGGATGCGCGATACGGGCGGGCGCATCACCTTCAACCCGTGCCTGCCCGATGCCTGGACGCGGCTGAGCTTCACCCTGACGGTGCGCGGCCAGACGATCCGGGTCGCGTTGAGCCACGCCTCCGCCACCTACACGTTGCTGGCGGGCGACGGCTTGACCCTCTGGCATGTCGAGGAAGGCGTCCGCCTGTCGGGAGCGGAGCCTTCGGTCACGAAAGCGATCCGCAGGCCGGCCGGGGACGACCATGCCGCCGAACCGTGATGCCGTGCCCCGAATGTTGAGCGCGGTGATCTTCGACGTCGATGGCGTGCTGCTGGATTCGCCCCACGAGCAGGCATGGCGCGAAGCCCTGGCGGAGTTCGCCGATCCGACCGGCTTCACCACGGCCTTCTACCAAGCCCATGTCGCGGGCAAGCCGCGCCTGGAGGGCGCGCGGGCCGCGCTGGAGCGTCTCGGCGACGCCGACGCCCATGCCGCAGCGTTTGCTGAGAGGAAGCAGGCGGTGATCGACCGCCTGATTGCCGAGGACCGCTTTGTGGCCTTCCCGGATGCGATTCGCCTCGCGGTCGCGCTGCGGGATGCCGGGTTGCGCATCGTGCTCGCCTCGTCCTCGAAGAACGCCGATGCGGTGCTGGCCCGCGTGATCCTGCCCGACGGGCGCACGCTGCGGTCGCTGTTCGATGCGGATGTCAGCGGGCGCGACGTGCCGCGCGGCAAACCTGACCCCGCCCTGTTTCAGCTCGCCGCCAAAGCCGTGAACGTGCCGCCGGCCGAATGCCTCGTCGTGGAGGACGCGCCAGCGGGCATCCGGGCGGCGCAGGCCGGCGGGATGGCCAGCCTCGGTATCGCCCGCCTCGGCGACGAGGCCCTGCTGCGGGCAGCCGGCGCCGACCTCGTCGTGACCTCCCTCGACCGGCTCGATGTCGCCGCCTTGGGTCACGGGCGCCTTCGCACCCGATCCGTCGAAGCGGCGAACGACCCATAAGCCAAACCGGCGACGGACCGTCTTTGCCGTTACGGGTTGCGGAGTGCCGGCACCGTCTTCGGTGAGCCGAGGTCGTAGGTCTTGTTGCGCAGGGGATCGAGCCGGGTGCCCTCGGAGGCATCGAAGGCCTTCGGGCGCGGGCCGCCCGCGCCGCCATCACTGGCGCCGTCGATCGCGAAGGCCGAGTTCGAGCCCGGCGCATAGGCCGAGGCGCGGCCGGGAGCGGCGCCGGGCTGCCCGGCATTGGGCTCGGCGGTGTTCGGATCGACCTTGTCGACCGCACCCGGATCGGCCGGCTGCGATTGCTGACGGGACCGCTCGACCTGCCGCCAGCGGGTGACGTTGCGCTGGTGACCCTCCAGCGTATCGGCGAAGGCGTGGCCGCCGGTGCCGTCGGCGACGAAGAACAGATCCTTGGTCCGCGACGGGTTGGCGACCGCCTCCAGAGCCGCACGGCCGGGATTGGCGATCGGGCCGGGCGGTAGGCCCTCGATCACGTAGGTGTTGTAGGGGGTCGCCCGCTCAATCTCCGAGCGCATGATGCCGCGCCCGAGGGTGCCGCGCCCGCCGACCAGGCCGTAGACGATGGTCGGATCGGATTGCAGCTTCATCCGCTTCTGCAGCCGGTTGACGAACACGCCCGCGACCCGCGGACGCTCGTCGGCCCGGCCGGTCTCCTTCTCGACGATGGAGGCCAACGTCACCATTTCGGCCGGCGTCTTGACCGGCACTTCAGGGCTGCGACGCTGCCAGATCTGATTCAGCACCTCGCGCTGCTTGGAACGCATCAGGTTGAGGATCTGCTGGCGGGTGGCGCCGCGCTCGAACTTGTAGGTGTCGGGGAGAAGCGAGCCCTCGGGCGGCGTCTCTGAGATCTCGCCCGAGAGGATGTCGTTGTCCCCGAGCCGGGCCACGATCTGCTCCGAGGTCAGGCCCTCGGGGAAGGTGATGGCGTGCTGGACCTGACGCCCGTTGGTCAGGGTCTCGATCGTGTCCTTCACGCTCGAATGGGCCTTAAACATGTACTCGCCATGCTTCAGCGGCCCCTTGCCGCCGAATCGGGCGGACATCTCGAACAGGCTCGGATGATCGATCACGCCCTCACGGGCGAGGATGCTGGCAATCTCCGAGGTCCCGCTGCGGCTGGGAATCACCACGACCTTGTCGGCGGAGAGCGGCCCCGGCTCGGAGGTCTGGCGATTGAGCAGGGTCAGGCCGATCAGGGCGCCGAGCGCGAGGACGACGCCGAGGGTGAGGAACCCGCTGATGGTGGCGAGCAGGCCGCCGCGGCGGCGCTCAGGCTTCTCGGGCGGGGCCGGGGCGACGGTGGGCTTGATGGCCTCGCTCGGGCTGCGCGGCGAAGGCCGGTTCGGAAGCGACGGCTCCTCGGAAGCGGGCGGCGGAGACGGCGGCTCTTGTCGTCTGCGAAACATCCGGAATCCTGCTGTGGCCCTACGCGAAGGTCCGTCCAGAGCCTTCGGCGCCGGTCGCTCGACCCGAGGGCAGAGCGTGCGACGCCGCGGCACGATGGACGAAGCCTCGAGTGTCTCTCACGAAACGCTCGCTCGTGGACCGGGCGTTTTGTGAGGCAGTGTAAGCAGTTTTGTGGCGAAATGGCGTTGTCTGCGGCAGAGCCGCCGCAGCCGACGCGCGTTCAGGCCCAGATTGCCAAGGCCAAGGTTGCCGAGGCTGTGGTCAGGCGACCCGGCGCATCAGCAGCGAGGCATTGGTGCCGCCGAAGCCGAACGAGTTTGAGAGAACCGTGTCGACGCGCTTGCGCTTGGCCTCGTGCGGGATGAGGTCGATCGCGGTCTCGACCGACGGATTGTCCAGGTTCAGCGTCGGCGGCATGACGCCGTCGCGGATGGCGAGCACGGAGAAGATCGCTTCCACCGCCCCGGCCGCGCCGAGCAGGTGGCCGATGGCCGACTTCGTTGATGACATCGACGCCTTGGACGCGGCATCACCGAGCAGACGCTCGACGGCCTTCAGCTCCAGCTCGTCGCCGAGCGGCGTCGAGGTGCCGTGGGCGTTGATGTAGTCGATCTCGGACGGGTCGATCCCGGCCCGCTTCACCGCCGCCTTCATGCAGCGGTAGCCGCCGTCGCCGTCCGGGGCCGGCGAGGTGATGTGGTAGGCGTCGCCCGACAGGCCGTAGCCGATGACCTCGGCATAGATCTTGGCGCCGCGCGCCTTGGCGTGCTTGTACTCTTCGAGCACGACGATGCCCGCGCCTTCGCCCATGACGAAGCCGTCGCGATCGCGGTCGTAGGGCCGGGAGGCCTTGGTCGGCTGGTCGTTGAAACCGGTCGAGAGCGCGCGGCAGGCGGCAAAGCCCGCCAGCGACAGCCGGTTGACCGGCGCCTCGGTGCCGCCGGCCACCATCACGTCGGCGTCGCCCAGCGCGATCAACCGCGAGGCGTCGCCGATGGCGTGCGCGCCGGTGGAGCAGGCGGTGACGACCGCGTGATTCGGGCCCTTCAGCCCGTGCTGGATCGAAACCTGCCCCGAGGCGAGGTTGATGATTCGGCCGGGAATGAAGAAGGGCGAAATGCGCCGCGGACCCTTCTCGTGGAGGGTCACGGAGGCGTCGTAGATCGTGCCGATGCCACCGATGCCCGAACCGATCAGGACGCCGCTGGCCTCCTGATCCGCGTCGGATTTCGGATGCCAGTCGGCATCGTCGAGCGCTTGGCCGGCAGCGGCCATGGCATAGACGATGAAAGGATCGACCTTGCGCTGCTCCTTGGCCTCCATCCACAGATCGGGATTGAAGGTGCCGTTGGAGCCGTCGCCGAAGGGCAGCGTGCAGGCGATCCGGCAAGCGAGGTCGTCGGTCTGGAACGCGGTGACCGCGGAGGCTCCGCTGTCACCGGCGATGAGGCGGCTCCAGGTATGCTCGACGCTGCCACCCAGCGGCGAAACCATCCCTAGTCCCGTGATCACCACCCGCCGCATTGCCCGATCCCAACCGATCCGCTTAAGTCCCTAAAGGACGCTTTTGCCCTGAAGGACCGTTCCGTCCCGCAGGGCGCTTTGTTCAATACGTGACGGCGCGCGGGGCCTCATCGACCCCGCCCGCACGAGCCCACCGCCTCAGGCGGAGTTCTTTTCCAGGAACTTGATCGCGTCACCGACCGTCTGAATGGTCTCGGCCGCGTCGTCCGGAATCTCGACGTTGAACTCCTCCTCGAACGCCATCACCAGCTCGACGGTGTCGAGGCTGTCGGCGCCGAGATCGTCGATGAAGTTGGAGGCCTCGGTGACCTTCTCAGGCTCGACGCCCAGGTGCTCGACGACGATCTTCTTCACGCGCTCGGCGATATCGCTCATCGTTGTTGGTCCTCGTCTTCTCGATCGTGATGGTGTGTGCTTCTGACGAAAGCGCCGTGGCCGCCTCACCCACTTCGGGGCTTGTTTTGGACGGCCGGTGTTCGATCGCGCGTGGTTTGGAAAAAGCCGCAACCCGCTGAACCGTCAACTCCCCTGCACGGCTGAGCCGGGTGTTAACACAGGGTTTCCGCTCTGGCGAGTGGCGGTTCAGAAAGCGTTCATCGCCGTGGTTTTCCGGTTGGAACACCTCTTTGTGGACATTCTCAGTACATCGCCATGCCGCCATTGACGTGCAGCGTTTGGCCCGTCACGTAACCCGCTTCTTCCGAGGCGAGATAGACTGCGGCGGCCCCGATTTCGGCGCCCGTGCCGAGTCGGCCGGCGGGTACGCGGGTGAGAATCGTCTCGCGCTGCTTCTCGTTGAGCGCGTCGGTCATCGCGGAACTGATGAAGCCGGGCGCGATGCAGTTGACCGTGATCCCGCGCGTCGCAACCTCGGCGGCCAGAGCCTTGGTCATGCCCACCAGCCCGGCCTTGGCCGCCGCGTAGTTGCCCTGGCCCGGATTGCCGGTGGCACCAACGACCGAGCCGATGCCGATGATGCGGCCGTGGCGGCGTTTCATCATCCCTCTGAGCGCGGCCCGCGACAGGCGGAAGGCGGCGGTCAGGTTGACGTTGAGCACCGCCTCCCATTCCTCGTCCTTCATCCGCATGAAAAGGTTGTCGCGGGTGATGCCGGCGTTGTTGATCAGGATGTCGAGGCCGCCGAGCGCTGATTCGGCGGCTGGAAGCAGCGCTTCCACCGCCTCCTTGTCGGCGAGGTTGGCCTCGACCACCGCGACGCGCTCGCCGCCGAGTTCCGCCGCCAGCTCGTCAAGCACCGCGCGGCGGGTGCCGGACAGCGCGACATGGGCGCCCTGCGCGTGCAGCGCCCGGGCGATCGCCCCGCCGAGTCCGCCGGTCGCGCCGGTGACGAGGGCCTTGCGGCCGGTGAGGTCGAACATGGTGTCGGCTCTTCTGGTCGTCGTGGAAATTCGGAGTGCCTCATAAAACGCCCGGTCACCGATCGTCTGCCCTTCGGCACGACGGAAAGGGGCGTTTCGTGAGAGACGCTCAGGCGTAGGCGGCGACGTCGTCGGGCGTGCCGACCGCGCTTGCGGTCGCGTTCGGCGCAATCCGCTTGACGAGACCGGTCAGCACCTTGCCGGCGCCGAGTTCGAAGAAGCGGTCGACGCCCGCCTCGGCCATGGCGGCGACGCTCTCGCTCCAGCGCACGGTTCCGGTGACTTGGGTGATCAGCGCGTTGCGGATCGCGTCGGGCTCGGTGAGCGGGCCGGCGGTGACGTTGGCATAGACCGGCACGGCGGGGGCGTGCATCGGCACCTCGGCCAGCGCCCGGCGCATCGCTTCGGCGGCGGGCGCCATCAGCGCGCAATGGAACGGGGCGGAGACGTTGAGGAGCACCGCGCGGCGCACGCCGCGGCTCTGTGCCAGCGCCATCGCCCGCTCCACCGCCTCCCGGTGGCCGGAGAGCACGACCTGCCCCCCACCGTTGTCGTTGGCGACATCGCAGACCAGACCCTCCGCCGCCTCGCTGGCGATGTCGCGGGCGGAGGCGAGATCGGGCCCGATCAGCGCAGCCATGGCGCCGATGCCCGGCGCGACGGCCCGCTGCATCGCCTCGCCGCGAATCCGCAGCAGGCGGGCGGTATCGGAAATCGAGAAGGTGCCGGCGGCTGCGAGCGCCGAATATTCACCGAGGGAATGGCCGGCGACGAAGGCCGCATCGCGCGCGAGATCCAGGCCGCGCTCGGCTTCCAGCGTGCGCAAAACGGCCAGGCTCGCTGCCATCAGCGCCGGCTGGGCGTTGGCCGTCAGCGTCAGCTCGTCGGACGGACCCTCGAACATCAGGCGCGAGAGGTTCTGGCCGAGCGCCGCATCGACCTCCTCGAACACCTGCCGGGCTGCCGGAAACGCTTCGCTCAGCGCCTTGCCCATGCCGACGGCCTGGCTGCCCTGACCCGGAAAAATGAACGCTCGCGTCATGTCGTCCCGTCGCCTCGGCGCCGGAACGGATGCACCGGCGGATCGGTGTCCCATCCGATGTCACGCGGTACCGTTGCCGTCACGAGAGGGACTGGCGGTACCCGGATCGTCGGGAACTCCGTTTAAGGTGCGGCGCAGTCGCATCACGTGCGGCGAGTGTCAACAATGCGCTGCACAAGATCAGAGCAGCGGAAAAGCCAAGCTCGACCACGGAATCGGGTGCCCAATCACGGTCGAGCTTGGCCTGCGCCCTCGAACATTATCGATGTCGGGATCAGAACCGGGTCCATTTCCGCGCATTGATCGAGAGGCCCTCGCGTGGATGGGCCCTGCGAGACACACGCCATGTTCCGCACGATGTATCCCCAGGAGGCTGTCGGGCACGCCCATGCCCTGATCGGCGCCTACGAGACCGCCCATTCCGGGCTCGCCCGAATCTCGCACGAGTTCCGCCGTGACTTGTGCCTGGCCCTGGACAGACTCGGGCCCGGCGCGGCGCCCTATCTGCGGGTCGTCCGCAGCGATCTCGAAGATCGCACCTCGGCAGCGCGCGCGACGTGGCCGCTCTGGATCGACCGGCTCACCGACCCGATGATCGATCGCCGCCTGATCGCGTCCCGTGCGCTGCTCGACGCCGTCGAGAGCGAAGCCGACGCCCGTGGGATGATTCTTTGACGATTCCGTTCCGAAGCCTCGATTACCGGCTTCGTACAAACGGCGTTCCCGGCGCCGTGACTAAGCGGCGACGAGCAGGTTCGGCCGGCGCGAGCGCTCGGCCAGATCGGCGCGCGCCCGGTCCAGGGCCTCGGCGACGCCGAGGGCGGCGCGTGCGATGTCCGCATCGGAATGCTCGGCGGTGACGTGCATCCGCAGGCGGCTGGCCTCGCCTGACGCGGTGAGATCGACCAGCAGGCCGAGTTCGATCAGGCGCGGTGCGGCAAGGCGGGCGAGTTCGCCGGAGCCGATCGCGACGGAGACGCTGGTGCAGGGCTCGCCGCAGACGGTCAGCGCCCGCTCCCGCAGGGCCGTGCGCAGGTTCAGCACGTTGCGCATCAGCCGGGCGCGGCGTTCACACCCGTCGGCCTCGTCGATGAGGGTGAAGGCCTTGAGGAGCACCGCGATTTGAATCGGCGAGAGCGCCTGCGCATCGGCCTCGGCGGCCCGCAGACAGGCCGTGACCGCGCGGGTGCGGGCGGCGACGAAGCCGCCGTTCGAGGCGAAGCTCTTCGTGAAGCTGCCGGTGACCAAGTCGGCCTTGCCCAGCATGTCCTGGAGGCCGAGATGGCCGCGCCCGTCCTCGCCGAGGCAGCCCAGATCTTGGGTGACGTCCACGAGGAGCGTCGCACCGTACTCGTCACAGAGCGTGCGCAGGGCGGCGAGGTCCGGCGTTCCGGAATCGAGCGGCGACAGGCTCTCGGTCACGACGAGGATGCCGTTCTCGGCGTCGCGCGCCCGGATGGCCCGGAGCCGGGCGCGGCAATGCTCGGCATCGAGATGGCGGAACGGGTGGAGGTGTGCGGTGGCCGCCTCGGCACTCTCCCGGAGGCCGCTCCGGATGGCGGCGTCGATCACCACGTGGTCGGTCGAGCGCACGAGGCCGCGGATCACGGTGCGGGCCGCGGCACGGCCGGTCGCGCAGAGCAGAGCCTCCTCCATCTGAAGGAAGTCGGCGATCCGGCGCTCCAACGCCACCGAGAGGCCGGGATCGCCGGCCTCGGCTGCGGCGCAGACGCTGCGCACGCCGAAGCGGCGGAGGGTGTCGGCGGCGGTGGCCACGATCTCCGGGTGGGTCGAGAGGCCGAGGCAATCCTGCGAGGCGAAGTCGAGCCCACGGACGGGGCGGTCGCCGAACGAGGCGGCCTTCGGCAGAAGGTGGACGCCGTCCGTGCGATCCCGGTCCGTCGCGTCGGTCTGTTCACGATGTCTCATGCCATCCCGTCCGATGCCGCGCCAATCTCGAGATCCGACTTTCGGCGGTGGCGGCTTGCCATCGGGTTAAACGGCAACGGTCCAGAGAAAATGCATCAGCGCGTATTTAACGAAATGCTTCTTTCGCCGTTTCGAACTGATCGCCGATTTCGCGCTTCAGTGTCGAGATGATGGGGGCGCCGGCCCGGCTAAACTTATCGAAACGTGAATCGAGGCTGACGGAAATCTTTCGCAAACCATTTTGGCGCGGCCCGGATGGGGTGCTGCCTCCCGGCAATGATGAATGCAGCTGCCCTTTGAACGGTTGGGGGCGCCGCCTTGGCCAGGCGACGCCCCCGAGCGTCGTGCACAACGGAGTTCCGCGTCGGATCAGATCACCGGAAGCCCCGCCATGCTCGCGCCGATCCTGTAGCCGTCGCCGAAGAGGGCTTCGTGCGCGAAGTAGTAGACACCGAGGAACAGCATCAGCGCGCTGGCATAATAGACCGGCGCCAGAACCACGTCCCGGCGGGTGGCGGGGACCCGGACGTCGTCGGCGGCGATGGCGATCAGGACCGCGATGATGCCCGAGTGGCCGATGGCGTCGACCTTGCCGAATTCGAAGATGGCCGAGATGAAGACCGCCGTCAGGATGATCGCCGAGGCGCGGCGCACCAGGGGCGTCCAGATCAGAGCGAAGGCCAGCGTGAACTCGATGATGCCGGCGGCCTGCATGAAGAGTTCCGGCGAGGCGCCCATCGTCATGGCCGGCTTGGCGGCGATGAGCGGATCGGTCCAGTGCGGGTAGGCCCACTTCTCGACCGAGGCCCACATCAGGGTGATCGCGGCGGCGATGCGCACCACGTCGATCGGGCGCTGGCCGAACAGGTCGCGATCGAGGGCGGTCAGGGCGAGGAAGGCGGCCACGCCGAGGAACACCGGATAATCAGCGAGATGGAAGACGCCGTAGTTCCAGACAGCGAAGCCGAACAGGAACACGATGCCGGCGGCGGTGAAGGGAAGGGTGCGATTCCAGAGCAGACCGGCGGCCATGGCGAGCTGGAGCCACGGGATCCAGGTGGCATCGGTCTTCAGCTCCGGCGTCAGGATGATGCCGCCGAGGTTCCAGAGCGAGACGAGGAAGAAGCCGACCACCGCCCGCACGATCAGGCCGCTATGGACCCGAGCCGACGCGGTGACGCGGTCCAGCGCGTTGAGGAGCGCGGTGCCGAGCGGCGTGCCCTCCATCAGACAGCCGAACATCAGGCAGACGAGCGCCAATCCGGTGAGAAGCTCGAAGTCGGCGCAGAGAACCTGTTCGAGGCCGCGGGGCTGCCCGGCGACGTCGAACGCACAAAACCATTTGACGTGGGCGCTGGCCGCCCCGGTCCCGAAAATTAGAAAGCCTGCTGCGCCTGCAAGCATGAGAGGAGAGCGCACCCAGAAGCTGGACACGTGAGACATGGAGCCGCCGAAACGGGAGGGAAGTTCGTTGTGCAGGAGAAACTTAGCGCAATCCGATGGGCCTCGCTAAGGCTTTGTTTACCCACTTGAACGATTGGTTAACGGGGATTGTGTAACAAACGTTATGCAACCTCGGGGCGTTCGACATGCCCGGTCGATGCGTCGTCTTCCCAGGGTGATTGGCGAACCTGTGGAGAACGGGGGTAGCGGGGATGCCCAGCAGTGCGGCGGGCGCGTTAACGCTTCGGAAGGCCGTGTTGATGACGGCTGGACCGGCGCCGCGCGGGTCGCTCGATCGGGACAATGAATGATTGCACTGCTCAGCCTCGTCAGCCTGACCTGCGGCCTCGCTCTCGCCGGACAGGCGCCGCGCTTTCCCGGCTGGACGGCACGGATGGAGATGGCCGGCGGTCTCTCGCTCGTGACGGGTCTCGCCACGGTGGGGGCCGGACTGAAGGCCTACTGCATCTGAGCCGCATGTTTTGAGTCCGGCCCGCGAACGGACCGGATCACAGGATCAAACGTGCGGGCTCAGTCGCGCCGCCGCAGAAGGCTCGCGAAGAACCCGTCGAGCCCGCCCGCCCGCCCGATGCCACCCACGACGTGAGAGGGCAGGGTGCGCAGGTCGCCCGAGGCGTCGATCAGCTCGGCATGGCCGGACAACCGGTCGGGCGTGATCGCGATCCGCTCGAAATCCGGATTGCGGGCCAGGAACGCCGCCACCTGTGCGCTGCCTTCCTCGGGCTCCAGGGAGCAAGTGCAGTAGACCAAGCGACCGCCGGGGCGCGTCAGCCGCGCGGCCTTGTCGAGCAGGCGGCGCTGCAGACCGGCCAAGCGGACCACGTCCGCTTCGCTCTTCGTCCAGACGACATCGGGATGGCGACGGATGGTGCCGGTCGCCGAGCAGGGCGCATCGAGCAGCACCGCGTCGAAGGGCGCGTCCTCCGGCAGAGCGAGGGCATCGGCGGTGACCACTTCGGCGGAGAGGCCGAGGCGTTCGAGGTTCCGCCCGAGGCGTTCCAGCCGCACAGCAGAGCGGTCCACCGCCGTCACCGCGGCGCCGGCGGCGGCCATCTGGGCTGTCTTGCCGCCGGGTGCTGCGCAGAGATCGACGACGCGCTCGCCCGGGACAGGCGCGAGCAGCCGCACCGGCAGGGCAGCGGCGGCATCCTGCACCCACCAAGCACCTTCCGCGTAGCCGGGAAGCTCGGCCACCGCCTGCCGCACCTCGGCGAGCCGCACCGATCCGAGATCGAGTCGGATGCCCCCCGAGCCGTTCGGCCCAGATCTCGGGATCGTGGGGAATCGTGAGATCGACGGCCGCGCCTTCGAGATGTGCGACGGCGATGCGGCGCGCCGTCTCCTCACCGTAGGCGGCCTGCCAGCGCCGGGCGAGCCAATCCGGGGTGTTATGGGCGAGCGGATCGCTCTCCTGCGCCCGGATCGCGTCACGCTCGCGCGCGATCCGGCGCAGAACGGCGTTGACGAGGGGCACGAGGTGCTGGAGCTGCGGATCAGCTTTGGCGAGGCGCACCGAGAGATCGACGGCGGCGTGGTCGGCCACCGCCAGATCGAGGATCTGCGCCGCACCCGTCACCAGCAGGGCGAGGAGGTGGGGCCTATCCTCCGGCAAGCCATCCCGCAGGCGGGCGGCGAGCGCCGCCTTGATGAAGCCGAGGCGGCGGAAGCTCGCCGTGGCGATCGCTCGAGCCAGCGCGGCTTCTCCCGCATCCAACCCTGCGCCGCGGGCGGCCTGGGCGAGCGCGTCCTCAAGCGCCAGGCCGCGGGCGGGGCCGAGCAGGGTCGCCACCGCTTCCCGCGCGGCATGGCGTGCCGCAAGGCCGGGGACCGACGGGTCGAAGGGGGGCGGCGGGCGGCGGTTGGGGGTCGGTGCCACGCGTAAAGGGCCGTTCTGGGCTAAAAGGGATCGGTGGGGTCTCGCCCCCGGAGCCGACGCAGTCACATCTGTCGGCGAGGGATGCAAGTTATGAAGGAGATCGGCATGACGCAGGCGGATGCCAAGGAGAAGGACGCAGCCTCGCGCGCCCTTTCCCCGGCGGCTCAGCGCGCGCTGGCGGAAGCGGCCGAGCGGCGGGCGGCGATCGACGCCCGCGCGGCCAAGATCGCCGAGCGGCCCGAAACGCTCGGACGCGGCGGCCTGGAGCCTGTCCGCTATGAGGACTGGGAGGTGAAGGGCCTCGCCAGCGACTTCTGACCGGACGCTGACGCTAACTCCTCGCCCGGGCCCCTCGAAGGGCGTCCGGCGTCGGCCGCCGGAGCGAATCAGCCGAATTGCTCGCGCAGAATGCGCTCTTCCAGGCTGTGGCCGGGGTCGTGCAGCAGCACGAGATCGGTGGCGTGGTCGAGCCATGTCTCCACCGTGCAGACGCGGCGGAACTCGGTGTGGTCGGCCACCGCCGCGACGGGGCGGTGTTCGGCGTCGATCACGTCGATGCGAATGCGCGCGTGGTTCGGCAGCAACGCGCCGCGCCAGCGCCGGGGCCGGAAGGCCGAGATTGGCGTCAGCGCCAGGAGATGCGCGTTGAGCGGCAGGATCGGCCCGCCGACCGAGAGGTTGTAGGCGGTCGAGCCGGCGGGCGTCGCGGCGAGGATGCCGTCGGCGATGAGTTCCGGCAGGCGGACATGATCGTCCACCGAGACCCGCAGCTTCGCGGTCTGGTGGGTCTGGCGCAGCATGTAGACCTCGTTGATCGCCCGCGCCGTGTGGCTGTTCCCCTCGGTGTCGGTGGCGATCATCGTCATCGGGTGGATCGTCGAACGCTTGGTCGCCTCCAGCCGTTCGAGCAGGCCTTCTTCCCGGAACTCGTTCATCAGGAAGCCGACCGTGCCGCGGTTCATGCCGTAGATCGGCTTGGGCGTGTCCATGAAGCGGTGCAGCACCTGAAGCATCAGGCCGTCGCCGCCGAGCGCGACCACCACATCCGCCTCCTCGGGCGAGACATGGTCGTAGCGGCGCATCAGCAGGTCCGCCGCCTCCCGCGCATCGGCTGTGGGGCTCGCCACGAAGGCGATCCGTGAAAAGCGACGCGGCATCCGTGCTGTCAGCCCTGTTGACGGGAAGAGGCCGAGCCGGTCTCACTCGGGGTTCGAGCCGACCACCCGCGAACGGGCGCCGGCCTGCCGAGGGAGAGCCATAGCATGGAGCGACCGCTCCTCGTCTACACGACCTTTCCCGATGCCCCGACCGCGCTCGAAATCGGGGAGGCTCTCGTGCGCGCCCGGCTCGCGGCCTGTGTGAACGTGATTCCGGGGATGCAGTCGGTCTATGCCTGGAAAGGCGCGGTCGAGCGTGGCACCGAGGTCGTCGCGATCCTCAAGACCCGCGAGGGTCTGGCCGACGCGCTGGCAGCGGAGCTGAAGCGGCGCCACCCTTACGAAACCCCGATCATCCTGCATCTGCCGGTCTCGGGGGCCGACCCGGACACCGCGGCCTGGATCGCATCGGAAACCGGCCTCGGCTGATTGAGCCGAAGTGACCCGCCACGCGAAGGGCGCGGACCCCGTCACCGGAGCCGCGCCCTCGAAACGTCGCTCGAGCGCTTCAGGCGCCGACGAGGGGTGAGAACGAGCGCTGCTGGTGAGCGATGCTCGCCTCGTAGCGCTCGGCTTGCAGCCTCGTCAGGCCCGCGACCAGGGCCATCGACCCGCGATAGACGGTGTAGGTGCCGTCCTGGGTCGGTTTCACGCGAATGAGCTCGGACACGGGACCTCTCCCTGCCAGGGGTCAAACTTTGAACGCGTTACGATGAGGGCAGGTTAATCGGTTGTTCATGTCTTGCAAGCGGCTTTGAGCTTCGCATCACGCAATATTTTTGCTGCATTGCAAGAAGAGCCGGCTTGTTTCGCAGTGCGGCTGTCATCACTGAAGATAAAATCCACTTTTCTGCGAATTCCTTCGCAGACTTAGCCGCACATGCGGGCATCGCCAGCGTCCATTGTGCGTGTGGCGTGAGACGCGGTGCGTCTTCGATGGATGCCCGGTTGTGGTGCAACGAAAAGGCACGCTGCGGGTGGAGGTCTGCCGCGGTGCAAATGTTGCATCAACACTTTGCTTGTATCGTCGGATTCAAGAAGCCTTATGCCACGGGCCCCCATGCCGGATTCCCAGCCCCCGTTTGCCGATTTCCCCTTCGACCTGACGGCCGACGAGACCGCGGCACAGGTCGAAGCGGCGCTTGTCGCGCGGCGGGAGGAACGGACATCCACGAACTGGATCGCGCTGATCCGGCTGTTCGACGGCACCGAGATCCCCTGCAACGTCAAGGATATCTCCAAATCCGGTGCCAAACTCGGCGTGCCCGCGACCTATGAATTGCCGTCCGCCTTCATGATCAGAATCATCGGCCGGGACTTCGTGCTGCGGGTCAATCTCGCTTGGCGGCGGGGCAATTACGCGGGCGTCCGCATCGAACGCATCGCCAAGCTGCCGGTCGTCGAAGAGAAGAAGGCACCGGCCGATGGGCCGGCCTCGAAGCCGACCCCGAACTACAGCTCGATCGGCACGCGCCGCAGCCGCATCTCGCCCGACTGAGACGGTGGCGCCGCGGGCGGGTGATAAGTGTCGCTCTTCTGCAGACGGTGAGAGACGCGCCGCAGCGGTGACCGTCCGTTCAAGGGTCTCGGCTTGTTTGTTCGGCAGCGCACTTGCAAGGCGTCGCCGTGAACCGATAACCCAGCGTGCCGGGGCTTTTCGAGCTTCGGCAACCTCTCGGGTGTGAGCCGCGGGGCCGCAGGAGCCGTTTCTGCCGACGACCGGCACCTCGAATCCCGCGCGAAACCATCCTGCGCGAAACATGGGAGCCGCGCTTGGCCACCATCATCCCCGTCTCGCCCTTCGATTACGTCGTGTTCGGCGCAACCGGCGACCTGACGCAGCGCAAGCTTCTGCCGGCCCTCTACCAGCGCTATCGCGACGCCCAGATCCCCGAGACGAGCCGCATCATCGGCGCGTCGCGCAGCCACATGAGCGTGGAGGAGTTCCGGGAGCACGCCCGCGATGCCCTGAAGAGCTTCGTGCCGCCGGCCGAGATCGACGACGCGCGCCTCGCCGGCTTCCTCGATCACCTGTTCTACGTGGCGATCGATGCCCTGGGCGACGAGGGCTGGGACGACCTCAAGCGCCTGCTCGACGAGCGCCCCGACCGGATCCGGCCCTACTATCTCGCCACCTCGCCCGATCTCTACGGCGCGATCTGCCGCAACCTCGACCGCTACGGGCTGATCGGTGAGAACAGCCGCGTCGTGCTCGAAAAGCCGATCGGCAAGGACCTGAAATCGGCCCGCGCCATCAACGATGCCGTCGGCGCGGTGTTTCCCGAGAGCCAGATCTTCCGCATCGACCACTATCTCGGCAAGGAGACGGTGCAGAACCTGCTGGCCCTGCGCTTTGCCAACACGATCTTCGAGCGGCTCTGGAACGCCGACGTGATCGACCACGTGCAGATCACGGTGGGCGAGACGGTCGGCGTCGAGGGGCGCGGCGGCTACTACGACACCTCCGGCGCCCTGCGCGACATGGTGCAGAACCATATCCTCCAGCTCCTCTGCCTCACGGCGATGGAGAGCCCGATCTCGCTCGACGCGAACTCCGTGCGCGACGAGAAGCTGAAGGTGCTGCGCGCCCTCAAACCCATCACCGCCGCCGACGTGCAGAGCGTGACCGTGCGGGGGCAGTACGTGGCCGGCGCGGTCAGCGGCCGGCCGGTGGAGAGCTACCACACCGACCTCGGCAGCAATGCCGCGAGCCGCACCGAGACCTTCGTCGCCCTCAAGCTCGAAGTGCGCAGCGGGCGCTGGGCGGGGGGTGCCGTTCTACGTGCGCACCGGCAAGCGTCTGCCGAAGAAGCTGTCCGAGATCGTGGTGCAGTTCCGCGCCTCGCCCTTCTCGATCTTCCCGAACGACGCCTTCGGGCGCGAGCCGAACCGCCTCGTCATCCGGCTCCAGCCGGAGGAGGGGATGAAGCTCGAAGTGATGACCAAGGATCCGGGCCCCGGCGGCATGCGCCTGCGCCCGACCAATCTCGACATCTCGTTCGAGGAGACGTTCAAGCAGCGCTATCCCGACGCCTACGAGCGGCTTCTGATGGACGTGGTGCGCGGCAACGCCACCCTGTTCATGCGCCGTGACGAGGTGGAGGTGGCCTGGGCCTGGGCCGACACCCTGCTCAAGGCCTGGGCTGACCGCCCGGACCCGCCACGCCCCTACGCCGCCGGAAGCTGGGGACCGACCGCCTCGATCGCCCTGATCGAACGCGACGGCCGCACTTGGCATGAGGAAATCGGCTGACGCCTCACTGGCACGAGGAAATCGGCTGACGCCTCATTGGCATGAGAGGATCGGCTGACGCCTCGGGGCATGAGGACATCGGCCGAGGTCGCTCACGCCTCCAGCGGCGGCTCGGTCGGCCGGTCGATGATGCGGCGGCCGAACAGGCTCGCCACCAGCTCGACGAGTGCCCGGGCGCTGCGCCCGCGCTCGTCGAGGAAGGGGTTCAACTCCACCACGTCGAGGGGAGCCGACCAGCCCTGAATCGCACAGCATCTCCATGATGAGATGCGCCTCGCGGAACGTTGCCCCGCCCGGCACCGTCGTGCCGACGCCCGGCGCGATGGCGGGGTCGAGGAAATCCACGTCGAAGCTGACATGCAGGTGGCCGTTCGCGGCCGCGACCCGGTCGAGGATGCGGCGCAGCGGCGCGACCACGCCGAATTCGTCGATGGTCCGCATATCGATGACGTTCACCTGCCGCTGCGTGACGATGGCCCGCTCGCCGGCATCGATCGAGCGCAGGCCAAACAGGTGGATGCGCCGCGGATCGAGCAGCGGGCGTTCACCACCGGCGAACAGGTCGTCGAAACCGGGCTCGCCGCACAGGGCAGCCAGCGGCATGCCGTGGACGTTGCCGGAGGGCGATGTCTCCAGGGTGTTGAAGTCGGCATGGGCGTCGAGCCACAGCACGAAGACCGGCCGCCCGGTGCGGCCGCAATGGCGCAGCGCCCCGTCGATCGAGCCGAGCGACAAGCTGTGGTCGCCGCCCGCCACGAGCGGCAGGCTTCCGCCGTCCAGGGCCGTTTCCACTGCCCGCGAGATCTCGGTCATCCAGGCCCGGATCGCCGGGAGATCGCGCTGGCCCGGCGTGCAGTCGGGAGCGAGATCGCCCTGGTCGCGGACCGTGAAGCCCAGATCCCGAAGCACCCGCAGCAATCCGGCGGTGCGCAGGGCTGCCGGCCCCATCACGGCTCCGGGCTCGCTCGTTCCGATCTCGATCGGTGCGCCGATGAGGTCGATCGTGGAGGGTGCGGGCATCGAGGCTTCCGTTTGAGCAGGGCGGGTCGGACTCTTCGCCGGCCGGGCGTGGCGGCACGGCTGCGCCACGCCCTATTGTCTTACGAGCGGGGAAAGGATGCCAAGGACGGGCCAATCCTCTCGAAGTCGATCCTCCACCATGACGATGACAACCAGACGATTGCAGTCCCGCCTGGAGGCGGCCGATCTGCGGACAGGCGAGCGATCGCACTGGCGTCCTCCGCTCGACCCAGCTTCCCGGTCTCGACCGGACCGTGGTTTCGCTGTTGTCGGGCCAACCTTCGAATGAGGACGACCAGCGGAAGGCCGCCCGCGCCCGCGTCCGGCGCCTGTGGCGATCTTTTCGCAGCGCAGAGTACCGGCGTTCGGGGTGACGCGCCGCATCGACATCGCCCAACGGGATCGCGACGCACCCGCCGGGCCGATCCTCAGTGGGCGGCGATTCTGTCGCCTTCGGTCCGGGCCACGCCGGGCATGTCGCCGATCGCCTTGAGCGTGTCCCGCTCGGCCTCCCGTGCGACCTCGGCGAGGCGCTCGGGTGTCGGCATCGGCAGGCGCACCAGCACCAGGGTGCCGATCCCTTCCTCGGAGCGGATGCGCAGCGACCCGCCATGCAGCTCCGCGGTGGAGCGGGCGATGGCGAGGCCGAGGCCGGAGCCCTTGTAGCTACGGGTCAGGTTGGTCTCGACCTGCTCGAACGGCCGGCCGAGCTTGGAGATCGCCGTCTTCGGGATGCCGATGCCGGTATCGCCGATGAACAGGTGGACGAAGCCATTGCAGGAGCGCCCGCGCAGGGCGACGCGGCCCCGCTCCGGTGTGAACTTCACCGCGTTCTGGATGATGTTGAGCAGGATCTGCTGGAGCGCCCGCTCGTCGGCCAGCACGTTCAGGGTGCCGGCCAGTTCGAGATCGATGGAGACGGATTTGCTCGCCGCCTCCTTGGCCACCAGCGTCAACGCGGAGGCGAGGGCCGTGCCGAGGTCGATGTCGCGGCGCACGAGCTTCACCCGCTTCGCCTCGATGCGCGACATGTGAAGGATGTCGTCGATGACCGAGAGCAGGTAGGTGCCACTCTGCTGGATGTCGCGGCAGTAATCGGCGTAGCGGGGTGAGCCGAGCGATCCGTAGACCTCGCTCTCCATCAGCTCGGCAAAGCCCATGATGGCGTTGAGCGGCGTGCGCAGCTCGTGGCTCATATTGGCCAGGAACTCGGACTTGGCCTGATTGGCGATCTCGGCGCGGGCCTTCTGGTCGAGATGACGCTCGGCGAGGTCGGCGAGCTGCTGCGTCTGGGTTTCCAGGGTGCGACGGGACCGCTTGAGATCCTTGACCGTCTCGATCAGCTCGCGTTCCGACGTGACGAGCTGCTCCTGGTGGCGCTTGAGGCTGGTGATGTCGGTGCCGACCGAGACGTAACCGCCGTCCTTGGTCCGCCGCTCGCTGACCTGGAGCCAGCGTCCGTCCGTCAGCTCCACCTCGAAGGTCCGCGACGGGCCGCGTTCCGAACCCGGAATGCCCCGGCGCACGGGGGGGAGGGCGCCCCGTCCCATGATCTCGTCGTAGCGGCGGCCGGGCACCGCATCCTCACTGGCCAGGGCGTGCAGGTCGCGGAACTTCGAGTTGCACAGCACCAGCCGGTTGCTGGCGTCCCACAGCACGAAGGCTTCGGAGACCGCCTCCACCGCGTCGCGCAGGCGCATGTCGGCGGTGGCGGTGAACTCGGCGAGGCGGCGTTGCTCGGTCACGTCCATGGCGATGCCGACGAGATGGCGGCTGCCGTCGACCGCATCCTCGACGATTTCGGCGCGGGTGCGCAGCCAGATCCACTCGCCGGACGCGTCGCGGATGCGGAACTCGTGATCGACGGTCGCGTGGCTGGCGGCGAGGTGGCGGGCGAGGCTGTAAAGGTCGCCGTCCTCGGCGTGCAGCAGGGCGTTCACGTCGCCGAAGGAGAGAAGATCCTTTTCCGGCGTGTAGCCGAGCAGGGCGTACATCGAGTCCGACCAGAAGATCGTGCCGCGGGCGATGTCCCAGTCCCAGAGGCCGCAGCGGCCGCGGCCGAGCGCCGTGTCGAGGCGCTGCTTGACGAGATCGCAGACCTCGTCCGCCGCTTGCGCCCGCTGCGTCTGCAGGATGTAGGCGGTGGCCATGCCCGCCAGCACCAGGGCGATGGCCGAGAGGGAGACCGCGTGGTGGCCGAACATCCGCCACCAATTGTCGGCCAGCGGCTCGAACCTCTGGACGACCGCGACTTCGCCCATCCCGTCGGACAGGCGGCGTGCCGCAACGACCGCCTGACCGCCGGCCTGGAGGTTCACTGTCATCGCCCCGGCGCTCTCGCCGAGGATGGCGATGGGCTCACCGTCGGCGAGATACCCGGCGAAGGTTTCGGCCGGGGCGGGCGCGGGATAGGCGGCGCGAATCCGGCCGCCGGGGCCGATCACCAGAACCTCGCGGCCGGCCGGCAGGAGATGGACCGGCAGCACACGCTCGAGCCGCGTCTCGGCGGCAGACGACGCGTTCGACAGGGCGAGCGCGGAGAGGCGCGCGAAGGCCTCCACCTCGCGGGTGGCCACGCGCATCGCCTCGTCGTGGCGCCCGCGCATCTGCAGGGCCGCCACGCCCAGCAGCGTGAGCATGAAGACGACGAGCAGAGCCGGAAGCGCGTAGCGAAGCCACGTCTCCGCCCGGATGAGGCGGGCCTGGGCAGTGCCGGTCGTACGTTGGATCCCGAGGATCGTGTCCGCGCGTGCGCGCGCGGACAGGGACGCGGACACCGCCCCCGACATATCGACACCTCTGCACTGTTTGGAAACGGCGCCTTGGCCTGAGCCGCGTCGGCTGCTTCGAATCGTATTCACAATGGACATCGCGGGCCGGCGTTTGTCCACGCCGTTTCTGGGGTGGAGAATTGACACCGCGCGGCCGCTGACGGCCGCATGGTGCCGAAACGCGTTCCTCAACAGACCCTTAACTAGCCGGCCAAGCTTCGCGTCCCGATATCGGTCACATCACGAGAAAGTCCGGGCGTGGCCGCGATGCGACGCAGGGCCGTCTCAGCCGCGGCCCGGCGCACCGGTTCGAGGCGCCGCCAGGGGCCGAAGGCGGTCATCAGGCGTGCGGCGACCTGCGGGTTGGTGCCGTCGAGCGCCAGCACGGTCTCGGCCACGAGGGTGTAGCCGGCCCCGTCCGCACGGTTGAACTGGGTCGGGTTGGCGAGGCTGAAGCTGCCGACGAGGGAGCGCACCCGATTCGGGTTCGTATTGGCGAAGGCCGCGTGGCCCTGAAGGCGGCGGATGCGCGCCACCGTCCCGTCCTCGGGGATCATCGCCTGGATCGCGAACCACTTGTCGAGCACCAGCGGCTCGTTTGCGTAGCGCTCGGCGAAGGCGGACAAAGCCGCCTCTCGTGCCTCGCCCGGCACGAGTGCGAGGGCGGCAAGCCCGGCGAGGCGGTCGGTCATGTTGGTTGCCTGCGCGATCTGCGCCTGCGCCAGAGCCGTGCCGGCCTCCGGGTCGGCGGCGGCGATCAGGTCGAGGGCGGCGTTGCGCAGAGCCCGCCGTCCGGCTGCGGCCGCGTCGGGCGAGAATGGAGTACCCTCCGGCTCCGCCAGAGCCTCGCGGAGGCTCAGGAGCCGCTCCCGCAGGCCCGTGCCGAGGCGGTGGCGCAGATCACGGCGCGCGGCAAAGATCGCCTCCGGATCGATCTCGGTTCCGATCTCGTCGGCGAGGTCGCCCTCGCTCGGCAGGGCCAGAACTTGTGCGGCGAAGGCTGGATCGCGCAGGGCCTCCGCATCGAGGAACGCGCCGAGCGCGACGACGAAGTCGTCGGCGCCCGCGTCCTCGGCCGTCTCGCCGCGCACCTGCGCCGTCATGAGCCCGAGGGCGATGCGCTGGGCCGCCTCCCAGCGGTTGAAGCTGTCGGGGTCGTGACGCAGCAGGGTCAGGCGCGCGGCGTCGTCGAGGGAGCTCTCGACGCGGACCGGCGCGGAGAACGCGCGAAACAGCGACGGCACGGGCTCCACGGCGACATTCTCGAAGGTGATGGCATCCTCGGCTGTCTCGAGCACGAACACGCCATTCTCGACTCGCTCGGCGAAGGGGGTGCCGAGCGGGCCATCCGGGCCGACGAGGCCGAGGCCCATCGGGATGACGAGGGGCGGCGCATCCGCCCCGGCGCCGGGGCGCGTCTGGCGGAAGGCGAGGCGGTAGGTCCGAGCCGCGGGGTCGTAGCTGCTGGAGACGGCGACCCGCGGCGTGCCCGGCCGTTCGTACCATTCGGCGAAGCGCGAGAGGTCGCGGCCGGTCACGGCCTCGAACGCCTTCAAAAAGTCCTCGACGGTGGCGGCCGTGCCGTCGTTGTCGGCGAAGTAGCGGTCCATGCCGGCGCGGAACGCGGTCTCGCCGATCAGCGTGCGCAGCATCCGCACGATCTCGGCGCCCTTCTCGTAGACGGTCGCCGTGTAGAAGTTGTTGATCTCAGCATATTGCTTCGGCCGCACCGGGTGGGCCAGTGGCCCCGCATCCTCGGGAAACTGGCGGGCGCGCAGGTTGCGCACCTCGGCGATCCGGTGGACGGCGCGCGAGCGCATGTCGGAGGAGAATTCTTGGTCGCGGAAGACGGTCAGGCCCTCCTTGAGGCAGAGCTGGAACCAGTCGCGGCAGGTGACGCGGTTGCCCGACCAGTTGTGGAAGTATTCGTGGGCGATGATGGCTTCGATCGCTGCGTAATCGCCATCGGTCGCGGTCTCGGGGCTAGCGAGAACGTATTTGTCGTTGAAGATGTTGAGGCCCTTGTTCTCCATCGCCCCCATGTTGAAGTCGGAGACGGCCACGACGTTGAATAGGTCAAGGTCGTAGGCACGGCCGAACGCCGTCTCGTCCCAGGCCATGGAACGCTCCACCGCATCCAGCGCGTAGGCGGCCCGGTCTGCCTTCCCCGGCTCGACATAGACCGCGATCTCGACCGTGCGGCCCTCCATGGTGGTGAAGGGCTTGGCCACCCGGTCGAGCCGCCCGCCCACCAGGGCGAACAGGTAGGCGGGTTTGGGCAGCGGGTCGTGCCAGACCGCGTAATGCCGGTCCGTCCCCGGCACCGTGCCCGCCCCGACCGGATTGCCGTTGCCGAGCAGCACCGGGGCGGCCTCCCGCTCCGCCTCGATGCGGGTGGTGTAGACCGACAGCACGTCCGGCCGGTCGAGGAAGTAGGTGATCCGCCGGAAGCCGTCGGCCTCGCACTGGGTGCAGTAGACGCCGTTGGAGCGGTAGAGGCCCATCAGCCGGGTGTTGGCGGTGGGGTCGAGCCGGGTCTCGATCCGCAGGGTGAACGGACGCTGCGGCGGCCTGTGCAGCGTCAGGCCCGAGGCATCGGCCCGGACGGCGTCCGGCGCCTGCCCGTCGAGTTCGAGCGCCAGCAGCGTGAGGTCGTCGCCGTCGAGAACGAGGGGCGCGCCCGCACGGCCCGCCGGGTTCGGGCGCAGCGCCAGGGTTGCGGTCACGCGGGTGTCGTGCGGGTCGAGGCGCACGTCGAGTTCGACGCGGTCGATGAGGTGGTCGCTCGGGCGGTAGTCTTCGAGGCGAACGGTCGGGGGCGTCTCGGTGCGCATCGGTTTGGACTCGCCGTCGGGAAAAGCGTCCCGTCTTCTAGAGGCGATCCCTGCCGAGCGGAATCCGTTGCGGATCGATCAGGCCGTGGAGACAGCCTGTTTCGCCTGATGCCGAAGGGCGAGCCGGTAAGTCAGGTCGCTCTGCGCCAGGCTGCCCGCGATGAAGCGGTCGAACGCGGCGACCCAGTGGGGGGTGAGGTGAATGTAGGCGTTGCGCGGCCCCGAGCGGACGAGGAAATTCCGCTCCTGCGCAACGGCCAGAATGTTGCGCACATGGCTCAGGGAGACGGCGAAGCGCGGTGCGAGATGAACGAGATCCGATCCGCGGATGCGGCTCTCCGGGCCGCTGCCGCCCATCTCCGAGAGCGTCAGCAGGATGATCAGCGCGCTCGTGCTGCTGAGAAAGACGATGATCTCGAGGTTGCTCCACATCATGGCGATGATCGCGTCGAAGGCTGCGACGGCGGATCGGGCGTGGGCCGCCTGGAAGTCCAAGTCGCGCCGCCGCGCCGGTTCGAAACCGGGATCGGGGTAGAGAATGTCGAGCGGTGCGTAGTGGGCGGCCTTCCACTCGCGATCCCAGGCCAGGAGGCGCTCGGTCGGAAACAAGAGGCGCACGCGGCTGTCCCCCGGCTGCTGCCGGAGTTCGAGATAGTTGGTCTGCACGAGGCGCGCGACGAAGCTGTCGATCAGCCTCGGACTGGCGAAGCCGAAACGGGCAACCGTCTCCTTGAGCAGGCTCAGCGTCGGCCAGGTCGCCCGGTCCGCCGGATCGTAATTGGCATGCTGACAGACGATGATGGCGAGGGTGGTCACCCGCCCCGCATCGGCGCCGAACTGGGCGGGAAACACGCCGGCTTCGTAGACCTTGGCATGTTCCGAGACGAAGACGCGGCGCGCTGCGGTAAAGTCGGGATGGGCCAGGATCTGCCCGGGTGTCGCGTGTTCGACCTCTCCGACCCCCCGGATGACCGAGCCGGCCATCATGCGCCGTCTCCCGGTCGCGACATGCCCGATTCGACCATCATCGCAGACAGGGACGAGGCGAATCTCGGCTGTTGCCATTTCGGGAAACAAAAGCTCTTAAATGCTATAATATGCATCGACGCCAAGTCAGTTGCGAAGGAATATCTAATATTTTTTAATACCATGTTACTATAATTTAACGGAAGGCTTGCGAGACGCGATAGTGAGGGTAATTGGATCAAGCAATTGCCACAAGAGAAGCTTTTTTCAAATGGATGTTATTCACCGGCAGTCCGGTCGATTCCGGCGGGCGGCGCTGGTCGAACGGACGTTTCGCCGCCGCTGGCCGACAGGCCGCGCGGGAGCCTGATCGGTCGCCCCGTTGACGGGTGTGCGCACCGGGCCAGATAGGCGGCCATCCCTGTCATCATCCGGTGTGGCCATGGAATACTTGCACACGATGGGTTGAGCGTGAATACCCTTGGCAGCTTGGGGCAGCAACAGGCTCGTCGGGGCCAGACGAAGACGTCCGACATCACTTTAGGGGCGGGTGATCCGCAAGCGATTCGCCTGCGAGTCACCTCGTGCTCGCTCGGTAATGGCATGAGCGGTTTCGTATTTTGCCTCCGCAATCTTTCTATACAAAATCCCTAGAGCCGTTACCGCTTACCTAGCGACGGCCAAGTCGTTGCCGTAGCCGGCGGCGGAAAGGCAGTTGCGGCACTCGTCTGGGGTGAAGTGGGTGAAGGCCCGAGTGATGGCATCCCAGAGATCAGGCTGGGCCTACGAGAGCGGCGTCACGCTGGACTTCTCACGGCCCGGCAAGCCGACCGACAACGCGCTGGTCGAGTCGTTCAACGGCCGGCTGCGCGACGAGTGCCTGAACGCGAACTGGTTCTTGTCGTTGGCCGACGCGAGGAGCAAGATCGAGACGTGGCGGCGGCACTACAACGAGAGCCGTCCTCACACCGCCCTGGGGTGGCGAACGCCCAAGGAATTCGCCCTGGCGGCGGCCCTGCAGGCCGCCGAATGAGATCCGGAAGCTCACCTTTCGGCCGGACCAAAATCCGGGGGACCCTCAGACCGACCCTGCACTAACTCTGAACTTGGACCACCGCGCGGGGGCCGATCATTTTCCGATAGCGTGCAGCCAAAGCGTCGGGCGAGGTATCGAGCATGACGCTTTGGCTGCACGCTATCGAAGCACGGACACGTCGGGCTCTGTGTCGCCGGGAGATGAAGCCGAAACCACTATGAAGTTAGGAAGGGCAGCCGAAGCCGCCTCATCCTTGTGTGGTTAGCATCAGCTTGCGATCCGTATGCTGTAAGCTGTATGCTGCAAATAGATTGCGGCGAACTTCAGCGTGCCGGAGCGACAGTGACACTTGCGAAGGTCTTGCTCGCCTCCTCAACTGCTCGGGCGGATGTTTCGGTAATTGCCCTGCTGTCCTGAACCATGTTCTGCAAACCCTCGCGCATCAGATCGCTCTGAATGGCCGCGAACTCCTGAACCGACTTAGCCCGGGTCAGCTTAGTTAGGCCCTCCAGATTTCGCTGGAACTGCTTCTGACCGAGATCGAACAGGTTGCGTGAGGTATCCTGGAACGCTTGGCTGAGGACCGTGCCGCAACGAGTGACGGCTTCGATGTTTTGCTTCGACTCACGCGCCAGACGCTCACTGTCCTCGCCTGAGAAGCCGAGCGTCTTTGAGAAGCGATCGGCCGCCTCGCGAGCCTGCTGCGTGGCCGTGTCGACGCCGTTCTGCATCACCTGCTTTGTGGCTTCAGTTGCCTTCTCGCGCAAATCGACCGTCTTGTTGAAGCCCTCCTGCGCTGCGTCAGCAAACCGCTTGCCATGCTCGGCGCCTGTATCAGCTGCGTGGGTGGAATTGGCTTTGGCTGCTTCGGCGATGTGAGCGTCCTGGCCGTTCTGCTTGCCGACGTTGGCGTTCTGATTGTTCGACATTTGAACCACCCTCAAAATATACTTTGATACAGGCACCGGAAGAAAATGAGAAAGCAACCCATTCAAATTCGGCCGCAAAGCGATTAATTCAGATCGCTTCGCTGTAGTTAAATGGCAGTACGAGATTTTATTTCAACCCCCTGCGGACTTATTTGCCTGATATTATCTTATAATATATTTCTGTAAAAAAGGTGCTAAACTTCCTAATATTCATGCGCATCGTACCTTTCGAAGGTCATGGGGCCAAGGTGAAGCTCAAGCTCAAGCATGATTGACGGCAGTGATGTCATTGCCGCCATGAGGCGTTGGAGGCCGATCATGGGCTAGGAGACACGGGGTCCGCGTCGGCAATCGATAAGTCTCAAAGGTGTGCCGAAGCGCCGACAGCGAACAAAGCTACCATAAATTGTGCGGCGACCTTCGATCATTGTCCGGCTTCACCGCACCGGGCAAGGGAGGCCAGACGGCATTTCAGGCTTGTGACCCTTGCCCAGGGTATGGTCGGGAGGATGAGAGCCTACGACTCTGATTTGCGCAGTGCTCTAATCGGGCGCGAAACGCCTCCCTTGTTTTGCCTCGATAGGGAGAAGGACCGATGAATGACAGAGTTCCGACCCGGCAGAGCCGCTGCAAAGGGGAACGGAACACCCAGTGCCACCCGGCGCTTGCCTCTCGGGCGGTATGGCGGGAGGCGGCGATGAAGGTTTTTCAAGTCAGGCAGCGCAGTACGGACGCTGTGTTGTGGGTGGGCTCGGCCCACAATGAGGTTGGGGCGCTCGACGCTATGGCGCATGAGGCTGGGTACTATGACTACTCGGACTTGCCCGACGAGGTCCGAGACGGCGGCCTCATGGTCGAAGCTGTTACGCTCAAGGTTCAGCCCATGATTATAAGTCACAGCTGAGGCAAAGCGGCCTTTACAGAGTTCTGTAGGGCCGTATGAGCAATGTGGCAGGTTCCAGAGAACGGACGAGTTGCCGAGCGCGCCAGCACTCGCCACATAAAAAACTCGTCAGGACACCAAAGCCTTGCCGCTCACCAGCCTGTTGCCGCCGATTGCTGCTGCTACGGTCCTTAACGCGTTCCTGTTCGCACTTGCCTGGAGGGCGTTTCAGAGAGAGCGCGGCAGTGGCCGGCAGTCTTGGCTCTTATCTTCTGGGTTGATGCTTTATGGCGCTCTATCAATGAGTGGATTTTATATTATAAGACGGCAATCGCTTGCAACATACACCGAAATATTCTTTGTTGCGGCAGTGGGAGAAGCGCTGGGCGGCGGGATCGCCTATGCAATCCTCAGTGCCTTCGTGTTCATGCGCGGGCAGAACATCGAGCATCGGGTAGTCCCTATCTTCGCGGCCATCTTCCTGACCGGCATCCTTGTCGCTGTCGCCCTGTCGTAGCTACCAAAGCTTGACTGGCTCGGGGGAAATCGCCTCGCAGGGTCCTTTATCGGCGCAGCCGCAAAGGTGGCCATGGTCTTACTTTGATTGAATGTGAATGCTCCATTTGCTGGCGCGGAGCCTCTACTTTTGCGGCGCGGGCTTCGAAGAAGCATCAAGCTTGGCGCCTGCTACGCATTGAATCATAAATGTCAGCCGCCGATTCGTTCCAAGCTTGTCGTGGTTCGCTTTGTCCATGCACTGCTTTTGCCAAGGAGCCTCATCAGCGGATGTGCGAGTGGCAGCAGACTCCTCCTGAGCGAGCGCGGATGATCCACACGCTGCTATGGTGAGTAGGAATACAGAACATTTCATAGTCATCTTATCCGCCAATAAATTCTACCTCATCAATGAAAGTCGTTAGATAAGGCATTGGTTCAAGTGCGCGATTTTTGGCATCAAATTACATAATTTGAATGGTCGAAGTTTAAGACCGCACAAATTATGGTGCAGGAATGTCTGGAACGCCGTCTATCTTAGGTGGCGGCACCTCCCTGGTGGCGAGACGGAAAATTGGGGAGGGCCCGCCGTTGAACGGCACGCTCAATGAGCTGCGCGTACGAAAAACCCCGCCGCGGCTAAGCCGAGCGGGGCTGGAAGAACCTCAGATTAGATCGACAGCCACGGCGTGCACGACGTTGTCGTTGAGCGCGGGGTGCTGATTGCCGATACGTACCGAGGCCCCCTTACGTCTCGCCCACCTGATCGCCTCGGACGTTCGGGCGGACCGTCGGTCGATCCACGCCTCCTGCCGTACGGGCGCCACGCGCCCAAAGCGTCGTTGGCTTGGCTTCATGGTTGCTCCAGTTCACACAGCGTAACTGCGGGATCGAACGATGCCGTTACTCGATCTCTGGTGGTGAGCCGGACGGAATGCCGAGCGGCTCGTTCGATGAGGGCATTTCCTCAGGTCCATAGTCCGGAAGGCCCCGTGGTTCAGGCAACGGGTTTTAATTGGGCTGGGGGGGCGCGCCGATGACAGGTTGCGAATCGTGGGGCCGGGCCCCATTCGGAAGACATCAGATCTGACATAGAGATCCCTCGGAGTGCATCTCGATGCCTCGCTTCAGCCACCTGCGAAGACCGGAGCTGGGCAGAAGTGCCTCATGGCGTCACTGAAAGGTCGTCCATGAGGTAGTGGACCAAGATCTCGCTCGTCGCCCTCAGCCCATAGGCCGTCAGTGTCTCGTGAGAGCCGGGTGGAATCTGACCTGACGAATATTTTGGACCGAGCCGAGTGAGCGACTGTCTTGCTGGTCAAGCGGGTTGCCATGGCGTTCCGTCTCTCAGGATGGCGTTGAGGATGGTGATCAGCTTCCGAGCGGTGGCAATCAGGGCAACGAGCTTGGGCTTACCGGCTGCGATGAGCCGGTCGCGGAAGGTTTTCAGCGCGGCATTGTGACGGCTGGCCACCATGGCCCCCATGAACAGCGCCGTGCGAACAGGTGCGCGGCCGCCTGCAATGAAGCTCCTCCCTCGCCACTGACCGGATTGCCGCGTCCAAGGGGCCAAGCCGACCAGCGCGGCGACTTGCTTCCGGTTGAGGCTTCCAAGCTCAGGCAGCTCCGCGATCAGGGTTCGTGCGATCGTCGGTCCAACACCAGGAACGGAGGTCAGGAGGGTCTCCTTCCTGCGCCATTCAAGCGACCGGTCTACCTCTGCATCGATCGAGCGGTCGATCACACTCTGCTCCTGCTCCAACGCCTCTATGACGCGCCGGACGCTGTCTCGAATGCACGGTGGAGCTTGGCTCGCTCGCTGCCGCTCGGACGCGATCAGTCCTACGATCTGACGGCGTCTTGTGACGAGATCAGCCAAGGCCTGAGTCTCGGCATCGGCCCGAGCGCGAACGGGTGGGTTGGTGGCCGCCGCGAACCGGGCGATCACGGTGGCGTCGATGCGGTCGGTCTTGGCGCGTTGGCCCAAGGCGTGAGCGAAAGCACGGACCTGTGCTGGGTTCACGATCACGGCTGGTAGCCTCCAGGTGGTGAGAGCACGTGCCACCATGGCTTCCAAACCGCCGGTTGCCTCCAGGACGACGAGCTTCGGCTTCAGGGGCCGGAGGCGTTCGCACAGCTGCTCCACACCCTCTGTCGTACGGTCAACGGCGAAGTTCGCTCCAGAGGGATGAACGTGAATATCGAGGCGGTCTCGGGCGACATCGATCCCGACAACAGGAGCGTCCATCTGATCCCATCCTTGCGCAAGCGGGCTTCGCGTTGAGCGGCCCAAGCGACTGTTCGGGTTCGATGGAACGGCGGGCGAGGACCCTGGCTCACTTGCGGGCTTGGTGGCCCCAGAGGCTAACGGTCTCTCACCCGCCACCGCGCCGAAGAGCATACCCGGCGAAGGTGGGATCAAGTTACAAGAGGCTACTGCATGGCCGCTGCCATGGGTAGCCGGAAGGCCCGATCGGGGAAGCTGACAGGCGCGGGCGGCCGGTAGCCCAGGGACGAGTGCGGCCGGACGCGGTTGTAGGTGTTCTGCCACAGGGCGATTACGGCCTGGGCTTCCTTGAGCGAGTAGAAGATCTCTTGGCGCAGGCACTCGTCGCGTAGCTCTGCTCGGAGATCTCCGCCTCCTTGCACGCCAAAGCCAAACTCTTGCCCTGGGCGGTCTGCACCTCGATCTGGCGCAGCTTCAGCACGACCTGCTCCGCGCTCGTCTTCTGTCCTCGTCCCATGTCCGACTCCTTCGGTCCTAGCTGATCCTCTCAATCAGCCCGGTCCAAAGCCAGCCGGTCAGGTCAAGTGCACGAGGCTGTCTAGGAGTGGCGCTGAACCCCGCAACCAATCAGGACAAGAGAGGTGGTTCCTCTGTCGTGACACGAAACTTAGTGAGCGTGTTGGGTCCAAAGGTGAGCGTCAGCGGCACGTCCGCGGCATCGCGACCGTAGGCGATGAGGATCCGGCCGATGCGTGAGCTGTTGTTGCGCGGATCGAAGGTGTGCCAGCGGCCTCCGAGATACACTTCCATCCAGGCGGCAAAATCCCCCGGTGCGTGCGGCGGAGGTAGGCCGATGTCGCTGACATAACCGTTGCAGTAGCGTGTCGGGATGTTGAGGCAGCGGCAAAACGTGATCGCCAGTTGCGCGTAGTCGCGGCAGACCCCGCGCTGTTCCACGAACACGTCGAAGGCCGTCCGCGTCGCGCGCGCGTGCTCGTACCCGAAGGTGATTCGGTCGTGCACGTAGTCGCAAATCGCCTGGACCCGGCCCCAACCGGGCGGTGCATGCCCGAACAGTTCCCAGGCGATGGACGAGAGGCGATCAGTCTCGCAATAACGGCTGCCGAGGAGAAACAGCAGGCTGTCCGAAGGCAGTTTCTCGACCGCGATCTCTTGAGCGTCAGGCTCCTGCGTGTCGCCGCTGCCGCGATCCCGTACAATTGTTTCGGTCTTCAGCGTGAAGCGACCTGCTGGGGCGACCATCCGGTTGCACCAGTTCCCGAAGCTGTCGCGGTAGCCGTCCAGAGGAACCGCGGGACTCGTGATCAGTTGGTCAGGCTGTTCGAGATCGGAGAAGCGCGATGCGTGGACGTTGAGCGTCGCGATGACGGGGGTGGGCTGCGGGAACTCGTAGGTCATTTCGCAGCCGACAAGAATGCGCATAGGCTCTCTCCTGAGGAGCGGTATGGGGATCCGCGTTGGCCCCGCTGACACCGCAAGCTCCGGGCCGCCTAACGCCGCTGGCCGGCTGCCTCGATCACATAGCCTGCACGGTTCGGCTCATCCCTAGCACCTAGCATAGCATCGCTCCGAAGTGCTCTCCGACAAACCGACATGCGGCTCGTCGGAGAGCTCCCTGAGTTCATTTGGCAGGTCAGAAATCCATGCCGCCCATCCCGCCGCCACCCGGCGCGGGGGGAGCATCCTTGCGCGGAGCCTCAGCGATCATCGCCTCGGTCGTGACGAGAAGGCCGGCGACCGAAGCAGCACCTTGGATTGCCGCGCGGACGACCTTGGCTGGGTCGACGATGCCGGCCTGGAGCATGTCGACGTACTCCTCGGTTTGGGCGTTGAAGCCATAGGTTGCCGAGGAATTGGCCAGGATCCTACCAACGACGATCGAGCCTTCGACGCCCGAGTTGGAGGCGATCTGACGGATCGGGGCCTCGAGAGCTTTGAGGACGATCTTGATGCCGGCCTGGACGTCGGGATTATCGTTCGAGAGAGCCCGAACAGCCGCCATGGCGCGCAGCAGTGCGGTGCCGCCGCCCGGGACGATGCCTTCCTCGATCGCGGCGCGGGTGGCGTTGAGCGCGTCGTCCACCCGGTCCTTCTTCTCCTTGACCTCGACCTCGGTCGCGCCGCCAACGCGGATCACCGCGACGCCGCCCGCGAGCTTGGCCAGACGCTCCTGGAGCTTCTCACGATCGTAGTCCGAGGTGGTCTCCTCGATCTGCGCCTTGATCTGGCCGACGCGGGCCTCGATGTCGGCCTTCTCGCCGAGACCGTCGATGATCGTGGTGGTCTCCTTCTCGATGCGGACGCGCTTGGCGCGGCCGAGCATCGGCAGGGCGACGTTCTCGAGCTTGATGCCGAGATCCTCGGAGATGGTCTGGCCCTTGGTGAGGATCGCGATGTCCTCGAGCATCGCCTTGCGGCGATCACCGAAGCCCGGAGCCTTCACGGCCGCGACCTTGAGGCCGCCGCGCAGCTTGTTCACGACGAGCGTGGCGAGCGCCTCACCCTCGATGTCCTCGGCGATGATGACGAGCGGCTTGCCGGTCTGCACCACGGCCTCGAGCACCGGCAGCATCGGCTGCAGCGAGGAGAGCTTCTTCTCGTGGATGAGGATGTAGGGATCCTCGAGCTCGGCGACCATCTTCTCGGCGTTGGTCACGAAGTACGGCGAGAGGTAGCCGCGGTCGAACTGCATGCCCTCGACGACGTCGAGTTCGGTCTCGGCGGTCTTGGCCTCCTCGACGGGTGATGACGCCCTCGTTGCCCACCTTCTGCATGGCATGGGCGATCATCTCGCCGATCTCCTTGTCGCCGTTGGCGGAGATCGTGCCGACCTGGGCGATCTCCTCGGACGAGGAGACCTTACGCGAGCGCTCGCCGATATCCTTCACGGCGGCAGCCACAGCCAGATCGATGCCGCGCTTCAGGTCCATCGGGTTCATGCCGGCGGCGACGTACTTCACGCCCTCACGCACGATGGAAGCCGCCAGCACGGTCGCGGTGGTGGTGCCGTCACCGGCAGTGTCACTCGACTTTGAGGCGACCTCACGCACCATCTGTGCGCCCATGTTCTCGAACTTGTCGACGAGCTCGATCTCCTTGGCGACGGTGACGCCGTCCTTGGTGATGCGGGGCGCGCCGAAGCTCTTCTCGATCACGACGTTGCGGCCCTTTGGGCCCAGCGTCACCTTCACCGCGTTGGCGAGCAGTTCGACACCGCGCAGCATTTTCTCGCGGGCATCGACCGAAAAGCGAACGTCTTTGGCGGACATATTGGGGGAGCTCATCATCTGTCGTTTGGGCCTGAGGCGCGCCGGAGCGGGCGCCTCAAAGGGCTGGTCGAGGATCAAGGCCGTTGCGGCCTGATCCGAGCTAGGCGACGATGCCCAGGATGTCGGATTCCTTCATGATGAGGAGTTCCTGACCATCGATCTTGACCTCGGTGCCGTACCACTTGCCGAATAGGACGCGATCACCGGCCTTCACGTCGAGTGCGGTAATCTTGCCTGCTTCGTCGCGGGCGCCAGGCCCAACGGCCACGACCTCACCCTCTTGCGGCTTCTCCTTGACCGTATCGGGGATGATGATGCCGCCCTTGGTCTTCTCCTCGCCCTCGATGCGACGGAGGACCACGCGGTCGTGCAGCGGCCGGATTTTCATTATAAGATCCTGATCTTTCCCGAGCGAGATCCAACCGCCATGGTTGGCGCTATCGCAGGAGAGGTGGCGGCGAAGAAGTGCCTCGCGGCCCGACCGAACTGTCCTTAGCACTCGTCATACGGAAGTGCTAATGCGCCGGTAGCCGGCGACATAGGAAGTCGAGGTGCTGTGTCAAAGCAAGTAACTGCGCTCGACCTGCCGGAACGCTTTCCAAATTATTTCTATCGACGTCCTATGGCTAGTTAAAAAGTAGGGGGTTCACGCGCCTGCGAAGCACCTAATGTCTCCGGGAGCGCCGCGCTTCACCCGACAAGGACGTGTAGCCCTGATCCGGCAGCAGGGTCAGAGACTTCCCACGGCCGAGAGGACTGCGGGAAAGAAGGTCGCGTTTTTTTGAGGCTCTCCAAGGATCAGCCGGACAGCTCTCCGAAAAAGGCTGCTTGTACAAATCTTCCGGCGCGCCTACGCCCTAGTGATAAATAAATTGGAACAAATAACGCGGATAAAATATTAGCTTAACTGGGCACCCGTGGAGGGTACCTGATACGAAAGCCGAGCCAGTGATTATTCTCGACCCTATCAGTGGAAAGCTCGTCACGATCCAGAGCCCGAAGCCGCGTCGGTTTTGCTGGTCCATCGTTGCGCAGGCCGCCAAGCTGCCGTCCTCGATCCAATCGTGTGGGCACCTTGGGGCTAGGTCTGCTTTGGTGTTCCTTTAATAAGGGAAAAACATTGGGGCTTGCGAGCTTATTAAGTTGTGTCGAGATTTTCTATAAAACCAGCCGTCGGCTGTGCGCACTGAGTACGAGCTTTCGCCCAGTCGTGCCGGCTCGATGGGATCGCTGCACCCGACATCGACGCTTCGTGCCGGCATTCGACCCGATGCTTTCACGCAAATGACTTCGTAAAACGCCGATTATGTGAAAAACGGATTGCTTGAGCATGAAACACTTTAAGGCCCTGTTTGCGGCCGCTATCCTCTGCGCCCTCAGCGGCACCCACGTGATGGCAGACTGCCAAATCGCGGACACCAAACTCGAAGAGGCGATCCTCCAGAAGCCCGAGCTTCGCGGGCCAGCCAATCGGCAGACCGTGAGGGACCTGCGCAGCTTGCGGGACGCTGCTTTCACTTTGTGGTCGTACGGGCGTCATGCCGATTGCGAGCGCCTCATGGCCAACATCCGCGAACTGATTGCGGGCCCCGCCATGGGCAGCCTGGGCGACAACGACGAGGATGCGGCAGAGGAACAGTTCGCGGCCAGGGACCCGAAGGTCCAGCGCGGGGCCATACAGGGCCGACGCGACGAGAGGAACGCTAAGCCGCTCGTCAGCATCGACGAGCTCGCGCCTGGCTTGCGGGCGGACCAGATCATCGGTGCAGAGGTTCGCAGCTCCGACGACAAGATCGTCGGTGAGGTCAGGAACATCGTCTTTGGCACGAAGGATCGGCGGGACTACGCGGTCGTCGCATCGGGTGGGTTCTTCACGCCTGGAAAAGACAGCATTGTCGTCCCTATCCGATCTCTGAAGGTATCGCAGGAGCGGGATAGTTTCTTTCTTCCCATTCCGCACGCGGCGGTGAAGGGCATCCCTCTCATGCCGGATCAGGATTACAAGTGGCTCTCGGATGAAGCCTGGAGAACCCGGAACGACGCGCTGCTCGCGCGTCCCTGATGTCCATTCCGGAGCTGAGGTCAATTGGCATCAGGCCGGATCATCAAGCGGCTACCGCCGGGAGCGCTAGCCGGAAGTAGAACGAGATCGAGCCTTGCTCCGGGCCTCGGTATCGATGCCGGGGCCCCGCGGGGTAGCCGGACGAACCTCGGGCTGCACAGGACATCATTTTGAACGATCGTGGCTCGACCACTCCTTCCCACAGCGAACGGGAGTTGAAGCTCGAAGCGGAGATCGCCCGTTTGAGGCGGACCCTCGACGAGTCCGTGCAGCGCGTCTCCGATGGTACTCCCTCGACCAGAGTGGAGCACGAGCGCGAGATCGCTGAGGGCCGGGCGGCCCTGGCTCTTGAACAGGCGCGCGCCGCTGAGCTGGAGCGAGCTCTGGCCGGTCTTACCGCACGCTCCGCCTTGTTGGCGGCGAGCGAAGCCCGCTATCGCTTGGCAGTCGAGAGCGCGAAAGATTACGCGATCTTCACTACCGACCTCGCCGGCCGCATTTCCGGCTGGAACACCGGGGCGGAGAACCTGCTCGGGTGGGGGGCCGGGGAGGCCATTGGCCGTCCCGTGAACGTCATCTTCACGGCCGAGGACAACAGGGAGGCTGTTGCTGAGGAGGAGATGAGGCTGGCGGTCACCGAAGGTCGAGCCGACGACAACCGCTGGCATCTCCGCGAGGATGGCGGACGGTTCTGGGTCAACGGCCTGATGATGCCCATGCGTGACGACACCGGTAGGCTGACGGGCTTTCTCAAGATCCTGAGGGATCTCACCGAAGCGCAGCTTGCCAGCGAGCATCAGCAGCTTCTCATCCATGAACTCAACCATCGGGTGAAGAACACCCTTGCCACCGTTCAGGCGTTCACGACGCAATCGCTTCGGTCTGCCGCATCCTTGCACGATGCTCGGGAGGCAATCACGGCGCGCCTCATCGCCATGGCCAAGGCACACGACGTGCTCACCGCCGAGAAGTGGGAGGGCGCGGATCTCGCCCAGATCGTGGCCGATGCCTTGCGCCTTGACGGCGGCGAAGCGCAACGGTGCCGCTGCCGAGGAAAAGCTGTGCGGGTGGTACCTCGGATCGCCCTCGCTTTGTCGATGGTGCTGCATGAACTCGCCACGAACGCCATCAAGTACGGGGCTCTCTCGAACGCGACCGGCACCGTGAACGTGTCATGGGCGACGATCGACACAGCGAGCGCGCCTGCCGATCCCCAGCTGCGCCTCAACCTGCGCTGGGAGGAACGAGGCGGTCCGCCTGTGGTGCCGCCCAGTCGCAAGGGGTTCGGCAGCCGGATGATCGAGCGTGGACTGGCTGGCGCACTCGGGGGCGAGGTGCAGATCGGCTACAAACCCGACGGCGCAGTTTGTACTTTGGACATTCCCCTCGACCTCGCCTGAGCCGCACGGTTTGGGAACTGAGGACGATCGAGCGTGCACCGAGAGAACAAACATGAGTCTTCAGGCTACAACCAGCACTCGGCCCGGCCCAGTGTCAGCTCGCCTTTCATCCGGCATCGGGGGGCTCGACGAGATCCTAGGCGGCGGGCTCGACGCCAATCGGGTCTATCTTGTTGAAGGTCAGCCGGGGAGCGGCAAGACCACTCTGGCGCTTCAGTTTTTGCTCGAAGGAGTACGTCAGGGCGAGAGGACGATGCATATCTGCCTCTCGGAGAGCGGACCGGAGCTTCAGCTGATCGCCGAACGCCACGGCTGGTCGCTCGATGGGATCGATTTGTTCGATTTGTCCTCTTCGGAAGCGAGCCTCGATCCTGACGACGAGCTGACGGTGTTCCAGCCCTCGGCAGTTGAACTCAGCGAGGCTACGAAGGGGATCATCGACCGGATCAAGGCCATCCAGCCGGCCCGCATCGTCTTTGACAGCCTGTCGGAGATGCGGATCCTGGCGCAAAGCCCTCTGCGGTACCGGCGTCAGATCATGGCGCTCAAGCACTTCTTTGCCAGCCAACCCTGTACCGTGCTGCTCCTGGACGATCTCCCCTCGCAGGGTGGCGACGTCCCCCTGCACAGCCTGGCACACGGGGTCGTGCTACTGGAGCAGAACCCGGTCGACTTCGGTGCGGAACGCCGCCGCTTACGCGTGATCAAGATGCGCGGCATTCAGTTCAAGGGCGGCTATCACGACTTCACCATTCAGCGCGGTGGACTGGAGATCTACCCGCGCCTGGTCGCGGCCGAGCATAACAAGCGCTTCCTCGGCGAGTTCACGCGGAGCGGCAATGTCGAGATGGATGCGCTGCTCGGTGGTGGCCTGGAGCGCGGCACGAACGCCCTGTTCATCGGACCTGCCGGCGTGGGCAAGTCGACGCTGGCGCTGACTTTTGCGGTCGCAGCGGCGCGGCGCGGGGACCATGCGGTCATCTTCGCCTTCGACGAGGGCCGCGGCACCATCGACGCCCGTGCCAAAGCCATCGGTTTGCCCATCGAGAATCTCGTGGCAGCCGGAACGCTGCGCATCGAGCAGATCGACCCGGCCGAGATGGCGCCCGGCGAGTTCGCCCATCTCGTGCGTTCCAGCGTCGAGCGTGACAAGGCCTGCATCGTCGTGATCGACAGCCTCAACGGCTATCTCAACGCCATGCCGGACGAGCGCTTCCTCATCCTGCAGATGCACGAGCTTCTCAGTTACCTGAGCCAGATGGGGGTCGTCGCGATCCTGCTCCTGGCCCAGCATGGCTTGGTCGGGCCGATGGAGACGCCTATCGACATCAGCTATCTCAGCGACGCGGTGTTGATGCTGCGCTACTTCGAAGCCGAGGGCCGGGTTCGACGAGCGCTGTCCGTGCTGAAGAAGCGAAGCGGGGCGCACGAGGACACGATCCGCGAGTACCAGCTTACCTCAGACGGGATCAAACTCGGCCCACCGCTGACCGAGTTCCGGGGCATCTTCACGGGATCACCGACCTATACCGGCACCCTCAAGCCGCTTATGCCGAAGGCCGCCCATGACCAGGGCTGATCCGAGCGAGGAACGGGTCCTTGTTCTGACCCCGACAGGGCGCGACGGTGTCGCCACTGTCGAGCTTCTACGCAAGGCTGGGCACGTGGCGATCGCCTGTCCCGATGTGAACACACTTACCGTCTCGCTCGAGGACGGGGTCGGGGTCGTTCTGGTCGCGGAGGAAGGCTTGCTCGGGCAGGCCGTGGAGGCGCTCGTGGCCTGGGTCGAGCATCAGCCGCCCTGGTCCGATCTGCCGTTCCTGATGCTGACGAGCGACCGGGAGGCCCCTTCTATCGGGAGACTGCGGGAACAGCTGATCGGGCAGTTGCGGAACGTATCGCTCATTGAGCGGCCGGTGCAGCCCCTGACCTTGTTGAGTGCGATCGGCTCGGCTCTGCGGGCCCGCCGACGGCAGTACCAGGTGCGCAGCCACCTCCTCGAACGGCAGCAGGCGGAGCACGATCTTGAGCGTCGGGTCGAGGAGCGCACGGCTGAGCTGGGGGTTTCGGAAGCGGCACTGCGGCAGTCCCAGAAGATGGAAGCAGTCGGGCAGCTGACGGGCGGCATCGCGCACGACTTCAACAACCTTTTGGCTGGGATTTCGGGCAACCTGGAACTTCTTCAGACGCGTCTGGCCCAGGGGCGGCTGACCGGCCTTGATCGCTACATCAACGCCGCTCAGGGCTGCTCCAAGCGTGCCGCCGCGCTGACGCATCGTCTGCTCGCCTTCTCACGCCGGCAGACGCTCGCCTCCAAGCCCACCAACGTGAACGGCCTGATCGCCGGCATGGAAGAGCTGATCCGGCGAACGGTGGGACCGGAGATCACAGTGGAGGTTGTGGGGGCTGCGGGATTGTGGGCGGTGCTCGTCGACCCGCCCCAGCTTGAGAACGCGCTCCTCAACCTGTGCATCAACGCCCGCGACGCGATGCCGGGGGGCGGGCGCATCACCATTGAGACAGGTAACAAGTGTCTGGATGATCGTGTCGCGCGTGAGCGCGACACGTCACCCGGCCAGTACATCTCCCTGAGTGTCAGCGACACCGGCACCGGCATGTCGCCCGGGGTGATCGCGCGTGCCTTCGAGCCGTTCTTCACCACGAAGCCCGTTGGCGAGGGCACGGGGCTCGGGCTGTCGATGATCTACGGCTTCGTGCGCCAGTCGGGTGGTCAGGTGCAGATCTACTCGGAGATGGGCCAGGGCACGACGATCTGCCTCTACCTGCCGCGCCACTACGGCGAGGCCGAGGAGGTCGATGTTCTTGCCACTCTGAGCAAGGCTCCTCGCGCGGAGGAGGGGCAGACAGTGCTGATCGTGGACGATGAGCCCAGTGTACGCACGCTCGTGACCGAGCTGCTGGAGGATCTCGGCTACACCGCGCTCGAAGCGGCTGACGGATCGGCCGCGCTGAAGGTGCTGCAATCGGATGTGCGTCTCGATCTTCTCGTCACCGATGTTGGGCTGCCAGGTGGTATGAACGGCCGGCAGGTGGCGGATGATCTGCCCCCACCGGGTGGTCCAGGCATAGAGTTAGTGCACGGTTGGCCTTTGCTCCACGGGTCGCTTGGCCGGCGGAGCCGGTGGGGTGAGCGCAGCCGGCCAAGCGGTGAACGCGGGTAAGAAGACCTCTGGCGCGGGCGGCCGATAGCCGAGTGCGCCATGCGGGCGGACGGTGTTGTAGTGCCGCCGCCAGCTCTCGATCAGGATCTGCGCCTCCCGCAAGCTATAGAAGATCTCTCCGTCCAGCAGTTCGTCGCGTAGCCGTGCGTTGAAGCTTTCGACGAAGCCATTTTCCCAGGGCGATCCTGGCGCGATGTAGGCCGTCTTCGCGCCCACCCCCATGATCCAAGCCTGCACGCTCTTGGCCACGAACTCAGGGCCATTGTCCGAGCGAACATGCTCGGGCACGCCGCGCAGTATGAACAGGTCGGACAAGACGTCGATCACGTCGACTGCCTTGAGCTTGCGTGCGACCCGGATCGCCAAGCACTCGCGGGTGAACTCGTCAATCACGTTGAGCATGCGCACCTTCCGGCCATCGTGGGTGCGCGCTTCGACGAAGTCGTAGGACCAGACGTGGTCGCGCCGCTCAGGCCGCAGCCGCAAGCAGGAGCCGTCGTTGTCCCAGAGGCGCCCGCGCTTGGGTTGGCGGGTCGGCACCTTCAGCCCTTCACGCCGCCAAATCCGCTCGACGCGCTTGTCGTTGACGAACCAGCCGGCGGCCTTCAGCAGCGCGCAGATCTTGCGGTAACCGTAGCGGCCATACCGCTCGGCCAACGCGACGAGGTCGGCGGTGAGCGCGGCCTCATCCTCCCGGCCCCGCGGCACCTTGCGCTGCGTCGAGCGATGCTGACCGAGCGCCCGGCAGGTGCGCCGCTCGGAGACGTTCATCGTCAGCATGATGTGCTCGACACAGGCGCGTCGGCGCGCGGGGCTCAGAAGTTTCCCCGTGCCGCCTCCTGCAGGATGAGCTTGTCGAGCGTCAGGTCTGCAATCGCCTTCCTGAGCCGCTGGTTCTCCGTCTCCAGGTCCTTCATGCGCCGGACCTGATCGGTCTTCAGCCCGCCGAACTCACGACGCCAGCGGTAGTAGGTAACCTCGCTCACGCCGATCGCCCGGATTGCCTCCGCCACGCTCGTACCTTGACCGATCAGCACGTCGGCTTGGCGCAGCTTCGCGACAATCTCCTCAGGCTTGGGTCGCTTCCTCGACATCGATCCGTCCTCCTGGCTCGAAAGCCATACTAAAGGGCGGACCACTCCGCTGGGGGCGGATCACTCCAGGAGTGGACCCGCGACCGAGTGCCCATCCCATGGGCCATGGCCCAGAACAACCTCGGCATTGCCCTCCAGCTGCTCGGGGAGCGGGAGAGCGGCACGGAACGCCTCCAACAGGCTGTGGACGCCTACAATACATGCCTGAAAGACGTCGTGGGGATCTGGCCGCCTGATCAGGTGAACGCTCTGCGTGAGCGCCGTGACCAGGCCCAAGCCGAACTCACGCGGCGGAAGAGCTGAGTCATGGGCAGGATCCCCCTCGTCCGGCTCCAACCTGTCCTGCTCGCTGGGGCGCTTCTGGTGGGCAGTGGCACCACCCGTGCTGAAACCGGCTCGGTCGAGGCGACCTGCGGCAGCGTTGCCATCGGGGGTACCGCCCTCGGCAACACCATCAAGATCAACGGAACCGTCGTCTGCGGCATCCCGCCCGAGAAGCTCGAGGGGCTGATCCAGGGGCTGATCCAGAACAAGACCCGTGACGTGCAGGAGCTGTCCGAGGCGCGGAAGCAGACGATCGGCCTCTTGGAAAAGGAGTTGGACCTCAACCAGCGCCAGGTCCGGGCCGCCCTGGAGATCGTGGGCGAGGCGAATGTCCCGCCCGAGGGGCTTGCGGCCAAGCTCGTCCAGGTCGCCGAGCAGTTCAAGGCCCTGCAGACCAACGCCGCCGCCCAGCCCGGAGACGACCCGCAGGTCACCGCCCTCAAGGCAGACGCGCAGAAGGCCATCAACGCCTTCGATCTCGGCCAGGCCGACGAGCTGCTGGCCAAGGTGCAGACGGCTCAGGACGTTGCCGCGGACCGCCTCGCCCTGAAGGCGGCCGAGACCGCCGCCCAGCGCGGCCGCCTAGCCCTAACCCGCTTGCGCTACGATGAAGCCGCCCTCCACTTCGCTGCCGCCGCAGTCCGGCTACCGAGCGGCCAGGACAACAAACGCCTGGAATACCGGGAGGCGGAGGCTTCGGCTCTGTACCAGCGGGGTGATGAGCGCGGCGATAACGCTGCCTTGCGAAAGTCTGCCGAGGTCTACCGTACCATCCTGCAGGAGTACACTCGTGACCGGGTGCCCCTCGACTGGGCCAGGATCCAGCACAACCTCGGCAGCGCCCTCTGGTCGCTCGGGGAGCGGGAGAGCGGCACGGAGCGCCTTCGGCAGGCTGCCGCCGCCTACAACGCCGCCCTCCAGGAACTCACCCGTGAGCGGGTGCCGCTCGACTGGGCCGCGGCCCAGGACAACCTCGGCAGCGCCCTCCAGGTGGGATCGAGCATCCGGATGATTTGGTCGCTGATCTCGTGGAGGCTCTCGCTCTTCTCGGCTGAGCGGCCTCGGCCCGCCTTGTGTGCCAAAGTTTGGCAAGGTCATCCGGCCCGCTTAACCGGAACCACGAGCCAACATTGCCTCTCGCTGTAGGCGGACATTTGGCTTCGCGCTCATCTCGGACGCTCAGTTGTCTCTTGGGGCTTCTCCGAAGCAGACCTTGCAGCAGCCCAGCTTGTGGGTTCGATTTGCGCCATGAGCCGACCTTGAAGCTACAGGTGCCGAACCGCCGCTCCCGACCCCGAGCAGCCCTACGAAGCCGTCTGAGAGTTAAGCCGCTATCAAGGTGTTAGTAGACGTTCGAGGATCTCCCCAAGGGACCCAGTCGAACCGTTCCCCATGGTTGGGCACAAGGAAAGGTTTTGTGCTCGGTGTTGCTCCCAAACGACGGATTGCGCTGACGATGGCGGTAATATGCGCGTGACGGTTCCCCTCGGGGATCAAAAGGGAACGCGGTGAGGGGTAACCCGATGCCGCGGCTGCCCCCGCAACTGTAAGCGGCGAGCCTTCCGCCACCATGTCACTGGGCAGCCTCGCCCGGGAAGACGGTGAGAGGGCAGCGACCCGCGAGCCAGGAGACCTGCCGTCAGTCGTGGTCACACGCGAAACGCGTCGGGCGGGGTGTCCTGGCGGGTGTCGAGGGTCCGCAATTCCTGCGAGGAGGCGGTTACCCGAGGCCTCGTTCGCGGTGACGTGCCACTGCCGTCGCCCGAGGCTCCACGTTTCATGTCCGATGCTTTCTGCCGCACTCGCTCGCCAAACGAGCGCGCACGTTCGGCCGCTGCTCTACTCCTGACCACCAGCACCCTCGTTCTTGCCTCGTATCCTCTGGCGGCCCAGGAGCCGGGAGAAGCTGCGGGCAACGGACATGCAGTCACGCTGGAAGAACTAACCGTCACCGGTGCAGGATCAGGCACGCGCCTACTTGCACCTGCTCCTTACACTGCGGCGCCCACAGGGCTGAACCTCACCACGCCAAACCGCAGCGGCAGCCGCCTCAACCTGTCGCCGCTGCAGACGCCGGCCAGCATCGAGGTCATCCCGGGCCAGAAGATCCGCGAACGCGGTCAGGAGACCGTGCAGGAGGCGATCACCCAGAACGCGGCCGGCATCACGACTATCGGTGCGCCTGGTAACGGTCTGGGCGCTTACACCTCCCGCGGCTTCGCCGGCGTCAATTCAGTGATGCAGCTCTATGACGGGACCCGGCTGTACGTCGGGGCCGGCACAATCACCTATCCGTTCGACACCTGGAACGTCGATCGCATCGAAGTGCTGCGCGGGCCCGCCTCAGTGCTCTACGGAGACGGTGCGATCGGCGGCGTGATCAACGTCGTGCCCAAGAGGCCTGTCGCCGTACCGATCAACGCTGCCCGGGCCGCGCTGGGCTCGGACGGGGTCAAGCGTCTGGCCTTCGACAGCGGTGGCCCTATCGGCGAGGACGTCTTCTACCGCCTCAACGTCAGCGGCAACCAAGCGAACGGCTGGCTCAACCAGAACGGCGACTTCGCCAACCTCGCCGTATCGGGTTCAATCCTCTACCAGGCCACTCCGGATCTCGCCTTCACCCTGTCGCATGACTACGGCTATCAAGAGCCTCTGCGATACTTCGGGACACCGCTGATCGGCGGCAGGATCGATCCGCGCCTGCGCTTCCAGAACTACAACGTCGACGATAGCAGGATCGTGTTCCAAGACAACTGGACACAGTTTAGGACGGAGTGGACGCCGACCGCCGACATCACCATCCGCAACACCTCCTACCGGCTGCTCTCGGATCGTCACTGGCGCAACGTCGAGAGCTACGCCTTCGTGCCTGCGACAGGACTTGTCCGACGCACCTCGCCGATCGAGATCTTCCACAATCAGGAGCAGATCGGGAACCGGTTTGATGCCGCTTTCCGGGGCACCCTGTTCGGCTTCCGCAATGAGTTTGTTGCGGGCTTCGATGTCAATCACATCACGTTCCGACATACGAACAACTCGCCCTATCGCGGCGAGAGCAGTATCAATCCGTTCCTGTTCAGTCCCGGCCTGTTTTCTAGCCCCGACGCAACCACGCCGGGATATGCGACCACCTCCGACCAGTACTCGCTCTTCGCGGAGAACCGGCTTGTCCTGACCGATGAGCTCTCTCTGATCGCAGGCGTGCGCTACGATGCACCGACAGTCCGCCAGCAGACTTTGCGGGCGCCCTTGTCCGGGTTCACGAAGGATTTCAGTGCCGTTAGCTACCGCTTCGGAGCGGTCTACAATCCGACCCCCGACAGCTCGCTCTACGTGAGCTACGCCACGGCCGTCGATCCGGTGAACTCGCTGATCACGCTCTCCCTCGCGCAGAAGGATTTCGAGCTCTCGACCGGCGAACAGATCGAGGTCGGGTACAAGCAGGTCTTCTGGGGCGGGCGGGGAGAGTTCACGCTGGCCGGCTACCGGATCACGAAGGACAACCTGCTGACGGTCGACCCGCTGCGGCCGACGGTGTCGATCCAAGTCGGCAGCCAATCCTCGCACGGCGTCGAGGCGTTCGCCTCGCTCGGGCTCTGGGAGAACTGGCGCATCGAGGGGAACGTGGCGTTGCTGCACGCCCAGTACGACAACTTCCAGCAATCCGCAGGTGGCGTGGCCGTCAACTACGCCGGCAACCAGCCGATCTCGGTGCCTGAGCGGGTGGCCAACCTGTGGCTGTCCTGGGCCTTTGCGCCGCATTGGGAGGCCCGGGTGGGTGTGCAGTTTGTGGGGGAGACCTTCAGCGACTTTGCCAACACGGTGCGTCGACCCTCCTATGAGGTGGTAAACGGTAGCGTCGATTATCGCGTGACCGACAACTCCCGCTTCAGCGTGCGAGTCTACAACCTGCTTGATGAGATCTACCCCGTGACCGGCAGCGCCAACACGTGGTTGCTGGGGCGGCCGCGCTCGGTCGAGGTGGCCTACAACATCGCGTTCTGAGCCGTGGCCAAGCTCCTGAAGATCCTGAAGCGGTGGCTGTATCTCGGCCACCGCTGGCTTGGAATCGTGACCTGCCTACTCTTCGCGATCTGGTTCATGTCCGGCGTCGTGATGATGTATGTCGGCTTCCCTGCGCTGAGCGATGCGGAGCGTCGTGCCGGGCTCCAGCCTCTGCGCTGGGACGGAGTTCAGGTTAGTCCATCCGATGCTCTGGCTGCGGCGGGTCAGCCTCGGTTTCCCAAGACCTTCGCCTCCAGATGCTCGGCACGGAGCCAGTCTACCGAGTCACAGCCTGGAACGGGGCGCGAACCGCCGTTTCCGCACAGAGCGGACGCATCATCGACAACGTCGGCGGGGAGCAGGCACTCGCAGTTGCTGCCCAGGATCCGCGTGCCGTACGGCCGTCCATCATCGACGAGGTCACGCGCGATCAGTGGTCGGTCACCGCGCGCTATGATTCCCTGAGACCGTTCCACCTGATCGCTTTGGAAGATCCGGCAGGAACACATCTCTACGTCTCGGCTCGGACAGGCGAGGTCGCCCTCGACACCAGCCGCACCGAGCGCGTGTGGAACTGGCTCGGAGCGATCCCGCACTGGATCTACCTGACGCCACTGAGAGCGCAGGCCGAGTTGTGGCGCGAGGTCGTGCTCTGGGTGTCCGGCATCAGCATCGTCACGGCAATGACTGGGTTCTGGATCGGCGTTCTGCGGTTGCGGCTGAAGAACCGCTATCGCTTGGGCCGGGTCACACCCTACCGGGGCTGGCCTGCCTGGCATCACCTTGCGGGCGTGATCGGTGGAGTGACGCTGATCACCTTCGTCGTAAGCGGCTGGCTGTCCATGAATCCCAACCGTTGGTTCAGTTCGCGAGCTGTCTCACAAGCCAAGCTGGAACGTTATGCGGGTACGACTGAGTCAAGCTTTGCACTTGCTGTTCAAGACCTGAAAGCAGTTACTTGCGCCCCCGCGGTAGAGCTTCGCCTATACCACATCGTCGGGCGGCCACAGGTGACACCGCTCTGTCGTGACGGCGATCAGAACTCCTGCTGCAGAGATGCACCCGTGCCGCGCGAGCGGTTGCTCACGGCCGCTCGGCAGCTCCTGCAGGACGCGCCGATTACGCGCACAACGCTTTTGGAGGCTGAGGACGCCTACTGGTACTCGCACCACCAGACGCGGCAACTTCCAGTGCTGCGCGTGGAGTTCGCGGATCCCGAGAGCACTTGGCTCCACATCGATCCGGCGACCGGCGAGGTTCTTGGTGGGCTTGACCACTCAGGCCGCATCCGCCGCTGGCTCTTCAACGGCCTTCACACGCTGGACTTCGTCGTGTTGCTGGCGCGGCGGCCTGCCTGGGATGTCGTGGTATGGCTTCTCTCTACAGCTGGACTGATCATCTCGCTGTCGGGCATCGTGCTCGGATGGCGTCGCTTGCGCTGAAGGTGCGAGCACCTTTGGCAACCGTGATCGCTGGTCATCGACTGTCTGCTATCGACGGCAAAGCCAACCCTTGCTGCAGCAAGGTACAAGGCCTGCTTTCGACCCCAAGCGGACGTCAGAGACGCACCAACGAAGGTCACCTTAGAGTCGAGATCGGCGGTTCGGCTCCTGCCGGCCCAAGGTCGGCTCATGGCGCACAGCTGACAAGCTGTGCGTGAACTCTTGACCCATGGCAGCTGCTGCCATTGCAGTCTGGGATGCGGTGTGGGCCATGGAGCCAGCCCTTCCCGGTCTCACAGCCGTTCTCAACGATTTCCGAAGTCGCTGAATACGACCGGGCGATCGGGCGCGTCTGAGGTGATGGCACTGGCCCGAGCGTCGGTCTTGCCCGACGTTGCATCCTCGGCAGACTCGGATACGGCCTTGCATCTGGCAGTTCGTAACGAATCTCAGAAAGCCGCCCCACACCTGACGCAGCCTGGTCGTACCCGCTGTCTCCAGGCCGGCCGGTGGAACCAGTTGCTCGCATCCTGAAGAGGCCATTGATGGAAATCGAACGGACGCGTGCGTCGGGCTCACTTCAGAGGCAGGTCGATCGTGCAGCGTAGCTCTGCATCGCTCAGCTCATAGCTGGTCCGAGCTCTCAGAGCGTAGGGTAGCGCCTGCTCGATGAGTTTTCGGCCATAGCCGTTACGCCTCTCCGGCGCAGGGCTAATGCCTTCCTCAAGCCAGACCAGCGCGAGCCGCGACTTTCCGGTTTCGTCAGTGTAGCTGTCCCAGCTGACCCAGAGCTCGCCCTGATCATTGGAGAGCGCTCCGTACTTGCGCGCGTTGGTGGCCAGTTCATGGATGGCGAGCGCAAGCGTCTGCACGTCCCCCTTGCGCAGGGACACGGTCGGACCTTCCAGGGCGACTCGTCCTTGCATCACAGCGGGTCCGAGTGCATCGAATTCTGCCTGGATCAGCGTCCGGATGGTCACCGGCGTCTGATCCGAGCGCGAGAGCAAGCTCTGGACGCGCGAGAGCGCGGCGAGGCGGTCGTTGAACTGCGCGCGAAAGCGCTCGGTCGGCCCGGTTTGCGCCATCGTCTCCTGCGCGATCGAGCGGACCACGGTCAACAAGTTACGCGTCCGGTGCTGCAGTTCATCAACCATCACCGCCTGTCGCTCCTGAAGCTTGCGCAGGTCGTCGATGTCGGTAACCGCTCCGTAGCACTGAGCGATCTGCCCAGCCTCGTCGTGGATTGGTCCAGCCCGCACGAGGAACCAGCGGTAGGAGCCATCCCGCCGCCGGATGCGGTACTCGTGGCTGAAGATCTTTCCGTGCTCCACGACCGAGAAGAAGCGCGCCATGGTGGGCTCGCGATCTTCGTGATGAATGGCCTCATGCCAGCCGTAGCCGAGCGCTTCGACCTCCGATTGCCCGGTGTAGGTGTACCAGCGCTCGCTGAACCATGTGGCGCGGCCCTGCGGATCGCTGCTCCAGAGGAAATTGGGACCGAGATTGGCAACTGCGCGAAAGCGCTTTTCGCTCTCGCGCAGGGCCTCCTCGGTGAGCTTGCGCGCCGTGACATCGCTCGCCGTGCCGAGCCACTCCCTCACTTCGCCACACTCATCCATGATCGGAACGGCGCGCGAATACACCCAGCCGAGCGCGCCGTCGGCGCGGTGGACGCGGTGCTCCCATTCCACTGCGGTCTTCGCCGATGCCGCCTGCGCGATCATGGCTCGCACGGTTGGTTGGTCCTCGGGACGGAGATAGCGATCCATCCAGGCCCCGGTCTGGACCGGCCTATCGGCCAAGATCCCGCGGTCGCCGAGGCGCTGCAGTTCAGTCCAATCCGCGCTCATGCGGTAGATGGCGTCCGAGCTTGCCGTGACGAATGCGCGAAAGCGCTGCTCGCTCTGGCGCAGGGCAGCCTCCGCCTTCTTGCTTTCGGTGACGTCGAGGATCGTTCCTAGGACGCGCAAGGCCACGCGCTGCGAACCTTCACCGGCGAGCACAGAATGTGCCCGAGCCTGCGTCCACCGCTCAGTGCCGTCGGGGTGGACGAAACGTGCAACGGCCTCGTTCCAGTGGTCGCCCTGAGGGTCGAGCATGTCCGCGAGCCGTGCCTGCAACAGGCTGCGGTCCTCTGGATGCGCGGCCAGCCAGATCGACGATGCCGGCAGTGCCTCTCCCGGCGCGACCCCGGTAATTTCGGCTGCGCGCGCGTCCACACCGAAGCTACTGGCGGCAGGGTCATACGTCCACACACCCATGCGCGAGGCATCCAGCGCGAGCCGTAGGCGTGCCTCGCTCGCGCGAAGGCCTTCAACCGTGCGATCCCGCTCCTGCTCTGCGGCGAGCCGGCCGCTGACGTCAAAGCCCGTGACCTGAACACAGGTAACACGGCCACCTTCCTCGCCGATCGGTGTCATGACGAGATCGAAGGCGCGGGGTCGCTCCTTCCCGTTCAGCTCAACCGACTGAGCGTCGATCCTTACTGCCTCACCCGTGAAGGCACGGTCGTAGAGCGGCTCCATGACTGCGCGCGCTGCTGTGAAGAAAGTTGATGCAGATTGCCCCAGCGCGTGGGGATGCATCGACCCGAGCATAGCCGCGGTCGCGTCGTTGTAGATCAGGATCCGCCCAGAGCCGCAGACCACGTAGGTAACCAGCGGGTTGGCCAGGGTCATCTCGACGGCAAATTTCAGCCGCGATGTCCAACCCGCAATCGGCCCGAGCGATGTCACGGACCAATCGAAGGCGCGGATACGACCCTGATCCGCCCCCAGCGGAGTGGTCCGCCCTTTAGTATGGCTTTCGAGCCAGGAGGACGGATCGATGTCGAGGAAGCGACCCAAGCCTGAGGAGATTGTCGCGAAGCTGCGCCAAGCCGACGTGCTGATCGGTCAAGGTACGAGCGTGGCGGAGGCAATCCGGGCGATCGGCGTGAGCGAGGTTACCTACTACCGCTGGCGTCGTGAGTTCGGCGGGCTGAAGACCGATCAGGTCCGGCGCATGAAGGACCTGGAGACGGAGAACCAGCGGCTCAGGAAGGCGATTGCAGACCTGACGCTCGACAAGCTCATCCTGCAGGAGGCGGCACGGGGAAACTTCTGAGCCCCGCGCGCCGACGCGCCTGTGTCGAGCACATCATGCTGACGATGAACGTCTCCGAGCGGCGCACCTGCCGGGCGCTCGGTCAGCATCGCTCGACGCAGCGCAAGGTGCCGCGGGGCCGGGAGGATGAGGCCGCGCTCACCGCCGACCTCGTCGCGTTGGCCGAGCGGTATGGCCGCTACGGTTACCGCAAGATCTGCGCGCTGCTGAAGGCCGCCGGCTGGTTCGTCAACGACAAGCGCGTCGAGCGGATTTGGCGGCGTGAAGGGCTGAAGGTGCCGACCCGCCAACCCAAGCGCGGGCGCCTCTGGGACAACGACGGCTCCTGCTTGCGGCTGCGGCCTGAGCGGCGCGACCACGTCTGGTCCTACGACTTCGTCGAAGCGCGCACCCACGATGGCCGGAAGGTGCGCATGCTCAACGTGATTGACGAGTTCACCCGCGAGTGCTTGGCGATCCGGGTCGCACGCAAGCTCAAGGCAGTCGACGTGATCGACGTCTTGTCCGACCTGTTCATACTGCGCGGCGTGCCCGAGCATGTTCGCTCGGACAATGGCCCTGAGTTCGTGGCCAAGAGCGTGCAGGCTTGGATCATGGGGGTGGGCGCGAAGACGGCCTACATCGCGCCAGGATCGCCCTGGGAAAATGGCTTCGTCGAAAGCTTCAACGCACGGCTACGCGACGAACTGCTGGACGGAGAGATCTTCTATAGCTTGCGGGAGGCGCAGATCCTGATCGAGAGCTGGCGGCGGCACTACAACACCGTCCGCCCGCATGGCGCACTCGGCTATCGGCCGCCCGCGCCAGAGGTCTTCTTACCCGCGTTCACCGCTTGGCCGGCTGCGCTCACCCCACCGGCTCCGCCGGCCAAGCGACCCGTGGAGCAAAGGCCAACCGTGCACTAACTCTATGCCTGGACCACCCGGTGGGGGCAGATCACCTGGGCGGCGGAGGCAGCATCTCGCGCGAGAGTTTAATAGACTCCGCACTGGATGAATTCCCGGCCCACCGCGAGCTCAAGGCGCTTCGCTAATCCGCTACGTCCCGGGGTCAGCGACAGCCATGTTCGAACCCATCAGCTAGGTTTGAAAGCCCGTACAGCCGCTCCTTTGGCTTTGGGGCGGCTAGTTACAGAACAAAATTTAGCACATATTTCCACTCGAGAGAAAAGACTGCACCATCAAACCCTCGGATTGAACGTCTAAAGTTTGGCTAACTGCCGCTGAGCCCGTGGATTTGCTCATGAACTAAGACGCCAGGAAGCGGACCTTTCGAGGATCTGCAAATGGTCAATTTCATGCCTTCACTCAAGCCGCGCCCAGGTCCGCTTGTTCGGATTCGGCAGCGCAGGGCACGAAGCCCCCAGTCGAATGAGCTGAGCCTTTCTACGCTGGGGCATCGGAGTGGGAAGACGCTTTAATAACGACACTGCTCGTTCTGCCCACAAACGACGGTCGCTCCTAAACGCTGAGAAAACTGCCTACTGCCAAGTGGTTAGCTGATCACAAAGTTGTGCCACACCAGCGCGCACTGGCCCGAGTGGCGATTTCGATGCGTCTGCCGGTGGTGATCGGTGCGTGTTGCGTGAGTTGACGGCACCTACCCCCCGAATCACCGGACGCTACGTGAGCGACTGTCTTGCTGGTCAAGCGGGTTGCCATGGCGTTCCGTCTCTCAGGATGGCGTTGAGGATGGTGATCAGCTTCCGAGCGGTGGCAATCAGGGCAACGAGCTTGGGCTTACCGGCTGCGATGAGCCGGTCCCGGAAGGTTTTCAGCGCGGCATTGTGACGGCTGGCCACCATGGCCCCCATGAACAGCGCCGTGCGAACAGGTGCGCGGCCGCCTGCAATGAAGCTCCTCCCTCGCCACTGACCGGATTGCCGCGTCCAAGGGGCCAAGCCGACCAGCGCGGCGACTTGCTTCCGGTTGAGGCTTCCAAGCTCAGGCAGCTCCGCGATCAGGGTTCGTGCGATCGTCGGTCCAACACCAGGAACGGAGGTCAGGAGGGTCTCCTTCCTGCGCCATTCAAGCGACCGGTCTACCTCTGCATCGATCGAGCGGTCGATCACACTCTGCTCCTGCTCCAACGCCTCTATGACGCGCCGGACGCTGTCTCGAATGCACGGTGGAGCTTGGCTCGCTCGCTGCCGCTCGGACGCGATCAGTCCTACGATCTGACGGCGTCTTGTGACGAGATCAGCCAAGGCCTGAGTCTCGGCATCGGCCCGAGCGCGAACGGGTGGGTTGGTGGCCGCCGCGAACCGGGCGATCACGGTGGCGTCGATGCGGTCGGTCTTGGCGCGTTGGCCCAAGGCGTGAGCGAAAGCACGGACCTGTGCTGGGTTCACGATCACGGCTGGTAGCCTCCAGGTGGTGAGAGCACGTGCCACCATGGCTTCCAAACCGCCGGTTGCCTCCAGGACGACGAGCTTCGGCTTCAGGGGCCGGAGGCGTTCGCACAGCTGCTCCACACCCTCTGTCGTACGGTCAACGGCGAAGTTCGCTCCAGAGGGATGAACGTGAATATCGAGGCGGTCTCGGGCGACATCGATCCCGACAACAGGAGCGTCCATCTGATCCCATCCTTGCGCAAGCGGGCTTCGCGTTGAGCGGCCCAAGCGACTGTTCGGGTTCGATGGAACGGCGGGCGAGGACCCTGGCTCACTTGCGGGCTTGGTGGCCCCAGAGGCTAACGGTCTCTCACCCGCCACCGCGCCGAAGAGCATACCCGGCGAAGGTGGGATCAAGTTACAAGAGGCTACCAATCAACCGCCCAAGACCGTCCATCTGCTGCGGCGAGTGTGTCATTCTCGTATCAGCCATCTCGGAAACGGCTGCGATCACAAGAGGATAAATTACCTATGGAATTTCTGCACACGATGGGTTGAGCGGGAATATCATTGGCAACTTGGAGCAGTAGCCGCCTCGTCGGGGCCAGACGAGGTCGTCTTACGACATTTTAGGGGCGGGTGATTCGCAAGCGAATTGCCTTCGAATCACCTCGTGTGCACGTCACGCCCGCCAATGCTGATGACCGTGCCCAAATCGAGCGACTGGCCAAGGCAGTGCAGGCGGCCACCAACGACAGCGTCGAGATGGCCTTCGTCGATTAGGTTGTCGATCGTGATGTTGATGCGCAGGCGCTCGCCCGGCACCTGCCTGGGGGTTACGATCTGCGCTAGTGCCCTTGCGGCATGGCCTCGGTATCGGCCGAGATCTCTGCCCAGGTGCTGGGTTGGGGCGCCGGATCGCCACCGGCGCGCAAGGCTCGAGATGCCCGGCTAACGCCCCGAGGGCGTCCACGGCGTCCCCGAAGCTGCCACTGGTAAACACGCAGCCTTAACCGAAAAGCTAGGCCGCTGCCCGCAGGTCGCGTGACGGCCTGTCCTCGAACGTGCGCACACAGTTGCGCCCGCCGGACTTCGCCGCGTAGAGGGCGCGGTCCGCGCGCTCGATCGTGTGGTCGATGTCGTCATCCGTGACCTCAGCGCCGGCCATGCCGATGCTGATCGTCGCTCTAAGGCACTGCCCCTCCGGTTCGAACACGGTGCCGGCGACTGTCTGGCGAATGCGCTCGGCGAAGATTGCCGCGCCCTGCAGATCGGTCTCCCGCAGCAGGACCACGAATTCCTCGCCGCCGAACCGCGCCACCTTGTCGGTGGTCCGAATTGCGTCTCTGATGATCCGGCCAACTTGGCGGATGACCTCGTCGCCCGCCGCGTGGCCGTACAAGTCATTGACGCGCTTGAAGTGATCGATGTCGATCATCAGGACGCAGATGCTGCGCCGGTAGCGCATAAAGTAGCTCATCGCATCGTTGGCCAGGGGCAGGAACGCCCGCCGGTTGAGCAGACCCGTGAGAGCGTCCGTGTCGGCCAGGACCTGCATGGCGTGGAGATCGGCGCCGAGACGTCGGACACGGTCCTCCGCGGCATGGACCTTGTCCGTAGCCTCGGCCCGGCTCAGCCGCGCATCCTCCTCAGCCGTGCCGATACGTCTGAGGAGCGACCGGATCGCAGTGGACAGGCGCAGAACCTCGGGAGAGCCGTGCACGCGGTCCGTCATCCGCGCGTTCGGCTGCCGTCCGATGCGGTCGACCGCCTCCGTCAGCCGCGTCAGGGGCCGGCTCAGCCGTCCGGCGATAATCCCGATTCCGATCATGCCGAGCACGGCGGCGCCGAGGCCGACGAACAGGATCAGGCCGGTCAGGCGGTTGGCGCTCGCGAGCGCTGTATCGACCGGCTGCAGGGCGACGACGATCCAGCCTAGGCCCGCGTAATCGCCCCGGCCGCGGGTGGAGGCCGCCGCAGCGAGCCGATCGCCTCCCGTGCGGTGATCGATGAAGTGCCCAGCAACGAGTTCCGCTGCCGCGAAAGGAGCCTCCGCAAGGTCTGGCCCGAGCAAAACCCGGCCGGACCGATCGAGGACGATGATGTCCTCCTTCAGTTCGGGCCGACGGGACGACAGCACCTCGCGCCGAACCACATCGGCCCAGCGCCAGCTGAGATGGGCTCCGAGCACGCCGACGATTCGGCCCGAGCTGTCGCTGACCGGGGCAGCCACGTCAACAAAGCGGAACGGCGTTCCATCGGCGTGCGGCTTAAGCAAGGACTGAAGAAGGTTCGCGGCGTGAACGTCCTCGACGGCGGCTTGCCGGATGCCATTGCGGAACCACGGGCGCTGACCGACGCTCGCCCCTTCGAGGATGCCGCCAGTAGCGGCGCGTACCCGGCCATCCTGATCGGCGAACCCGATCCAGGCATAGTCCGGCAGCGTCCTCTGCATCGCGTCGAGCACGGTGCGCAGGTTACCCGTATTCTCCAGCCAGTGGGGCCGGAGGGGTTCGAGGCTTGCGACGTTGCGGATCTCGCGCAGGCGCTCGGCCATGTCTTGGTCGAGGCGGTCCGCCATGGACCGGGCGACCTGCCGAAGGGCGTCCTGAGCCATGTCGGCAGCCTGGCCGCGCGCCAGCAGGGCGGATCCGACTGTCGTCACGCCCACGACTATCAGGCCGATGGCTCCGGCCAACAGGCTGATCTGACGTCTGAGAGGAACTTTGTCGGTAAGCCGAAGCATCTGGGGCACCCTCAATCGGCGAGGATGCTATGATGCCGGGGATGCGTTTGCGTGAATTTTGTAGGTCAATATTTCCTGAATGGTGTTTCACGAAGTTTAAAGTAAGACGCTTGTGCCTACAAAGACGCCGCCCGCCTCAGGGTGGCATTCATGCAGCGCGATAGAACAGTCAATAAAAACATGCCTCAGCGGACCAAGTCGATGCAAGCGGGTCGGTAGCCTCTTTACCCCAGCGCTAACCCGATCGAACCAAACCACTGCCGCCCGCTACCAATCGCCGATGTAGGGGCGCAGGCGCTTGATCACCGGGAAGATGTCCGCAGCGGGCGGGCAGCAGGCACTTGCCCGCTCCGTTTCGCCGTGCCTCTGTACAGCGGGCGCAGACTTTCGCTTCTGCCGGCCGCATGAGGCAACAGCCACGTTCCGCGCCGAATTGTACGGAGATGGCATGGTAGATTTTGCGCAGAACAAGCTGAACGTGATCGCCTTCTATAAGATGATGTTCAACGATTGTCGCCCGCGCGACGCCATCGAGCTGTATGCCGGCGACGACTATACCCAGCACAACCCGCATGTCGCGAGCGGCAAGGACGGCTTCATCGCCTATTTCGAGCGCATGGCCCGTGAATGGCCGGGCAAGCGGGTCGAGGTGAAGCGGGCAATCGCCGAGGGCGATCTGGTTGTACTGCACTGCCTCCAGCACTGGCCGGGAGACCACGATTACGCGGCCATCGACATCTTTCGACTCGATGAGAGAGGCCGGATCATGGAGCATTGGGACGTGATGCAGATCCTGCCCGAGGCCTCGGCCAACGCGAACGGGATGTTCTAGATCCCGCCTGCGCTACCAATGGGCTGGGAGCGGCCCTCGCGTCGATGTTTGATCACTCCCCCTTTAGCCCATGCTCTACACAAGGTGCCCTCATCACCTCATTCGGCGTTTCCCGCGCGAATGTCGTCAGCGGTCCGACGGTGATCTCGGAACGGGCATGAGGACGATCACCCGGCGCTGTCATCACCGGGCTGAAGCGCGTGCTCGGACCGATCAACAGGTCGGCACGGGCATCCTTCAGCAAGAGTTCGACGTCGACGCCGGGCCACGGGACAGTGGAGCGGGGGGCGGTTCAGGTCCTCCCGGCAATGCGATCATCACCTATGGGACTTCGGCATAGGTCTGCGTTGTTTCCTGAGCGTGAGGGTGTCACCATTTTTTATGTTGTGGTTAACCTGCATTTTGCCCTATGCCTATTTGGGAAGCTAGTTGCTCGCGCTTTGAACCAATTTCACTCACCTGCTGGGCTCCTGCCGCCTTCAGATCAGCGCCTAGAAGCCGGCTCATTAACTTCTGCTGCCTATCCTGAGACTAGGGTCAGGGGGGTTCCCGCAGCGCGGGACTGACCTCATGAGGTCTGGTGTATGTACCCGTTGCACCCGAACGAGGTGGAGCGCCTGCAGGCGCTGCACGATCTGGAGGTGTTCAGTTCGCCCGCAGAGCCGCAGTACGACGCGATCTGCCGGACTGCGCAGGCACTGTTTGGTGCCTCAATTGCGCTGGTGTCGCTGGTTGGCGAGACCGAGCTGCGCTTTAAGGGCAGGTGCGGTCTGAACGTGAGCGGGACCTCGCGTGAAGTCTCGTTCTGCACCTACACCATCCTCTCGGATGAGGTGCTGGTGGTCGAGGACGCTCCCCAGGATGAGCGGTTTTCTGCCAACCCACTCGTCGCAGGCGAGCCGCACATCCGCTTCTACGCCGGCGCCCCCCTCGTGCTCAGAGCGGGCATTCACCTTGGCTCGTTGTGCCTCATCGACCGGGTGCCGCGCTCCTTCTCAGCCGAGCAGCAGGAGCAGCTACGAGATCTGGCTCAGATCGTTGTCGCTCAACTTCGCTTGAGCAAAGCGGAGCGGAAGGCACGGGAGAGCGCTGACGACTACCGCCTGCTCGCCGACAACAGCAGCGATCTGATCATCCGCTCTGATCTCGATGGCACGCGCCGCTACGTCTCGCCGGCGGTCAGCCGGCTCCTTGGCTACGAGGCTCGCGAACTCCTCGGCACTCACCCGCTCGCCTCTGTTCACCCAGATGAGGCAAGCAGCTACGCGCAACTTCTGAAGCAGTTGGAGGCCGGCCAAATCAGTGAGGCTGTGACGCAGCAGCGCTACCGCCGCCGAGATAGCAGCTTCGTCTGGGTCGAGATCTCCTTCAGCCTTACGCGCGAGGAGGAGACCGGCGGGCCGAACGGCTATGTGGCCATCATTCGTGACATCTCACAGCGGAAGGCTGCCGAGAGTGAAATGGCGCGCATCGCGCGTCATGATCCGCTTACCGGCCTGCCCAACCGGCTTCACTTCCGTGAACAGCTTGAGCAGGAGATCGCGCGCACGAAGCGAACGAGCAGCACGTTTGCCCTGCTGTGCCTGGATCTTGACCGCTTCAAGCTCGTCAATGACACCCTCGGCCATCAGGCTGGCGACAGGTTGCTGAAAGTCGTGGCGCAGCGGATCAAGTCGGTCCTGCGCACGGAGGACACGCTCGCGCGGCTTGGTGGCGACGAGTTCGTCATCATCCAGACCAACTGCGCGCGCGCCGAGGATGCGAGCCGGCTTGCTGAGCGGGTGATCGCAGCGATGCTGCCGCCGGTGGATCTCGGAGGTTACCCAGCTGGTGTGGGTGTAAGCATCGGCATTGCCTTAGCACCGCAGGACAGCCTCGATCACGATCACCTCTACGCGCTCGCCGATCAGGCTCTCTACCGCGCCAAGGCCGCCGGCCGGAACACGTTCCGGCTCTTCGCCGAGGAAGAAGTCGGTTCTAGCGGTATGTCTAACCAGGGCGGCGAGTGGGAGGTGGGCCAGCCGCTCAGGCAGATCACGCCAGACCCGCTGCTAGTGGGCGACCTCTTGCGCGACATTTTAGAGAGCAGCAGCGATTGTATGAAGCTGCTCGATCAGGAAGGAGACCTGCTCTTCCTCAGCGCGGGCGGACTGAAGGTGATGGAGATCGACGATGTCGGGCCGTTCCTCGGCCAGTCGTGGGTCGAGTTGTGGCAAGGCGAGCACCAAGTCGCCGCGAAGGACGCGGTGGCGCAGGCGAGCCGCGGGCAGGAGGCTCGCTTCCGCGGCTTCTGCCACACGGCCAAAGGCCGGCCGAGATGGTGGGACGTGGCGCTCAGCCCAGTCAAGGCTCGGAGCAGCGCGCGCGGTCTGATCCTGGCGATCTCGCGCGACGTCACGGTGCAGGTCGAGCTTGAGCGCGATCTGCAAACGACGGCGAACCGCTACAAGGCACTCATCGAGGCGAGCGCGACCATGGTCTGGCGAGCTACGCCAGATGGCTCTCTCGTTGAAAGCAGCGGGTGGGGAACATACACGGGTCAGCCGGAAAGCGCCTACATTGGCTACGGCTGGCTCAGCACCGTTCATCCCGATGACCGGCAGCGCGTGGCCTCGACGTGGCACGATATTTTCGCCTCGCAAGCGGCAGGCTCCTTCGAGTTCCGCGCGCTGTGTCGAGACGGAGCGTACCGGTGGACCCTGACCAGGGCGGTGCCGCTCAAGGACGCCTCTAGTCAGGTACAGGAGTGGGTCGGAACCGATAGTGACATCCACGATAGCAAGCAGGCGACTGAGGCCATCCGCCTTCAGGAGGAACGTTACCGCTTGGCCATACTGGCTACACAGGACGCGATCTGGGACTGGGATCTGACCTCGGACACCACTGAGTGGAGCGAGGGGGCTTACCGGCTGTTCGGCTACTCTGACGCTGAGAGGACCGACACAGGAGCTTGGTGGAAGAGCAAGATCCACCCTGATGACCGGGAGCGTGTCACAACCTCCATCAAACACATCATCGAAAGCCAAGAGCACCGCTGGAGCGATGAGTACCGCTTCGCGCGTGCTGACGGCAGCTACGCCGAGGTAACCGACTGTGGGTTCGTGATCCGCGACGCAGAGGGAGAAGCCTTGCGGATGGTTGGAGCCGTGCGCGACATCAGCGAGCAGCGTCGGGCCAATGCAGCACTCCGAGCCAGCGAGGAGCGCCTGCGGCTTGCTCTGCAGGCAGGGCGAATGGTTGCCTGGGAGCGTGACCTCAAGACCGGCTTGGCCACACGTTCGGACAACGCGCTGCAGTTGCTTGGTATCGGCTCCGGCCCGATTTCGCTCTTGCTTGACAATGTCCACCCAGAGGACCGGGCACATGTCGAACGGTTCACGGCCTACGGCGGCGCACTGAGTACTGTCGAGTTCCGCTACCTGCACCCTGCAGGGCCGCAAATTTGGCTAACCATGCGCGCCGAGCGTGTTGAGGCTGGCCGGATCGTCGGCATCACCTTCGACATCACCGAGCGCAAGCTGTCCGAGGAGCAGGCCTGGCGCGCAGCTAACCATGACGCTCTCACAGGGCTGCCGAACCGCAGGCTGTTCCACCAGCGGCTGGAGCAGGCGCTTGCTGCTGCCGAGCGGGGTGGCACGAGTGTGACCCTTCTCCTGGTTGACCTCGACACGCTGCGGGATGTGAACGACATCCACGGGCATGACGCAGGCGATGCGGTGCTGCGCGAAGTGGCAAGCCGCCTAGTCGAGGGGTTGCGCGCGTCAGACACGGTCGCTCGCCTCGGCGGTGACGAGTTCGCCCTGCTCCTGACCGAGCCGCTGCGCCTGGAACACGCCGCCAAGCACGCTGAGGTGCTGCTGGAGCGCTTGCGGCAACCTCTCGTCTATCGCGGCCACCGGCTGACCTGCACTGCGAGCATTGGCTTGGCGGCATATCCTGATCACCACCGCAATCCGTATGACCTTCTCAAGGACGCCGACATCGCTCTCTACCGTGCCAAAGCACAGGGGCGGAACAGCGCGGTCGTGTTTGCAGCAGAGATGCGTTCCCAGACTGAGCGGCGGGTGCTGATCGCGGCCGAAGTACGGACCGCCGTCGCTGCAGGCCAGATCGTCCCCTACTATCAGCCGAAGATATGTTTCACGACTGGCGCGATCGTCGGCTTCGAGGCGCTCGCACGTTGGCAGCACCCTGAGAAGGGCCTGCTGACCCCCGGCTACTTCGGCTCAGCGTTCGAGAACCCAGAGCTTGCAACAGCCATCGGCAGCAGCCTGATCCGGCAAGTCGCAGCAGATCTAGGTCAATGGTGCCGGTGCGGCCTCGACCCTGGTCGCGTCGCCGTTAACTTTTCATCGGCTGAGTTCCGCAGACCGGATTTGGCTGGCGACATCCTCTCGGTTCTGAGCGAGCACGATGTGCCACCCGCTCGGTTCGAGGTGGAGGTGACGGAGACGGTGTTCCTGGGGCATGGCACCGAGGTTGTGCCCGCAACGCTTCGGCGCCTGCATGACAACGGCATCCTGATTACGTTGGACGACTTCGGCACTGGCTTTGCCTCGCTCACCCATCTGAAGCAGTTCCCGGTCGGGCACATCAAGGTGGATCAGAGCTTCGTACGCAACGTGGTGCAGGATCAGGGGGATGCGGCCATTATCACGGCGGTGATTGGCCTCGGTCGCAGCCTCGGGATGCAGGTCACCGCTGAAGGTGTCGAGACGGTGGTGCAAGCGAACCGGCTGAGCGCCATGGGCTGCGACTACGCTCAGGGCTACCTCTACGGCAAACCGATGGCCGGCTCACGTGTGCCTTGGTTCCTGCGGAATTGGAGTGGTGAGGCCGTTGAGAGCAGTCGAGTTCTGCGGCTTGCTTGATCGATGCTCCTCCTACGCCGGCCTTTTTCTGACGTAGGAGTGCGGAGATCCGCATCTGGAACATCATGGTCTAGTCAATCCAACCGTTCTCATCCAAGTATTGTTACGATCAGGCGGGTGACTGCACCGGCGTTCAGCAGCCACTGCGCGAGGAGCTGGCGATGGCGCAAACCGTGCGTGAGTTGGTCAGGCGCGACGACGCGCCGCGACCTTGCCCTATCAGACCGTGTCGCCCGAGATCGCTCTGGGACGCGTCAGGACGCTTGAGGAGTTGCGACGGCAGGACGTGACCACTCGGGACATGAACGACCGCGTCTACGAGGTCGACACGTTCCATACCTGCTTCGTCAGGTCCGGCTCAGACGGCGCGCCTACGACGCTGTGGCTTTTGCGCCTGCTGACGACGACTTTTTGATCAACGAGGACACCAACCTGGCTTGGCTCAGGGACAAGCAGGGCGCCATGGTTTGGTCCTTGAGGCTGGACGATGAAGATATGGTCCCTGGAGCCTGAGATCATTACGTTGCGCCGTTGGGTTGCAACTCGTCGAAGGTTAGCACTGCCGAGTTGTCGTTGGATGCGGGACGAAGGCGAATTCAAGTATCGAAGCGCTGGTGAACGCCGATCCTACGAGCTACGGTCCGCGCATGACTGATGCCGCCCCCACCGTCGGCGAACTTTTCAAGGCCAAGTCTGCCACCGACGAGCAGGTGTATGCTGCGATCGAAGCGTACCTGAAAGATCCCGGGACGTACGAGCACCTGATTGCAGAGGGCTACGGCATCGACATTGCTGCCGCAGTTCTGGGGCAGGCTTGGGCGAGCCAAATCGTTGGCCTCATCGAGTCCAGCCAAAACCTGAAGCGCGGCGCCGTCCGCCCTGAAGACCTGCGACGCGCAGCGTTGTGGTCGCCCGAGCTCACTTGATGGGTTCAGCATGCCCGATGCGCCCGTTGTTTCTGTCCCTACCGAGAAACCTGTCCTGCCGCACGAGTGGATAGAAGTCGCCGAGCTTGCGGCCCACAACCTCGGCCTGGGCAAGAGGCTCGCCGAGCTAAGCCCGGAGCACTGGCAGCTGGTGCTAGATGTTCGGTCCCGGCATGTGGTGTGACGGATCGAGCCTGAAGCGTTCGGGCTCTTTCGTCCAGGTCTGGCAGATGAACTCATAAGGTGTGAGGCCGCGCAGGGTCTTGAGTCGGCGGCCGTAGTTGTAGGCATCCACGAACAGCTGCAGGTGCATCCGGAGCTCGTCGTGGCTGGCGTAATGGTAGCGCTTGACCGTGGCGTCCTTGATGGTGCGGTTCATCCGCTCGACTTGGCCATTCGTCCACGGGCAGCGCGGCTTGGTCAGGCGATGCTCGATCTTGGTCTGCTCGCAGGCCCACTCGAACGAGTGCCAGCGGTAGATGCGTGGCTCGTCGCGTTCGGCCCAATAAGCTGCCGCCTTAGCCTCGGCCTCCTCGTCCACCGGATGGTTGTCGGTGAACTGGATGCCATTATCCGTCAGCACCGTGTGGATCGTGTACGGCACGGCGGCGACCAGATCGTGTAGAAAGGCTGCCGCGATCCGTTGAGTTGCTCGTCCGTGCAGTTGAACGAATGCGAACTTGCTCGTGCGATCGATGGCCACGAACAGGTGCAGCTTGCCCTGTTCCGTGCTGACCTGTGCGATGTCGATGTGAAAGTAGCCGATCGGGTAGGCCTTGAAGCGCGACCGCTTAGGCTTGTCGCCGTCCACATCCGGCAGGCGGCTGATGCCGTGACGCTGCAGGCAGCGGTGGAGTGACGAGCGGGTCAGATGCGGCAGGCTCGGCTGCAGCGCGTAGAGGCAGTCGTCGAGCGGCAGCAGGGTGTGCCGCCGGAAGGCGACGATGACCGCCTCGTCCTCCAGGCTGAGCACGCTGGAGCGGGGCTCCTTCGGACCCATCCGGGCATCCGTGCTGGTCTGGCGTGAGCGCCACTTCTGCACCGTCGTGGGGCTGATGCCGTAGCGCTTGGCAGCGGCCCTCACGCTCTCTTGACGAGCTTGGATTGCCCGACGGACCGTCTCAGTCGTCGTGGCGCTGCCGTGGAGAACTTGTCCCATAGCGCGTCCCTCCATGCGGCATCAGTTGTATCACCACACAGCGGGACCGAACACCAAAACTCGCCCATTGGCTTCTCCCTCACCCGGAAGAAATCACAGGCACACCCGCCAAGCCGAACTTATGGGTCCGGAGCCTAGAACGGACTTCGGCCGGCAGGCGCTTGGACGTCTGTTCGGACGTACCGTCTAGCGTTCTACATCAAGGGACCCGAAGGATCAGGCGGACAGAAGCAGCGTTCCGCCGGACGCCGGCTACAAGGGACGCGCTTTGCCACGACTTAGATGTGCGAAAGGCTTCGGCGTTCGCGGTAGGTAGTATTCCTCGACCTCTTCGATCGCGAACCCCGCCGCGCGCAGTGAGCCGAGGACAGGACGATTGAGGTTGCAGCCAACCGCGAGTGGACGCCAGAGCGGGTTCAGACGGTTCTGCCAGCGTACGACCGCCGCATCCCCGGACAGGCCGTGCTCCAGGAACAGCAGACGCCCCTCGGGCCGCAGGAGGCGCCGGATCTCGCTCAAACACTGCGCTGCGTCCTGCACGGAGCAGAGCGTGAAGGTGACGATCGCCGTGTCGACCGACCGCGACGGCAGCTGTATTGCCTCTGCCGCCTCCTGCCGGATCTCGACCGGCACGCGGGCTGCCTCCCGGCGCGACCGGCCCAGCTTAAGAAACGCGGCGTGCGGGTCGACGCCGATCACCCTGGTCACACGAGCAGGATCGTACAGGGGCAGATTGAGGCCCGGCCCGATGCCGATTTCCAAGACGACGCCCTCTGCTGCTGGTACGATTTTCTCTCGCTCAGCTCGGATATCCGCGGCCCCGCAGACGCAACTCACCAGGCGGGGCCCGACATGACGCTCGTAGAAGCCCATTGGTCCCTCCCATGAAAACCTTCTCCCTCGGCCAAACCGGCAACGGTCATTGGCGCCCATTCTGGACAGCCGCCGAAGCCTCTTCGAAGCAGGCCTCGCAGATGGCGGCGATGTGCCGGTGATCGGTGCCGCAGCAGCCGCCGAGAACCGTTAGGCCGGGCAGGCGCTTTCGGAGAGCGGCATAGCGGCGCGCTAGGTCTGCGGGGTCGCCAATGTCGAGCTCGGTGGCGGCATCGAGTTCGGCATGGCTCTTCGTCGAGGCGTTGGCCCGTAACCCTCGGAGCCGTTCGAGCCAAGGTTCTTGCTCCGCCAGAACAGTCTCGAAATGCGCCGGGTGCGCGCAGTTGATCATGTAGTAAGCCGGGTAGGCCTCCGTGGCCGCATCGGTCTGCCGGACCGCGGAACCGAGTGTCTGCCCCGACGGCAGGCGACCATCGGTCTCAAGCGTGAAGGAGATCACCACCGGCATGCCTGCCGCTTGGGCCGCCCGGACAACGCCGACGGCTTCCGCGACCGAGGTCATTGTGACCGCGCTGACCATATCGGCCTCTCCGGCGGCGAAGACCTCGACCTGGGGGCGGTGGTAATCGGCGGCCTGGTCGACTGACATTGCGGCTTCGGGCCTGTAGCCGTCTCCGCGCGGTCCGATCACACCGTTGAGAACAAGCGGCAGATCGTCCGCGGCATGGCGATGCCGCAGTGCTGCGACAAACTTGATGGCTTCGCGATTTACCTCGGCAAGGGCGTCGATATCGAGGCCGAGCTGCATGCCCCAGTCGGGGTTGGCCCGCCACGTCGGCGTGTCCAGGATCATACCTGCCTGATAACGCTTGGCGATTTCGATGTAGGGTTCGAAGAAGCGCAGAAGTCGGCTCCGGCCAGCCTCCGTGCCGAGCAGCGGAAACGCCGCGAAGCAGGGCAGTTCGACCCCCTCCAAGAACACGAGGGTGGTCTCTAGACCGCCATCAGTCAGAAACGGACGACCGTTAAGCTGGGGCAGGGCATTGCGAGACAGGGGCATCGCGCCTCCGGAGCGGGGAAACCGATCCCGAAGGCTGTGCGGGCGGCTGCCATTCCCAGCGAGTCCGCAATCTCCTCCCGCAAGCCGCCTCAAGTCAAGATTGTGATCGATCGAGTGAAGCGGCAGACGGAAGGCATTTGAAGGTGACCTGACCGGTATTTTGGACCGGGCCAGATGGGAGGCTACTGCATGGTAGTGGCCATGGGTAGCCGGTAGGCCAGATCCGGGAAGGTGACAGGCGCGGGCGGCCGGTAGCCCAGCGACGAATGCGGCCGGACACAGTTGTAGGTGTTCTGCCATAGGCCAATCACGACCTGTGCTTCTCTCAGCGAGTAGAAAATCTCCTGGCGTAGGCACTCGTCACGAAGCTCTGCTCGGAGACATCCGCCTCCTTGCATGCCAACGCCAAACTCTTGCCCTGGGCGGTCTGTACCTCGATCTGGCGCAGCATCAGCACGACCTGCTCCGCGCTCGGCTTCCGTCCTCGCTTCATTCCCAACTCCTCTGATCCAGGCTGATCCTCTCAATCAGCCCGGTCCAAAGCCAGCCGGTCAGGTCAATCACGCGTGTTCACCGCTTTGAAGCGGCTGCCGTCGAGTGCCACGACACCACCGGCCAGAAGGCCGAGTTGTCGGCACAGCACCACGAACTGACGACAGGCGACCTGGATCGCAGGACTGTTGTCACGCCGTCACCTGCCAATGGCTTGCTGCGCGAGGCGGGTCGCCAGCGTGTAATCCGCCTCGATGGCCATGATCACGATGAAGATCAGCAGCGCCGCCGGAGGGATTAGGATCACGTAGATCAGAGCCACGCGCTCCCAGGCGAGGTGCATGAAGACCGCAACGATCAATCCTGCTTTGACGATCATGAAGAGGAGGATCAGAGACCAGCGCAACCCGCCTTGCAAGTGCAGATAATCGACGAGGTAGGAGCAGGCGCTGAGCACGAACAGCCATGCCCACACCACGAGGTAGAGCCCGATCGGGTGGGCTTGCTCGGTCGCCCGGGCCGTCGCCTGCATGGCCCCCTCCTACCAGAGATAGAACAACGCGAAGATGAAGACCCACACGAGGTCGACGAAGTGCCAGTACAGGCCCATGATCTCGACGTTCTCGTAGCCGCCCGGGCGGCTCGTGAAGTAGCCACGCCGGCCGGTATCGAAGTCGCCGCGCCACACCTTGCGGCCCATCACGAGGAGCGCGATCACCCCGATGGTGACGTGGGTGCCGTGGAACCCCGTGATCATGAAGAAGGCCGAGCCGAACTGTTCGGCGCCCCAGGGATTTGCCCAGGGGCGGACGCCTTCGTGGATCAGCTTCGTCCACTCGAAGGCCTGCATGCCCACGAAGGTGGCCCCCAGCAGCGCGGTCAGGCCAATCAGGAGCGCCGTGGTCCGGCGGCTGCGGCGGTAGCCGAGCGCGACGGCCATTGCCATCGTGCCGCTGCTCGAGATCAGCACGAAGGTCATGATCGCGATGAGAAGGAGGGGCCAGGGCTTGCCAGCGATCTCGATGGCGAAGACCTGGCTCGGGTTCGGCCAGGGCACGGGCGTCGACATGCGCACCGTCATGTAGCCGATCAGGAAACATCCGAACACGAAGGTGTCGCTGAGAAGGAAGATCCACATCATGGCCTTACGCCAGGATGCGCCGGCGAAGACCTGCCGATCGCCTGCCCACTCGGCCGAAAGACGGGCCAGGCGCGTCGGCGGCAGGTTCGAGGGCGGTCCTTGGAGGGCGGCGCCGTGGCCGGCTGTGGTGTGGGTCATGGGGCAGCCTCGCGAGGCATCAACCGGGCCGGCACAGGGCGTCGATCAGTCCCGACCAGGGGGTTCGGAACAGGAGCCCGAACAGCACCAGCCAGACCGCCAGAAGGGCGTCCCAGTACAGGGTGCAGAGTGCGGTGCCCGGCTCCAGGCGCGGGGGACGCGGCAGGAGAGCGGCCCGAGCGGTGATCCACGCGAGGGCAACGAGGCCGGCCAGGATGTGTAGGCCGTGCAGCGCCGTGATCAGGCAGAAGAAGGCGGCCGCCGCGTCGGGTCCCTGCGCGTGTCCCGCTTGCCAGAGCGCGTGCCACGCAAATGCCTGGCCCCCGAGGAACCCCAGGCCTGCCGCCGAGGCAAAGCCGAGAGCGGCGGTAGCTTCCTCCTCCCGCCCGCGCCGCGCCGCGGCGCGAGCCCCGTGCAAGGCGAGACTCGCACCCGCAAGCAGGCTCGTGGTGAGCCAGAGCAACCGCGGATTGAGCGGAACGAGCGCCGTTCCTGGAACGCGCATGGCGTAGGCTGCCACCAGAAGTGAAAAGAGCAGTCCCGCGCTGGCGAGAAAGATGCTTAGGCCGAGTCTCGTCGGGGAGGTGGTGGCAGCGGGCGCCACGAGCGGGTGCGGAGAGCCGACGGCGAGCCAGGGCCGGTCCGCGAGGTGCTGCCGCGCGAGCCAGCGCGCGGCAAAAGCGCCGAGAACGGCAAGATAGGCGAGGACCAAGCTCACGGTACAGCCCCCGCACGGACGGGGGCCGGCTGGTTCTGCGGCACGAAGTCTTCCGGCGCGCCGGGCACGCTGTAGTCGTAGGGCCAGCGGTAGACGACTGGCAGGGCCGGACCCCAGTTGCCGTGCGGCGGTGGCGTCTCCGGCGTTTGCCACTCGAGCGTCGTCGCACGCCAAGGATTGCCGCCCGCGGGCGCGCCATGCCTCAGGCTGCGCAGGAGGTTGAACAGGAACACGATCTGCGCGGCCCCGACGACGAAGGCCACCAGGCTGATGAAGGCGTTTAGCGTCTCGGCGGACGGCGGCACGAAGCCGAGCCCGGCGGTCTCGTAGTAGCGCCGTGGCACCCCGAGTAAGCCGAGATAGTGCATGGGGAAGAAGATCGCGTAGGCACCCAGGAAGGTGATCCAGAAATGGATCTGACCGAGGCGCGCGTCGAGCATGCAACCGGTCACCTTCGGGTACCAGTGATAGAGCCCGCCAAAGATCACTAGGATCGGGGCGACGCCCATCACCATGTGGAAATGGGCGACGACGAACATCGTGTCGGAGAGCGGCACATCGACGACGACGTTGCCGAGGAACAGGCCAGTGAGACCGCCGTTCAGGAACGTGACGATGAAGGCGATCGCGAACAGCATCGGCACGGTCAGGTGGATATCGCCGCGCCAGAGGGTCAGGACCCAGTTGTAGACCTTGATGGCTGTGGGGATCGCGATAATCAGCGTCGTCGTCGCAAAGAAGAAGCCGAAATACGGATTCATGCCGCTGACGTACATGTGGTGCGCCCAGACGACGAAGCTCAGAACGCCGATGGCCAGGATCGCCCAGACCATCATTCGGTAACCGAAGATGTTCTTGCGGGCATGGGTGCTGATCAGGTCGGAGACGATGCCGAACGCGGGCAGCGCCACGATGTAGACCTCGGGATGACCGAAGAACCAGAACAGATGTTGGAACAGGATCGGGCTGCCGCCGCCGTAGCGCAGGCGCTGGCCCGCCTCGATGATGGCCGGCATGAAGAAGCTCGTGCCGAGCAGACGGTCGAGCAGCATCATCACGGCACCGACGAGCAGCGCCGGAAAGGCGAGCAGCGCCAGAACGGTCGCCGTGAAGATCCCCCCAGACCGTCAGCGGCATGCGCATCAGCGTCATGCCGGGCGCGCGCGCCTGCAGCACCGTCACGACGTAATTCACGCCGCCCATGGTGAAGCCTGCGATGAACAGGATGAGCGAGACGAGCATCAGGACAATGCCCCACTCCTGCCCAGGGGTTCCTGCCAGGATGGATTGGGGCGGGTAGAGGGTCCAGCCGGCGCCAGTCGGCCCTCCTGGGGCGAAGAAGCTGGCCACGAGAACCAGGACGGCCAAGAGGTAGATCCAGTAACTCAGCATGTTCAGGTACGGGAAGACCATGTCCCGCGCGCCGAGCATCAGGGGGGATCAGGTAATTGCCGAACCCGCCGAGGAACACCGCCGTGAGCATGTACACGACCATGATCATGCCGTGCATGGTGATCAACTGATAATACTCGGCAGGGCCAATGAAGGTGGCCAGGCCCGGGAATCCGAGCTGCAATCGTATAAACCAGGATAGGATCAAGGCGACGAAACCGATTGCCAGAGCGGTGCCGGCATACTGGATGGCGATGACCTTAGCGTCCTGGCTGAAGACGTAACGGGTCCACCAACTGTGCGGATGGTAGAGGTCGTCTGCTTCAGGAAGAAGGGGAGATCCGCCCTGCGGACCGGTAATCGCGTCCGACATGGCCGTCACCGCGCGTCTATCGCCGGCCGGTGGAGGCCGGCCTCATGCGTGCTGGTGGATCGTGCAGCGCGTTGCGAGAAGGTTTTCTGCCGGTCGAGCCATGCGCGGAAGGTGGGCTCATCCTCGACGACGACGCGACCGCGCATCGCGTAGTGGCTGGAGCCGCAGACCTCGTTGCAGATGGCGTCGAAGCTGCCCGTCCGGCTCGGCGTGAACCACAGGTGGGTCACCATGCCGGGAATGATGTCCATCTTGGCACGGAATTCCGGGACGTAGAAATTGTGAACTACATCGTAGGAGCGCATCAGGAGCTTCACGGGCTGGCCAAGGGCCAGGTGCAGATCGCCCCCGTCGATCACGACGTCGTCCTGGCCAGCACTGTCCTGGGGATCGAGGCCGAGCGGATTGTCATCCCCGACATGGCGGATATCGGCGGCGCCCAGGCGGCCGTCGGTTCCGGGCAGGCGAAAGCTCCACCGCCATTGTTGAGCGAGGATCTCGATTTCGGCGGCGTCCGGCGGCGTTCGCACGAACTGGCTCCAGACGACGAGGCCCGGAGCGAGCATGGCGGCGATGCCGAGCGCCGTTACCGCGGTGAGCCAGGCCTCTAGGCGCGGACTCTCCGGCTCGTAGGCGGCGCGCCGCCCCGGCCGATGCCGGAAGCGCCACAGGCAGTAGGCCATGAACAGCACGATTATGATAAAGACCGCGCCGGTAATCCAGAACGTGATGATCAGCGTTGTGTCGATGTAGCTCCAGTTCGACGCGATCGGCGTCCACCACCACGGGCTCAACAGGTGGAACGCCACGGAGCCGATGGCAATCAGGACCAGGATCAGCGCCATCGCTTCCTCCCGCGCCCCGCCAAGCCGCCGGGGCAGGCCGTTGTGGTGCCGGGCGACGGGCCGTCAAGGCACGACGGCTCGCCGGTATAGATGCCACGAGGCATGTCCGAGGATCGGAAGAACCAGGGCAAGCCCCACGAAGAAGGGCAGCATCCCCAGGGCGAGGAGGCCCGCGACGATGAGCCCCCAGACCACCATCGTCCCCGGGTTCTGCTGAACGAGAGCGACGGAGGTAGCGATGGCTGTCCCAGCCTCGGTGCCACGATCAATGATCAGCGGAAAGGAAACGGCGCTGATAGCCAGTGCAATGAGCGAGAAGGCCGCGCCGACGAGATTCCCGACAACGATGAGCATCCAGCCCCTCGGCGTCGTCAGAACCTCGTTCAGGAAGCCGAATATCGAGTCCTGACGCGCCTCCCCATAAAGAGTCCAGTACAAGGCCATTGCGGCGATCAACCAGGCGACGAACAGGAGCGAGAGAGTCAGGGCGACCACGCCGATGGCCTTTGCGGATTGACCGGTCAGCGGCGCGTAAGCGTTCATCAAACCGATGTCGCAGCCCTGTTCCCGTCGTCGGCTCATCTCGTAGAGCCCGATCGCCGCGAAGGGGCCGAGCAGGGCGAAGCCCGACGCCAGCGGAAACATCAGCGGTACGAGGTCGTTCTCAAACGTCGCGGCCGCGATGAGCACACCCGCGACCGGGTAGATGGCGATGAGAAACAGGGCGTGTGTCGGCATGGCGACGAAATCGTCCAAGCCCTTCCGCAGGGCGAACCGCAAATCGTCAAGTCCGATGCGACGCACGCTCGCGCGCGCCAAATTTTGCGGGTGAGAAACAGGATATAGGCCGGCCATCGCATAGCCCTCCGTAGGGAAGACACGCTCGCGACTGACGTCAGACATCCCGTTGGACGCCTATCGCTAAGCTTTCATGCGCAATCAGCCGTCTTTATAGCCGAATTAGGTCTGACTGTCGCGAAAATTTTTGCCCCTAGAATTTCGCTATGCGCGCGTTACGGGCTCTTCCTCCAAGCTGCTCTTGAGTCACGTTCACGTCCACGCAGCGAGTATGTTCCTCGAAGCGGCCCGTGGCAGCAGTCAGCCATACGACCCACCAGCGGCACAGCCATGCGCGGCGCCCTCCTGACCTAGCCCTTGGTGCTTCCGCTCCTCATGGCTCCTGCGACCGTGCAGACGGGCATTCCTTGGGAGCATGAATCCCTTGAACTCTTGGACAGTCGGGGCCGGAAAGCGCTGGAGAAGTTCAGGAAACGGACGGTCCATGGTGACACGACAGCTTCTACTTGCTCACCATAGAGCTCTCCGGCAACGTTCTGTTCAACGCCGCGCATCCGCCTCGCTAGGGACGGAACTGGATCTATAAGCGCGACACCGACGGAAAACGCTTTCACGGAGATTTCGTGGAACGCGTGAGTACCCAGGGGGCGGCCGAGTCGATTACATGTTTCCCAGGCCTAGGGGCACGATACCGGCTATGAAGTAGAGCTACCTTCGCGGCGTGACGATCGACGGGACGGCCGCGCTCGTCGGAGCGGACGCCTAAGAGTTAGGGACAAAACCGTTTAACCTGTTTGTGGCAGATGAGGGCGCAGGCGAGGGTCGTGAAGGCGAGATGGAGGACGGCGCGCCGCTCGTAGCGGATGGCAAGTCGTCGGAAGCGAGCCAGCCGCGCCAACGTCCGCTCCACGATCCAGCGGTAGCGTCCCAGATGCTCGCTGCTCTCGATGCCACGGCGCGCGATCCGGGGTATGATGCTGCGGGCTCGGCACTCTCGTCGGCAGCAGCGATGATCGTAGCCCTTATCGGCGTGCAGCTTGACCGGTCTGCGCCGCGGGCGACCGCGCCGGCCGGTGCGCACGCCCGGCACTGCGTCGAGAGTCGCTGCCAGCATGCGGCTGTCATGGCAGTTGGCGCTGGTGAGCGTCAGGCCGAGTGGCGTGCCGTTGGCGTCCACGACGAGGTGGCGCTTCGTGCCCGGCTTGCCCCGGTCCGTCGGGTTCGGGCCCGTCGCAGCGCCCCTTTTTCGCAGGTAGGCTGGCGCTGTCGAGAGCCGCCCGCGACCAATCGAGCGCATCGGCATCTTGAAGCCGCTCCAGCATCACGCGATGCAACGCAGCCTAGAACCCGGCCGCATGCCATGCGCCGAGCCGCCGCCAATTCGTGTTGCCGCTGCAGCCTACCTCGGAACGCGGCAGATGCTTTCACTGCATGCCCGTGCGCAGCACCAAGAGGATGCCGGCCAGCGCTGCCCGGTCCGTGACACAAGGCCGGCCACCCTGCGGCTTCTCAGGCTCAGGTGGCAGAAGCGGCGCGACCACCGCCCAGAGATCGTCGGGTACGAGGGCATCCATGCCCTTCCAACCCGCTCATATCGGTTTTGTCCCACACTCTAAGTGATGAGACGTATGCTGCAGCTCTCAGCACGTGGGGCGAGGCGATGACCTGACCGGCTGGCTTTGGACCGGGCTGATTGAGAGGATCAGCCTGGATCAGAGGAGTTGGGGATGAAGCGAGGACGGAGGCCGAGCGCGGAGCAGGTGGTGCTGAAGCTGCGCCAGATCGAGGTACAGACGGCGCAAGGCAAGAGCATCGCTATCGCGTGCAAGGAGGCGGATGTCTCCGAGCAGAGCTTCGTGACGAGTGCCTACGCCAGGAGATCTTCTACTCGCCGAGAGAAGCCCAGATCGTGATTGGCCTATGGCAGAACACCTACAACCGTGTCCGGCCGCATTCGTCGTTGGGCTACCGGCCGCCCGCGCCTGCCAGCTTCCCGGATCTGGCCTTCCGGCTACCCATGGCCACTACCATGCAGTAGCCTCCCATCTGGCCCGGTCCAAAATACCGGTCAGGTCATCCCTTCCGTACAGCGGCGCCTTGGCGGTGTTCGAGGAGCAGGTTGTGAGCGTCCCGCGACATGGCGCGTGCTCCAGGAATGACTACCCGGTCTTAGCCGCCCACCTCTAACACGTCAGGAAGAATGCTCCCGGCGACATGTGACCTGAGCATGCGGCAAGCTGGCAACACTTAGGGGTTGGTTAATCATGAGCTATAATGCATGCTGCTCGATCAGACATTTAGAGCCGCCTCATGAAGCGCCTGCCCAACTAAAAGCAGTCAATCTTAAGACGAGCACGGACACGTAGTGGCTCTTCGGCGCCAAATGCTAAAAAATGAATTCAATGAGGGCTCTGCATTGCTTGTACGCCGCCTTACTGCAGGAGGTCTCTCATCCTGTTGCGCCCTGTTGATAGGCCTTGGCATCCTCGCGAGCCCAGCAAGGTCTACTCCGGCTGTCAACGTTGATGGGGTGCTGTCCACACTGCCCCTGCCTCCCGACGTTGATCCGCCAACGCAGACAAGTCTGATGGAAGGACTTCCGCTCAAGAAGCTCACTCTTGGTAAGCCGGTCGCAAACGGAAATCTGCGGTCGGGCTTTGGCATCCGGCGCCATCCGATTCTCCTCTCTTCCAGGATGCACACCGGCGTTGATTGGGCTGCGCGATTAGGCGCGCCAATTCTCTCCGCCGGTGAGGGGACGGTGCTCTTGGCGGAATGGGCCACAGGCTACGGCCGGCGTGTAGAGATCCAGCATGCGGATGGTGTAGTCACTGCATACTCTCACATGTCCCGCTTCAGCACGGACATCGAGCCTGGGGCTCAGGTCCGCCAGGGGCAAGTGATCGGGTTCGTGGGCAGTACGGGTCTCTCGACAGGGCCGCATCTTCACTTCGAGGTACTGGTCAACGGCTACTTCGTCGATCCTATGGACATCTATGCGCCGGGGGGGGGCGTTGCGGCGAGGGTTCAGAAGAAGGCCTCACCCACAAACGGGCGGACTGGCACGGCTCCGGCCGAGCAAATTACAGCATCAGCCGGTTCAGCAGCCCCGCTTGCGCAGCCCGCCCCGAAGTCGGTTCGGTTAGCGGAGCATACGACCGCCCGGCGGATAGCAGCTGCATCGCTTAAACTGGCTGAGAAGTGGGCTGAGCACGATCGAAGGATAAGGGCGATTCAGTCGAAGATCACTGCCTCGACACTGATGATCATGCGCTGACGGCCCACCGGACGGGCGCAGGGCCGGGAGGATGCTGACGCTCTGTGCAGCAGGATCCGCGCAGTAGGCGACGTTTGCGTTGTGTTGAGGATTTGAGCTTGGTGTGGAACGCTCTGGCAACGGCAAGGCGCGTCGAAGGGAACCCTGTCATGGGAGCGGTCATTCCTGCTGCAGGATGTGGTTGCTGGCGGGAAGGGGAGACGTACCAGTGTCCGAAGCAACTCAGGAAGTGCCTGCCTCAGCGTTGCCAAAACATGACGCGGCGGATGACTTCGCGAGTACGGTTCGCGGGCAGGTGCAGAGCTACGTTGTGAATCGGAAGGTCGATCTCGCTCGGTCCGTCTCTGATGTTGCAGGAGCCATCCGTGTGAGCAGCTCCGGCTTTGCTGAGCAACCGCACGTGAAGGCCTTTTTCGACAGCGCCGCCGAAGGGATCGAAGAGCTCTCCGAGGAAATCTCTCGCCGCACGTTCGCCGAGCTCTACGATGAGATCGACGCTGCTGCTCGACGGCGTCCCGGGGTTACATTCGCCGCGGCGGCCCTTGCTGGCTTCGCGCTCTTCCGCTTCCTGAAGGCATCCAGAATGAGGCCGGTTCCACGTTCGCGTGCGGTGCTGCCGATCGAGGTCTTCCCAACGCCGGATCTCTAGAAGCGTCGACGGCCGACCCCGCGCCCAAGCCGGTCCCGAGCCACGTCGGGGCCGCGTTCCTCGAGGCTCAGGAACCCGTGTCCAAGGAGATCGCCCTTGATCTGGGCCTAGATCAGCGTGACCCTTCACCAACTCAGCATTTAACTGATGCTGTATATGGCGCCAGGCGTGTTCACCGTGGAGAGGCTCGTCGTGCTGATCCTTGGGCTCGTGAAAGCCCTGGTTGTACTTGCGCGCCATGGATGCTCCTACCCCCCCACCGTTGGCTGAGGCTCCATGAACGGCAAGCCGCAAGCTTTGCGCTGAGGTGCTCGTCATCTCATAAGGCGAGCGCCACGGATGCTGGTGCTTGAAGCAGTCGCCGCCGGGCTGACGATGCCAGCCCAACCGTGGAGTAGGGGACCGATCAGCAATCAGCAGTGCTCTCAGACGGATGTCTGTGGCGAGCTCTGAGGGGAAGCAACCTTCCTAAACACAGCGCGTCCCTACCTCGACGCCGGGGCAGGTTGCCCCAGTGGCGGGTGTGGAACATGAAACCGTTCACGCGCCCTCGCGGTGGTGAGTGTCTCTATAAGCATCAGCTCCACGAGGGGATGGCTGACAGCGGAAAGGCACAGGTTACCTGGTTGGTGGAGAGCGATGGATCGCAACCAGAGCTGCTCTAGTCGGTCCAGATATCACCAGCCTCGATCTACCAAATGTCTGAAGCTACACGCCTGGCATGATAAGCACGTCCGCGGGCACGTGCTTCGGCGGTGTGGCTCCGGGCCGTTCTCCCTACTGACACTCCGTTCGTGATGGTGACCTTGGTTGTGCCTGGGCCCTCGGCTCGAACAAGCATAAACAGCGCGGCAGCATTCGATGGCGCGAGTCGGACGCATCCATGTGACGCCCGCCGCCCGAGCTGGCGTGTCGCGTTGCTGGCGTGGATCGCGTGCCCGGCAGCTGTGAAGAAGATGGAGTAGGGCATCGGAGCATTGTCCCACTCCCTGGAGTAGTGCACTTTTTTCTAGACGGAAGGGCTGGAACGTCCCTGCCGGGGTCTTGAAGGGCGCGCGTCCGGTCGAGACCGCCCAGGAGTAGCGCAGCTTCCCGTCAATCGTCACCCGCATCCGCTGCGTGGCCTTATCGACCGTAATCAGAACTCGTGCGGGAGCCGCAACAGCGGGGTGAGTCATATCGCGAGCCGGCGCAACTAGGGGCTGAGGCTGGGCGGGGGGAAGGGTGGCGTTAGCAGCACCGGGTGAGGGGACTGCAGGGAGTGGCGCTCCCGGAGCGCCTAGCTGGATTGGTGCAGCCCGGATCGAGCTAGTGGTAGGCGCTTCATTGGTGGTGCTGGTCGATGGGTCCGGCGATGGAGCTGCCGCCACAGCACTCCGATTGCCTGCAAGGGCGTCGGCTTGGGTAGGTTCAGATGTTCCGCTTACGGCACTGCCGGATGCCGTGGATAGGCTGAGCACCTCTGAGGCGGGTGCTGGACCTCGGGACGTCCCCACCTGTTCCGCTAACGCATTGGCGGGGACAGTACCAACCGGCGCTGAAGATCTCTGCTGATCAAGCGTCCGCTGCGCGTCCACCTGCGCGGCTTGTTCTGCCTTCTCCTTGTGCTGTCGCTCTGCTGCCTCCCGTGCGAGCCGCTTTTCTCGCTCGAGGCGATCTCGTTTTGCCTCTTCTAGAACCTTGAGGGGGTCGACGAACTGGGCGGAAGCCATGCCGGTGCCGGCTGTAGCAAGCAAGCACGATGCAATCAGCAACTTGGCAACACGCATCGTTCGTTCCCGGCGTCAACACCACGCTTGACCGCATCAAGATAATTGCACCCAACGGCCAAGGTTCCAGCCTCGGAAGGGGCAAGGTGATGTCAGAAGCTCTGTGCCAGGGCGACACTTCGGCTCCGTCTTTGATTCAGGGTGCGTTTTAGGCTCTGACTCACTCTCGCTGGTACCAGCGGCGTTGAGTTTGCGGACATCCACGATGGAGCCGCAGCATGCGCCCCCGCTTCCGGTCGTCGAGCCTCGTACCCGCTGGTTTCGTCGTCGATCATCTCGATAGCGACGCCGACCGGGTCGGTCTGGTCGTGAGATCGGGAGCCGCGGTGGCGAACTGCCCAGATTGTGGGACGCCTTCGCGTCGCCTCCAAAGCCGCTACCGGCGCCGTGCCGCCGACCTGCCGCTCGGCGGCCGGTGCGTCGAGCTCCGGGTCGTCGTACGACGCTTTTGGTGTGGCGCAGCTGCCTGCAAGCGGAAGATCTTCGCCGAGCGCTTTCCCGATGACGTCCTGCCCGCCTTCGCGCGACGCACCTCGCGGCTGGAGCAGATCGTCCATCACCTCGGACTCGCACTCGGTGGTCGGCCCGGTGCGAGCCTCGCCCAGCGCCTCAGGCTGCCTGTCAGTCGCGATACGCTCCTGCGCGTCATCCGCCGTCGGGCGACCACACGATCCGATCCGCTCGGCGTCATCGGCATCGACGACTGCGCCTGGCGACGCAATCACCGCTACGGCACCCTGGTCTGCGATCTCGAACGCCGCCGCATCGTCGCGCTCCTGCCAGACCGCGAGCAGGCCACCGCACAGACTTGGCTGAAGGAGAACGCCTCGATCCAGATCGTCGCCCGCGATCGTGGTGGCGGATACGGTGAGGCGATCGCCCGCGCTCTGCCGCAGGCTATCCAGGTCGCCGACCGCTGGCACCTCATGGAGAACGCCAGCCGCGGCTTCGTCGATGCCGTGCGCAGGTCGATGCGTCAGGTTCGCGAGATCATCAGCGCGGCCGCCCTTGATCCGGCGCTCCTCACAGCAGCCGAGCGCATCCAGTACGAGGGTTACCTGCGGCGGGAGGAGGCGGACGCGGCCATCCGCGCACTCGCCGAAGCAGGCATTCCGATCCGCCGGATCGGCCAGCGCCTGGGCCACAGCCGCAAGGTGGTGCGTGCGGTCCTGCGCGGCGAGCGCACGGACGTCTTCCGGGTCCGACAGAGCTCGCTCGAAGCCTATCTGCCCTGGCTCGACGCCCAGTGGGACGCAGGCAGCCGCAATGCGACCGAGATCTGGCGACAGGCGAAGCTGCAGGGCTTCCGTGGATCACTCCGAGTCGTCGGGGAATGGGCGACGCGACGTCGGCGCGCAGAGGAGGCCAACATCGAGCGGCTTCAGCGCGTGCCGTCGGCGCGAACCTTGGCACGATGGCTGACGACCGGTCGCGATCGGTTGACCAAGGCCGAGACGCTGACCGTGGCCACCGTCGAGGACGGGATGCCGGCGCTGGTCGAGGCGCGTGAGGTGGTGGGCGCCTTCCAGACGATGGTAAGAGCGATGGAGCCTGGCCGGCTCGAAGGATGGCTCAGGCGAGCCGAGGCGAGTCTCGTCGCCTCCTTCGCGCGCGGCATTGGTCGGGACCGATCCGCAGTTCAGGCCGCGATCACGCTGCCATGGTCGAACGGCCAGACGGAGGGGCAGATCACGAAGCTCAAGCTCGTGAAGCGCCAGATGTACGGCCGCGGCAAGATCGACCTGCTGCAAGCTCGCCTGATCGGCCTCACCCCTCGATGATCAGCGAGAGTGCGTCTGAGCCCCTTTTGGATGCCGATCACACCCTGCCACGTGGAGGGGGCGGCACCAAGATCGGATCGTCCATCGGCGGGCGAGAGAGAAGGTCGCACAGCTCGGCCCCATTCTCAGGGACCGGGCGACTTCTTCACACTGGGAACTGTAAGCACATCGAGGTGGTATCGCGCATCATGCACGCGATCGATGCGCATTATGAAATCAGCCTATTTGCTTCATGATGCCGGCGTCAGCACATTCCTCTTCACGAAGCGGCGGGGACCCGTCGCAACAACGACGAAGAGGCTGAACACGATGTCCAAGCGTATCATCTCGCGCGCCATCACTGGCCTGACGCTGACCCTTCTCACCACCGCCGCCTTTGCGGGCGAGCCGGCCAGCATCGACAACAGCAAGACGACCGGTGCTCTCGCACTGGAGACCCAGGGTCTCGCTACCGACACGGGCTCCGTGCACCGCCAGGGCGGCTACGCCCTTCCCGGTGCAGTCCAGTGGCTGAAGGTTCCGGCCAGCGACGAGCGCGTCAAGCAGGCCGCTGCATTCTAAGGTGGCCGCAAAATAGAACGGCCACGAGAGTCAGAACGAAGGTGCGCGTACATCCGGCGTCACCCCAATCCCGGCATCGTGGCCGCGTCCGATCAAGCGACAGGATCGCGATCGGCATGCCCCTGAGATGGGGGCGGCATGGTTAACAAACAATGAGCAGCCCCGCCGCCCGATCTGCTCACGGGCTGGCGGGGCGTGTCGTACTGTTGAGCCAGGGGGGCGTGCAACGCCGACAGGGTCAGCGTTGACTGTCCAGCGACTACGTTCAGGATCAACTTGCGAGTTTCTGCTCCTGCCTGCGGCTTACCTCAAAGGCCTGTAGATCCAACGCCAAGCTGATAACCTGATCGGATTTCAGTCGGTTCGGCTGCAGCGTTCCGCCGAACCCGTGCTGCAGATACACTTCTTGAACCTCAGGGGTGCGCATCGCTCCACCCATCGTCCAGTTCGGGAACAGTCGTGCAGGCACGTCGCGCACGTTGATGATCGTCGCGGTCGAGTGCCGCGAGTCACGTGCGATACGATTGTATGTATCTGTGACACGAGACCGTTCACCTTCGAGAATTTGGATAAAATAGGTCTTATCAAAAATGAGAAAACCTGTAATACCATCGCGGCCATTGTTGCGTTGAGAAGCAGATAGTATTTCACGCATGTTTGAGATCATGCTGCGGCCGCTCTCGGGTACAGTGTTGTGGCTGTAGTAAACAAGCTGATGTATCATCGACTCTGCGCCCTAGCCATTACCGTATCGTAATCGTGAAGCATCCTTGATGACACAGCTTTATCAGAACGTCTCAGATCTATGCGCCACAGAATAGAAATGACATAGAGACACCGAAGGTTCCTGCGTCGCCGCAAATCTACGCTCGAATAAGCTAATTCGATGGCATATGACTAACAATGATTAAATAGTACGATCCTCAGACCACTTGGCGCGATGCTTTTTCCGCCATCAACCCTTTCGTTGCGCCAAGCACCATCTGCTATCGAGCTAATGCTTCTACAATTTGCCCCCGGCAGGGTGCCAGCGGCGAGCCTGCGATAGTAGGTTCGGCGGGACAGGTTGAGCGCCTTCCACGGCTCCCGCTGCCCGGCCGATTGAGCCCGCGGCGTAGCCCCTTCCTCCCTCCGTTCACCAGCCTGTAAGCCGCATCCCGACGCTTCCGCTCGGCCTGTCGATCTGCCTTCTTGAAATCGACCGCGCCGATTGTCCGCAGGCTGAGGACTGTGCGCTCGTCGTTGCGCATGTTCAGCAGCTCGGCCAGCGTGTCGGCTCTGAGCGGCGGCGGATCGTTACGGAATGCGGCCTCGATCGCGTCTGACACTTCGGGTCTCTGAGCTGCCCTGCGCTGAGCGCCCTGTCTGTCCTGGCAGACAAGGCAGGGAGAGGTCGGCAGGCCGTCACCGTCCTGGCAGACGTGGCGGGGCACCTGCCGGCCTCGCGCACGTCACTGCAACGGATGTAGCTGGGCCAACGAGGCGAGGGGAGCACTGCTACGCGCCGTCAGGCTCGCTACCGATCATGGTGATGACGACCAAAGCGTGCCCGCAAGCCGCTGCGAGATCCACTCTGACTGAGAGTCATAGCGCTAGCCATGAGCATGCCTAGATCCTGCACAGCTTCGCCATCACCGAGCGCGTGTTTGACGACGATGAGCCGGTGAAGGCCAGCAAACTGCGCAGGAAAAAACTCGAACGCTACGTCTGCGGAGCAGGCCGCCCACTGACGGCTTCCTGAGCCTCGTTAGGCGCAGCGCGAAAGCCTTGCTTGTTATCTAAGCAGCCTGCGAGGGCTTGGCCGTCCTGATCGCAGGAGCAGCGTCGACTGCACCACCTTGCTCAGCTAGGGCGCGGAGGGCGCCAACCATCGCGTCGGTCTGCTGATCGAAATCATGGTCGCTCTTCCACTCGGAGCCGCGATGCCATGCTAGGAAGAGAGCCGCGCAAAATCCGGTAACGCTTCCAACGAGCGGCCCAGCCATAAGAGCCAGAAGCAGGCTGGTAGAAGCCGTGAAGGACATTGCTAGAAGGCCGGCCGGTATCGCCGCGAACATGATCAGGAACATCGACGCCCTCACGGCCGCTGCGCCTCGGCTGTGCGGCTTGCGTTAAGAGTGACGGCAAGAGGAGTTAAGCGTTGGTTATCGCGGAGCTGATGATCCTTAGCGCGCAGCTTGGCTTGCCCTAGTTCCCCGGCCCCTGGCATGTCTGAGCCTAACTCCGGCCGCTTCCCTACGCCCCGGACCGCGCCGACCGGCGAGACGATCGACGCCATCCTGCCGTCAGGTCATTCCTGACGCAGGATCTGGAAAGGGAGGCTTTGCATGGCACGCTTCATCCTGATCGAAAGAGCCACAGGTGGCGTCTATGTCGACATGGCTCGGTTCGGCGCGGCAGGTGATGTGGTTTCGCCTGCAGACGCGGTTTGTTTGGTCGATCGACATGCTGGCCGTTCCACACGCAGCTACGTCAATGCCGACAGCGATGCTGCGCAGTACGACACCTACAAGATCCAGCAGGCTAGTTCCGATAGCGTGTCAGCAAGCGATGAGGCAGTGCAGAAGCTGGGTCGCGAGCGCAACTACAGCGTGAGATCTCTTGTTGCTTACTAATAATAAATGCATGCTTCAATGGCTCACTATGATGCTGGAGCACGCGTGGACATGGGCTGAGATCCCGAGTTCGCGCCCATACGAGCACGCAACGCCATTCGAGGCGAGCAACCGTTGCTCGATGAAGCAACCGACTAGTCGTGGCAGGAAATTTTCCTGCCAAATTTGTGATTAGTTTGTGGCTGGCATGCCATATTGCACTGCACCATAGTGCCGTCACATTCCAAGGTATTTTGCCGCTCGATCAGTAATCACGAGAGAGCGGAAATGATCTTGGGTGCTCGCCTTGCTGTCCTTGGCCTTGCTGCTGTAAGCTTCTCCACGATCTCTGGTGCCGAAGCTGCGCCGAAGGCGGCGGGGCAGTCCGGTGCCGCCTCATGGTACGGTCCGGGCTTTCACGGGCGCCTCACCGCGAACGGCGAACGCTTCAACACACATGCGCTAACCGCTGCCCACCGGACGCTGCCTTTCGGAGCGCAGGTTCGGGTGACCAACAAGAGCAACGGACGCTCCGTGGTGGTGCGCATCAACGACCGCGGCCCGTTTGTGGGCCACCGGGTGATCGACCTGTCCAAAGCCTCTGCCCGCGCCATTGGCGTTTCGGGAGTTGCAAAGGTCAGCCTCACGCGAGTGTGAGTGCCTTACTGCTAGCCGCAGCCAATCCCCTTTGCCCCGGCATGAAGAGCGCTTGTTCGGAACCCTTGCTGACGGGCTGTCGTTTGGCGCCCTGTAGTTCGCCTCATCGCGGGCCGCTCAGGAGGTGTCATGCTGCCCCACGTACGCGCTGCCCGACCCGTAGTGGTTGCAATGATCGCAGGCGGTATTGTGGTCAGTTCCGCCGCACACGTGCGGGCTGCGGAAGAAGACGGCCTGGGCGGTCTGTTCCAGCAGCTCTTTTCACCTCAGCCTACACCAACTCCGCAGCCGATTACTCCCTCGGCTGACCAGTCGACTTCATCTGGGCAGGCGAACAGTGCCACCGGCTTTGCTAGGCGCACCTACGATCGGCGCGACGGCCGCCAGTCAGCTCGCCGCCAGCAGCTAAAGGAGGCGCATGCGCAGGTGAAGCCAAAGGTACGCTACGCATCCTTACCGAAGCTCGCGAAAGTGGCCGCGCCTTCGGACAAAGAGCAGCGCCCTACTGCTGCCCTGGACCTACGGAGGTATGCGGGTGATCCCGATGCCGCGTTCATGCATGACAGCACGCTACGCAAGGGGGACATCGTCATCACAACCTCCGGCCCGAAGGTGTTCAAGGGCAAGACAAGCGAGCGGCATGCAGCAACCGAGTTCGAGCCAGCGGGGCACTCATCCGCTGTTGATCGGAAGACGCGTAAGCTCCTGGCTGCAATGGTAACCCCATACGGTGCGCTTCCCGCCTATGAGGCGGATAAGCTTTTGGCAAAGCAGCGGCGCCTGTCAGATCCTTCTTCAGCCTCTGCCGGGCAGCAGGTTCAAACTGCTAACCTGCGGGTCGTGTACCCGTCAGGTCTGCAGGGGGCAGCAGTGAGAGTCAGCTTGCAGGGGGACTGATCCAAGCGGGTTTCTCGCAAACCACTGCGTAGGAGACCGCCTGCACGATCAGACTAGGTCCTGTTGTCACTTGATCCAATCGAGCGTTGCGGCAAGGCAGAGAACGCCGGTGAAGCTGAGGGCGGTCTTCTCGTATCGGGTTGCCACGGCCCGCCACTCCTTGAGGCGCGCCCAGAGCCGCTCGACGATGTTGCGGTTGTTGTAGACCCAACTCGGGCAGGCGACCGGGGCCTCGTTGCGTTTGGTCGGGATCGCGGGCCGGGCGCCCGCCTTCCAGATGTGGTCGCGGAAGCCGTGGCTGGAGTAGCCGCGGTCGCCCACCACCCACTTCGGCACACCGGGCAATTGGTCGAGCAACGGGATGGCATGGGGCAGTTCGTGCGCCTGCCCCGGGGCGATGCGGAAGGCGACGGCGCGGCCCGCTCCGTCGGCGATCACGCAGGCTTTGGTGCCATAGCCGCCACGTGAGCGGCCAAGCGCTTCACGATGGTCTCGCTCGGCCGCAGATCCCCCCTTTTTGCAGCGCCCGCCGCCTTCTGATGAGCCCGCACGTTGCTGCCGTCGAGGAAGACCATGCCCAGTGCGAGACCGCGCTCCTGCACGCGGTCGAGCAACCGCTCCCACACCCCGGCGCGCGCCCACCGGATGAAGATCTGAGCAGCGCGCCACCAAGGGCCCAATTCCTCGGGGATGGCCCGCCACTTGGCCCCGTTCTGATGCCGCCAGAGGATGGCCGAGATCGTGCGCCGAAGCTCCTGAGGCGGCGTCTTGGCCTTTGGGCGACAGGCCTCGATCAACGGCTCCAACTCATCCCACTGCGCGTCCGACAGCATCACGCCTCCTCACTTGAAAACGAGAAAACGCCAGAGTTGGCAATCCGTTCAAGCGACAACAGGCCCTAGCCCGCGGCCAAGAGGATCAAGGCGACCGCGGCCAAGCCGATGCTCGATGTTCCGATTGCCCACCCCCCGCAGCCTCCGGCGGTGGCCCTTCCCAGCCAACACGTCAGAAGCCTGAAGCTTGCGGCTGTTGTCATTCGCGCCTTGGGATCGTGCGGGAGGAAGCAGGCATGCGAAGGCGGGATGGGAGTGGCCGGCCCGGCCGCGATCCGTCCCGAATGTGCGAGCTGTACACATGCGCCTGCTCCCCATACCCAGCCAGGATAACGTGCTGTCGGCGCGGTCACGATGGAGAGCGTGGGCGGCCGGATGACACCGCGCTCGCTGTGTTCCAAGAGGCGGTCACCGCCCCAGGCAGACGGGACGGCCGCCTACCAGCCTCATGCATTTCGCTGCGTGTGAAGATCCCTGGGCCGACGAGGCGAGAGGCAGTGGGGGTAAGAACCCTCCCACCCCGCCGATATTCCCCGGCGCTTAGGCCGGGGCCGACGCGGTATCTGGAGCGCCACCACGAACGGTCAAGCTTGCCGTCGAAGACACCTGCACGAGGCGTTAGCCTGCAGCTCGACTAAATCGCCCGGATTGACTCTGGACAGCCGGCGTCAAGACTGAAGCAGAAGTCATTGATGACGGCGTGCCAAATGGCACGTCGTTCCAGAAAGTTCAGGCTTAACTCAGCGCTACGCAACAAGTCACGGCCAGCCGCCATTCGACGGAGACCGCGCAAGCCTTACAGGGTTGTGCCATGAACACTCGTATCAATGCTGCTATCGCCGCTTTTGTTCTGGGCGTCAGTGCGATATCTCCTCCTGCTTTTGCTCAGAGCTATTCAACGATCCGAGGTGAAAAGCCGTCGAGCTTCTTCACGGATCGGCCGGCACCGAACGCCTTCGATGACCTCACGACCGGCTCCATCAGCACATATTTGAACCGCGGCATCGATCGCTCAGCCAAAGAGGGCAACGCGGAACTCAATGACCGCTATGTGCCCAACTACGGCATGACCTCTGGTGGCCCGAGGCGATAATGATCTGCCCCCACCGGGTGGTCCAGGCATAGAGTTAGTGCACGGTTGGCCTGAAGGTCCCCCGGATCTTGGTCCGGCCGAAAGGTGAGCCTCCGGGTCTCATTCGGCGGGCTGCAGGGCCGCCGCCAGGGCGAATTCCTAGGGCGTTCGCCACCCCAGGGCGGTGTGAGGACGGCTCTCGTTGTAGTGCCGCCGCCACGTCTCGATCTTGCTCCTCGCGTCGGCCAACGACAAGAACCAGTTCGCGTTCAGGCACTCGTCGCGCAGGCGGCCGTTGAACGACTCGACCAGTGCGTTGTCGGTCGGCTTGCCAGGGCGCGAGAAGTCCAACGTGACACCGTTCTCGTAGGCCCAGCGGTCGAGGGCTTTCGAGACGAACTCAGGCCCGTTATCGACCTGAATCGCGCACGGTGCTCCGCGCAGCAGCGCCAAGCGGCCGACGACAGCCACGACCTGTTCGCCTTTGATGCCCTGGTCGACCTCGATCGCCAGAGCCTCGCGCGTGAACGCATCGACGACCGTCAAGGCCCGCAGCCGGCGGCCGTCGAACAGTCTCGGGTCCATCCTCCAGTGGCATATCTCCGCAGAAGGTGGTGAAGTCCCCCATACACTGCTGCTGGAGCGCCGCCTTATCGTCTGCCGACATCGGCGCAGCGAGAACGGAGTTGGCCATGGCAGACAGAAACAAGGTGGTCGTGACCAAACGTACCGACATCAGGATGACCTGACCCGCTGGCCTACCTCTCGCTCGTTTTGATCCTGCGGGTTTCCGGCAAGCGCACGCTCACGAAGCTCAACGCCTTCGACCTCACCGTCACCGTGGCGCTCGGCTCGACGCTCGCGACGACCCTGCTCAGCAAGTCGGTCGCCCTCGCGGAGGGCGTCATGGCGTTCGCCCTGCTCGTGTTCCTTCAGTTCGCCATCACCTGGCTCTCCGTCCGCTCCTCGACGGTAGGGCATTTGGTCAAGAGCGAGCCAACCCTGCTTCTGCATCGGGGGCGGTTCCTCGCCCGCGCGCTGACGGGTCAGCGCGTGACCGGCGAGGAGGTGCTCGCGGCCTTGAGGTCTCAAGGTGTCGTCTACGTGGCGTCAGTCGGTGCGGTCGTGCTGGAGACGCACGGCTCCCTGAGCGTCATGACTGGAAAAACCGACCCATCCGTCGAGAGTGGCACACTGCGCAACGTCTTTGGCGCCCCGCCCGGGTGATGCATCGCACGACCCAACTGGGCTTGCATCAACGCGTCCTGACCATGTCACGCGGCCGATACAAGGCGCGGAGCAGGCGGTCTTTCGAACTTGCGGTCTTGGAAGGTGCCGTTACCGTCCGGCTCCTCGGCAGCGAAGGGCATCCCGCCACAAACCCGCAGCGAACGGTGACCTTGAAGACGGTGCAGGCGTAGATGTGTGGGGGCGCAGGGGGGCCGCTCCTCGTGAGCGTGACGGCAGCCAACTGCTTCACCGGGATGAGCAGGATTCAACTTAAGAAGACATCAGGCGGTGCGGCCAGGGTCCTGGGGCTTCGGCTGACGGCCTTGTGGCTCAGGCAATGCGGCGGGCATCGGCGATGAGGGCGCGCGTCAAGGCATGGGTCGAGTTCCTCGGCGACCAGTTCTGGCTTCGGCCGGCCCTGGTGGTACTCGGCTGCATCGGCCTTGCGCAGTTTGCCGTCTGGCTGGAGACGGCGCGCATCGCGGGCTACGACGCCTCCTCGCCCGACGCGGACTGGGGCTGGGCGGGAGGTGCCGAGGGTGCGCGGGCGCTGCTCAGCGCCGTTGCCTCCTCCACCATCGGGGTGGCGGGCACCACCTTCTCCATCACCATCGCAGCACTGTCGCTCGCCTCGAACCAGATGGGGCCCCGGCTCCTGCGCAACTTCGTGCGTGATGCCCGAAACCAGGTTGTGCTCGGGATCTTTCTCGGCACCTTCGCCTACGCTCTCATGGTGCTGCGAACGGTCCGCACCGTCGAGGAGCAATCCTTCGTCCCCCACCTCGCCGTTTCGGGCGCCGTCGTCCTCGCTTTGGCCTGCCTGGGGACGCTGATCTGGTTCGTCCACCACATCGCGACGAGCATCAACGTCGAGACCGTGGTGGACGCCGTGCACCACGACCTATGCGAGGCGGTCCGGCGGCGCACCCTCGATGCGGCGGACCTGCGGCGCCCCCTCGAAACACCGGAGGGTGCCGCTACCGCGGCCAAGGCGGAGGGCGGCTACCTGCAGGCCGTCGATGTCGGGAGCCTCGCGGATTGGGCGAGGGAGAACGGCGTCATGGTCTCGCTGCGCGCGCGGCCGGGCGATTACGTGCCGACGGGCTTTCCGGTCGCGTTCCTTTCCGCTGGCGTCGAGGGTGCTACCGACGCAGTCTCCCGGGCGCTGACATTCGGGCGGCGCCCAGCAGCCCTGCAGGACCTCGAATACTCCGTGCGGCAACTCGTGGAGATTGCGGTTCGGGCCCTCTCGCCCGGGATCAACGATCCGATGACTGCGGGAAGCGTGCTCGACCACTTGGGCGACGCCCTCTGCCGCATCGCGCCGCGTCACCTACCCACCGGTACGGTCGCGCGCGATGGCCGCGTCGTGCTCATCCAACCCGTAACCGACTACGCTGGGTTGTGCGACGCGATGTTCCTCCTCATCCGCCAGAACGCCTCCGGCTCGGTGCACGTCCTCGCACGCATGCTCGACGTGCTCGCCCGGGTCGCCGAGGTGGAGCGTCTGACCGACCGGCTCGCCGTGCTGCGCCGCCACGCCGACCTCGTCGCGGCCGCAGCGCAGCGAGACGTCTCCGATCCGCATGACTTGGCCGATCTAGTGGAACGTCATGCCAGGTTCGTCAAAGCGCAAACCTTGGATGGTTTCGTCGTCCCTTAATACACCTGCCAGCGTCGCTGCCCGTGTGACGCGCCGCATCAGTCCTCTCAACGAATGCGGTAGGCCGTCTCGGCAAGGAATGCCGTTAGATGGCGAAGACAGAGTCGAGATGGTAAGTGCCGCGCCGAAGGCGCTGATAACAAGCAGTTTTCAGGATAATAGAGGTGCGTTGCATCGTCTTTCAAAAAGTCCGAATGTGTTTCGCTCTTCTTTGGCACAGCAAACAGGACAAGCCCGATACCGACAGCCAGGAGCAACGACCCTAGCAACAGGCTTATACGTCATCGACCCTGCTCAGAATAATGGACATCCCGGTAGGGGGCACATCTCCTTGTTCAAGAATCGGTCCGCCCCTCATGGCCGGTCAGTCCAGCCACGTGCAAGAGGAAGAACGGCACCCGCCACGAACCCGGAAATGAGCACGATGTACTGGGCGTGCCGATAGCCGGCCTGGCTTAGAAGGACCACCGCGCAGGCGGAGATCAGAAAGACCCCGAGCCCCATGGCCAAGGTTGAATGGCTCACCGCCAGCATCCCTTCGCGCTCGGATGGCCAGTGCAGGCTCCTGACAGCACGCCCGGCGATGTTCGGCCTGGGCCGGTTGCCCGGGCTGGGGGCTGGGGTGGCGTTCTTCTTCGTCTATCGCACCGATGCCGAGCGTCGCTGGGCGCCGGTCTCCCTCCCTTCAGAGGGGTCGAGTCGTCCCCGCGCGGTTGGCTCGCGGACGCACTGTCTCATCAGATCAAGCGAGGCGCTGGCGCGGCGCTATCGTTGCCCGGACAAAGGGCCGGCACTGGGGCTGCCCCGATCACGCGGATTTGGCGGGGGCCGCCGCAGCACGTTCCCAGCAAGGAGACCGGCCCATGAACAAGATCCTTGTCGCAGCTACAGGCATCGTCGCCCTGATCCTGACCAGTGTCACGGCGGACGCGCGCGGGTTTCGCGGCGGGGGCGGCGGCTTCCGCGGCGGGGGCGGATTCCATGGGGCCGGATTCCGGGGTGGTGGCTTCCGAGGTGGCGGTTACCGCGGGGGGCGAGTGGCGGGCGGCTATCGCGGTGGATATGGCGGTTACCGTGGCGGCGTGGCGGGCTATCGCGGCGGGTATGGCCGCTACGGCTACAGAGGTGGATACGGCCGTTACGGCGGGGGGATATGGGCGCTATGGCTACCGCGGTTATGGCCTCGCGGCGGCCGGTGTCGGCGCGGCCGCCGCCTATGGAGCGCACCGCTACTACGGCGGCGGTTGTGGCGCGTACAGCTACTACGACGCGAACTACGGTGGCTGCGTGCCCTACTGAGCGGTCGCACTATCGTCCTACGGGTGTGACCGCCTTGGCGTGACCCCGTAACAGCCTCTGTCCTCGGCGTCCTCTTCCAACCTGCCGGATGGGACGCCGGGCCGTGGCCAGAAGCGGTGCCGGAGGAATTCTGGCGTGTGCTGCGCGGCGGCCGTCAGTTGAGCCAGCGAAAGCCCCGCCGTATTCGTTCGTGCCCCGTCCGGCCGCCCTGGAGATGGCTATGGAACAGCCTGTCCATGGCATGCGCTGCCAGACCGTACTCGTCCCTGCAGTTCTCCGCCCGTTCCTTCGGTAAGTCGCCGCGCTCGACAAGGTAGCTAAACGCGCGCTGGTCCGATCCGTAGGCCAGGCACAGCAGGTTGTAGAGGCGCTGATAAAATAGGCCGTGATCATCCGCGAAGGTGTCTTTCTCCAGCTTGTCCTCTACGCCGTAGCTCGTGAACAGTGTGGCGCTTCCGGCGATGATCTGCCGGGCCTGCGCCGGTCTCAGGCGCAGCACAACCAGTGCAGCAAACTAGTCGGCGGCGTCCTCCTCGCGGCCGAGCACGGGCACGTCCAGCAGGTCGAACAGGGCGTGCCCGGTCTCGTGCAAAAAGACCTGCGCGAGCGTGCCGAAAAGCGCGTCGTGATAGGTCACGCCGGCGGGCAAGGTGGCCCTGTATGCCCGGTCCCGAACATCCTGGATGTATTCGTAGCAGACCGTGACCGAGCGGGTCTTAGGCTCATACCACGCGTTGATCTCGCCGTCGCACTCGGACAGGCGCAGGGTCAGGGTCTGCGGGAGCCGGACCATACTGACGATCTCGCGCAAGCCCTCAAGGACGCGGCGTGCCCGCATCTCCCGATAGATCTCCTGTGCCTGCGCGGTCTTCGGAACCTGGTAGACGGTCCGGATTGGGCTGCCCGTATCGGCTCGGGAGGTGCTGATCATCAGGATGAAGGCTAACCCGACGAGGGCAAGCGGCCGTGGCATCGTTCCGCCTCCAGGGGTTCGGGGCCTCGGCAACATCGGACAGCACGGACAGCCCTGACCTGACCTGCGCCCCTGCTCGCGGCCACCGTCCACGGAGCCCCGCCCGCTTCAGAGGCGGGCGGGGCGGATCCTTAGAGCTGTTCCCGGTCAGGTGGCGACGGCCAAGTCGTCTTCGTAGCCAGCTGCGGCGAGGTCGTTGCGGCACTCCTGCGGAGTGAAGCGCGTGAATGCCTGGCGGATCGCAGCCCAGAGATCCGGGATCGTGCGGGCTGCCGCGCTGCGTAGCAGCGCCTTCAGCTTCGCGAAGGCCTGCTCAATCGGGTTGAAATCAGGGCTGTAGGGCGGAAGGTAGAGCAGCCGCGCTCCTGCGGCCTCGATCGCGTCCTGCACGCCGGCGACATTGTGGGCCGGCAGGTTATCCATAACGACGATGTCGCCCGACTGCAGCACCGGGATCAGGGTCTCGGTGAGGTAGCTGCGGAAGCGCCTGCCGTTCGTGGGGCCATCCAATAGCGCGGTGGCACACAGCCCGCTGGTGCGCAGGGCGGCGGTGACGGTGGTGGTTTTGTAGTGGCCCAACGGGGCTGCAAGCCGGCAGCGCTCACCGCACGGAGCCCAACCATAGCGGCGCGCCATGTTGGTGGCAGCCGCCGTCTCATCCAGGAACACCAGCCGGTCCGGATCGAGCTCGGGCTGTGCCTCGAACCACGCCTCGCGAGCAGCTCTTGAGTCCGCACGCTCCTGCTCAGCTGCGTACGTTGCCCGTTTTCCAGCTGATCCCGTGGCGGGCAAAGAAGCGCGACAGGCCGCTCGTGCTGGTCTGGATGCCCTGCTCAGCCAGCCGATCGCGTAACTCGCGCAGGAATAGACGCGGCTCCTGCTTGGAGATCCTCAGGATCAGCCCGGCATGCGCCTCTATTCGTTTCGAGGTGTGATCGCCGCCCATCGGCTTGGAGGCGAGTTGGCCCTCGTAGCGGAAGCGCTCCGACCAGCGGCTGGCGCTCGACACGCTAACCCCGAAGCGGGCTGCGGCGCGATGGCAGGAAGCCCCCGCCGCCACGGCAGCCACGACACGCTCGCGCAGGTCCACAGACAGGGGTGAAGGCATGAGCAAACTCCTTCACCCACCAACGCGCTACCCGCAAACCCGTCTCAAGCGGCGCGGGACCGGCTTTAACTCAGCCCTCGTCGTCGTCGTCGTCCATGAGCTCCTTGCGGCGGTGCTCGGCGGCGTCCCGCAACCCGCCGATGACCCGGGTGACCACCACGCGCATCCGGCTCTTCTGATCTGGAGAGAGGGTCTGGTAGAGCGGCTCCCAGGCATCCGCGAGCTTCTTGAGCCCGTTGGCGCGCTCGTCCATGATCTCGGCCCGCTCTCGGATCAGCCGGAGCGGGTCGGGGTCGGCGCGCTGGGCGGCGGCCCGTCCCTGCAGTTTGGACAGCCGGCTGTAGCGCGCCTCGGCGCGCGTGCGGATGGCCTCCTCGATGGCCGGCCAGTATTTCTGCTGGTCGGGCGTGAGTTGGAGGGCGGCCTTCACCACACCGATCCGGGCATCAGTCAAGGCCTTGAAATCGGTCTGGGTCAGCTTCCCAGTGTCGCTGAGCGTGCCGGTGCGGGACACGTCCTCGGCCAAGGCCAACGGGCCTCCGGCGAGGACGAAGACGGCAGCCATGGCAATCAAGCGCTTCTGCATATTGACCTCCCATCAGAGAAAAGATTGCTGGTGAACGACAGCGTGGCGTCAGACTTGCTGTCTGATCCAACGGACGAGGCTAGTAGTGATGGTATCCGTGGCGCCGGTGGACGCGCCGGGCGGTCCTGCGGGCCGACCGGTGCGCCATCCCGACCGCGGTCACGGTCTTGATGACCAAGCCACTGGACAGCTGGGCCGCATCAAGGCTGGGCTGGACATTGCCCAGGGGGCCAGCGTGCGAGCCCACGGTCTGGCCAAGCGCCATCGCTGCCTCGACACAGAAGCCGGACGAGATACGAAAAGCAATGATTGCCTCCTTGGCCCAAAGCCCTCTTCTGAACTCTAGCGCCCTTCGGCCCGCGTTAGTCTGTCGTGTTCAGTGATAGACGACACGAACCACGCGGCGTGAAGCAAGGTCGATGACTACAGCACGGTCATCAGGGGAGATGTAGTATCCATAGTATCCGACCGGGTTGAGGCCCGGGACTCCGACATTCTGGAATGAACCGAGGTCAAGCCAATCGGGGATCTGGCTTCCCCGGCCAACGCGTATACCGCTCGGCTCGCCGTAACGGGGGCCTGCATCGAACAGGGTTTGGATCGTGCCGGGCTCGTTGCCGGTCATGAGCACGCCCCGTTGGGTGAGCTGCGGGTTGACCTTGATCACCAACGGCTCGGCAGAGGCGACTGAGCAGGCAAGGCAGGTTGCCGCTGCCATACCGATCCTTACGAATGTCCGGAACTGGCGCGATGACCGTACAAGCATAGCATCCTCCATAGCTTTGCAGTAGATGCAGGGGGCAGCTACAGGAGAGACTATGACACGTGATTCGCGGTCAGACTTGATTGCATGAGACGAAATGATGCCTTGCATCCTTTGAAGAAGATCGCGCCTGCGCGCTTGCGTTCAAAAAATCCGGCCTCGACTTTGGCCTGCGATACTTTGCGCAGATCGAAATGGTTTCTCTTATGCCGCGCGGAGCCCCGCCTGTCAGCAAAGAATAACGTCAGCAGGCGCTAGAGTACTTCCCCCAACCCTGGGCCGACTGAACTTGCGACACGCGTCAAAAAGGCGCCTCAGGAGAGTTCCCGAAGCGCCTTTGACGAAGCGGTCAGTTGATCGAATGCTGGGGACGCTGAGCCACCTCACGACTGCGTGGATGCTCAGTATGTCCCGAACTTGTAGTTTACCCCGGCGCGTACCACGGCAAACTCGCTCGTCCGGCGCACCGCCGGCCCGGAGACCAGGCTCACGCCGGGCGAGAACACCGACAGCGGCGTGTTGTTGGGCGTGACCGCGAAGACTCCGAAGTTGCGGTTGTCACGCGCGAGGTTCACGTACAGACCCTCGACCCGGAACGTCACCGCAGAGGCGCGGAAGAAGTTGAGCCAGCTGTCGCTTGCCAGGGCGTACTCGATGCCGCCACCGGCTGCCCAGCCGGTCTGGAAGCTGTTGCTGGTTGTGCTGGGCAGGCCCAACTCGCGCCCGCCACCGGATCCGTAGGCGAAGCCGCCGGTGCCGTAGATCAACGTCCGATCCCAGGCATAGCCGATGCGACCTCGCACCGTGCCGAAGAAGTCGAGGGTCGCAATCCCGTTCGGGCTGAACACCAGCGATCCCGGGTTGATGCCGCCGCCAGGCACGGTAGCGAAGGCGAAGCGGTTGCGGTTGCGTCCGAAGTCGACGTACTGGGCGTCGGCCTCGAAGCCGATCACGAAGCCCGAGCCCGGTGTGAACTGGTAGTTGTAGCCGATCTGGCCACCGCCGGAGAAGCCGTTCAAGTTGTTGGCGTTGTTGCTGAAGGCGAGGGCTCCAGCCGCCGGTGCACCAGCCCCGGTGATGAACAGGCTGGAGCCGGGGGTGAGGCCGGGCGCGATGTTGGCCACGGTGGGACGGAGGTTCTCCTGGGCACTGAAGGCATAGCCGAGGTTGAAGCCCGCGTAGAAGCCCGACCAGCTGAAGACCGGCACCGGCGTGAAGACCGGGGGCGGCTCGCGTTTGGGCAGATCGGCAGCAGCAGCTGTACCCATTAGAAGCGCTGTGGTCGCGCTAGAGAGAAGTAACTTTCTGATCATCTGGTCCTGGCCCTCTCTGAGAAACCAAGCCAGAAGGAACGCCTGTTGCGGGCGTATGTACAGTGTGGAGATGCAACACCCACGGACGGAGCTTCGAAATCTGCGCTCTTCGCACTCGAGGTTGCGCTTTAGTCATATCTGCGGCGCAAAGACAACACTGAATATTTATCATTTGCGAAAGTCCGCATGCCGTTTCCTAGGATCGTATGGGACAGTAGGGTTGCAATGGGGCGCGTCGGAACAAAAGGCAGGCCCGAAGACCGAGCCGGTGCAGCAGGAGTCCGATCGCCCGGAGCGGTACCCCCGTCTGTGCTCCGCTTGTTGGCAGGGGACAGCCAGAGGCCGCTGACCTGACCGGCTGGCTTTGGACCGGGCTGATTGAGAGGATCAGCCAGGACCGAAGGAGTCGGACATGCGGCGAGGACAGAAGACGAGCGCGGAGCAGGTCGTTCTGAAGCTGCGGCAGATCGAGGTTCAGATGGTGCAGGGTAAGAGTTTGGCCCTGGCCTGCAAGGAGGCGGAGATCTCCGAGCAGAGCTGCGCGACGAGTGCCTGCGCCAAGAGATTTTTTACTCGCTCAAGGAAGCCCAAGCCGTGATCGCCCTCTGGCAGAACACCTACAACCGGGTCCGGCCGCACTCGTCCCTAGGCTACCGGCCGCCCGCGCCCGTCAGCTTCCCCGATCTGGCCTTCCGGCTACCCATGGCAGCGGCCATGCAGTAGCCTCTTGTAACTTGATCCCACCTTCGCCGGGTATGCTCCTCGGCGCGGTGGCGGGTGAGAGACCGTTAGCCTCTGGGGCCACCAAGCCCGCAAGTGAGCCAGGGTCCTCGCCCGCCGTTCCATCGAACCCGAACAGTCGCTTGGGCCGCTCAACGCGAAGCCCGCTTGCGCAAGGATGGGATCAGATGGACGCTCCTGTTGTTGGGATCGATGTGGCCCGTGACCGCCTCGATATTCATGTTCATCCCTCTGGAGCGAACTTCGCCGTTGACCGTACGACAGAGGGTGTGGAGCAGCTGTGCGAACGCCTCCGGCCCCTGAAGCCGAAGCTCGTCGTCCTGGAGGCAACCGGCGGTTTGGAAGCCATGGTGGCACGTGCTCTCACCACCTGGAGGCTACCAGCCGTGATCGTGAACCCAGCACAGGTCCGTGCTTTCGCTCACGCCTTGGGCCAACGCGCCAAGACCGACCGCATCGACGCCACCGTGATCGCCCGGTTCGCGGCGGCCACCAACCCACCCGTTCGCGCTCGGGCCGATGCCGAGACTCAGGCCTTGGCTGATCTCGTCACAAGACGCCGTCAGATCGTAGGACTGATCGCGTCCGAGCGGCAGCGAGCGAGCCAAGCTCCACCGTGCATTCGAGACAGCGTCCGGCGCGTCATAGAGGCGTTGGAGCAGGAGCAGAGTGTGATCGACCGCTCGATCGATGCAGAGGTAGACCGGTCGCTTGAATGGCGCAGGAAGGAGACCCTCCTGACCTCCGTTCCTGGTGTTGGACCGACGATCGCACGAACCCTGATCGCGGAGCTGCCTGAGCTTGGAAGCCTCAACCGGAAGCAAGTCGCCGCGCTGGTCGGCTTGGCCCCTTGGACGCGGCAATCCGGTCAGTGGCGAGGGAGGAGCTTCATTGCAGGCGGCCGCGCACCTGTTCGCACGGCGCTGTTCATGGGGGCCATGGTGGCCAGCCGTCACAATGCCGCGCTGAAAACCTTCCGGGACCGGCTCATCGCAGCCGGTAAGCCCAAGCTCGTTGCCCTGATTGCCACCGCTCGGAAGCTGATCACCATCCTCAACGCCATCCTGAGAGACGGAACGCCATGGCAACCCGCTTGACCAGCAAGACAGTCGCTCACTCGGCTCGGTCCAAAATACCGGTCAGGTCAGTGGTAGATTTTTTAGGGCATGACTGCCGCAAGCTCGGTTTGAGCCGCCTTGTTGAGGTCGCGAAGCTTTCCCAGTGTTGCCGCGGCATAATCGCGTATCTCTTGCACTTCTGACCGTGCCGCATTCTCATAGGCAACAATCTCGCGACTAAGGGCCTGCACCTCGACCTCGGCGTAGCGTCGCGACAGGGCCAAGTAGTCCAGAGGCTCGATGTTCTCGACGATGCTTCGCAGTTCCAAGTCGAGCATGTCCCGCACGCCAACCCCAATAGCTTCAGCTATTCGGGCAAGCTCCGGCAATTGGGCTGCCCGGAAGTCGTGGACGCGCTCGGCCAAGGCCTTGATGCCAGGACGCGGGTCTTTGGCCGCAGTGATGCGCGAGATTCTGGCCTGGAATACGGCAGACGCGTAGGCAGACTCGATGAACCGGCTCGCCGCTTCATCCGCATACGATTGAGACGAGCCGATGAACCAAAGGGCCAATGCCGAACAAGACAGCCAGCGCCTAGTCACTGCCATCCCGGAACCCCTTGCATATTGGGCAGCTTGTGCGCGATGCCCTTATGGCAATCGATGCACGTCTTCTTGCCCGTAAACAGGTCCTTCTCGTGGGCAGCTGCTGCACGAGGGTTTTGCTTCGAAACGTCCATCGACTGGGCGCTGTGGCAGTTGCGGCATTCCAAAGAGTCGTTAGCCTTCATCCGCGCCCATTCGTGTTCCGCCAGGCGATGGCGCAGGTTCAGGAACTTGTCGCGCGTGTCGATGGAGCCGAAGATGTGCCCCCAAACCTCCTTGGAGGCTTGCATCTTGCGTGCGATCTTGTCGGTCCATTGATGAGGCACGTGACAGTCGGGACAAGTCGCACGAATGCCTGAGCGGTTGGTGTAGTGGATCGTGCCCTTGAGCTCCTCGAAGACGTTCGCCCTCATCTCGTGGCACGACGTGCAGAACGTCTCGGTGTTGGTATGTTCCAAGACCGTGTTGAAGCCTCCCCAGAACAGGACGCCGGCGACGAAGCCACCGAGCGTCAAGAAGGCCAGCGACAAGGTGACCGGTGGGCGCGTGGCTGTACGCACCCAGGGGGTTCAGCCAGAACCAGGACCACGCCCGCGCGATAGCCGCCATGTCAGCGCCCCCGAGGCTCGCGCTCGACGAGAGCGTCCATGTCGACGAAGGTGTTCGGGACGAGCGGCTGCGCCCCGGTCTGCGGCACATGGCAGGCGAGGCATGAGTAGCGTCGCGGGGAGACTCCGCCGAGCGTGTTTCCTTCGCGATCCTGGTAGTGCGTAACGCTGATCATCGGCGCCTGCGACTGCTCGGTGAACTTCCGGGCGTGACAGGCGAGACACTTGTTCGCGTTTAGGTCGAGTGCATAGCCCTCGATCGAGTGCGGGATCAGGGGGGGCTGGTCCGGGTAGTTGCGCTTGCGGCGGAAGTCATCGGTGACTTGCCGCTGCATCGGCGGGGCCGGCGTTTCCTTGTTAAACGGCTCCGGACCGGTCAATCGAGGGGCTTCCTGCGCGAACAGCGCCCCTGCGACGAGCCACGCCGCGCTGGCGGAGAGCAGGAGGCGACGCATCATTCCGCCCCCCCGCTCGGTCATAGCGACGCCGATCACCTTGACGGCGCACTTCTTGAAGTCGGTTTGCTTCGAGATCGGGTCCGTGGCGTCAAGCGTGGCTTTGTTGATCAACTGACTGGCGTCGAAGAATGGAACGAAGACACGTCCGGGCGGCATCGTGTTGCGCCCGCGGGTCTCGACCCGGGAGCGGATCTCACCGCGCCGCGACACGATCCGCACCTCCTGCCCACGGCGAAGGCCGCGCTTCTGCGCGTCGTCAGGATGCATGAACATCACGGCGCCGGTGAAGGCTCTATAGAGCTCGGGCACCCGCATCGTCATCGAGCCCGAATGCCAGTGCTCTAAGACGCGACCCGTGACCAGCCAGAGGTCGTATTCCTGGTCCGGGGCTTCGGCCGGCGGCTCGTAGGGTGCCGCCATTACCACTGCTCTGCGATCAGGATTGCCGTAGAACTGCCAGCCGGCTCCCTTCTCGACGTAGGGGTCGTGTCCCTCGCGGTAGCGCCAGCGCGTCTCCTTGCCGTCGACGACGGGCCAGCGCAGGCCACGGACCTCATGGTAGCGGTCGAAGGGCGCCAGGTCGTGGCCATGGCCGCGCCCGAATGCGGCGTACTCCTCGAACAGGCCCTTCTGGACGTAGAAGCCGAACCGCTTCGATTCGACGTTCTCGTGGTCCGCCCCGATCTCGTCCAAGCCGAAGGCGTCGACGCTGCCGTTACGCCAGAGCACGTCGAAGAGGGACTTGCCCTTGTACTCCGGATGGGCGGTTAGGGTATCCGGGGCCCAGACCTCGTCAGTGGTGAACCGCTTCGAGAACTCCATCAGCTGCCAGAGGTCTGAGCGCGCATCGCCGGGCGCGTTGACGAGTTGGCGCCACATGTGAGTTCGGCGCTCAGCGTTGCCGTAGGCACCCTCCTTCTCTACCCACATAGCTGTGGGCAGTACGACGTCCGCGGCCATAGCTGTCACCGTCGGGTAGGGGTCCGAGCAGACGATGAAGTTGGCTGGGTTGCGGTACCCTGGATAGGTCTCATTGTTTGTGTTGGGAGCCGTCTGCAGGTTGTTGTTGCACATTATCCAGTAAGCGTTGAGCTTGCCGTCCTTGAGCATGCGGTCCTGCAGCACGGCATGATAGCCGATCTCGCCGTTTAACAAGCCGGGGGGCAGCTTCCAGATCTCCTCGGCGTGCTTGCGGTGCTCGGGGTTGTTGACCTGCATGTCCGCGGGCAAGCGGTGCGCGAAGGTGCCGACCTCGCGGGCGGTGCCACAAGCCGACGGCTGCCCCGTCAGCGAGAAGGGACTGTTCCCGGGCTCCGAGATCTTCCCGGTCAGCAGATGGATGTTGTAGATGAGGTGGTTCGCCCAGACACCGCGAACGTGCTGATTTAAGCCCATCGTCCAGAGCGACATCACCTTGGTCTTCGGATCGGCGTACATCTTGGCGAGCGTCAGCAGTCGCTCCTTTGACACCCCAGTCAGCTCGGCAGTCTTCTCAAGGTTGTAGTCGCTCACCATCCGGGCGTAGGCGTCAAAGTCGGATGGCTGCGAGACGGCTGCCTCGTCTGCATGTGAGGCGCGCTGTTCCAGCACGTGCTCAGGCCGGAGGCCGTAGCCAATATCCGTGTTGGCGATGCGGAATTTCACGTGCCGGTCGACGAAGTCGCGGTTCACGGCTCCATTTTGGATGATGTAGCTCGCCACGAAGTTCAGGATGGCGAGGTCGGTCCCCGGTTGGAAGATCAGGGACTGGTCTGAAAGCTCGGTCGTGCGGTGCCCGTAGGTCGAGAGCGTGGCGATGCGGACGTGCGGCGCGCTCAGGCGGCGGTCGATGACCCGCGTCCACAGGATCGGATGCATCTCCGCCATGTTCGAGCCCCAGAGCACGAAGGCGTCGGCGTGCTCGAAGTCGTCGTAGCACCCCATCGGCTCGTCCATGCCGAAGGTGCGGATGAAGCCGACGGCGGCGGACGCCATGCAGTGGCGGGCATTTGGATCGAGGTTGTTCGAGCGGAAGCCGGCCCGCATGAGCTTGGTCGCCGCGTAGCCCTCGAAGATGGTCCATTGCCCCGAGCCGAACATGCCGACGGCCTTGGGACCCTTCTCACGTAGAACGCGCTTCCATTGCCGGGCCATCTCGTCGAAGGCTTGGTCCCAGGAGACGGGCTGCAGCTCGGCGCTCTTGTCGAACTTGCCGTCGCGCACCCTCATCAGCGGTCGCGTCAACCGGTCCGCGCCGTACATGATTTTCGAGAGGAAATAGCCTTTTACGCAGTTCAGGCCGCGGTTGACCTCGGCCTGCATATCGCCGTGCGTCGCCACCACGCGGCCGTCCTTCACCCCGACCATCACGCCGCAACCTGTGCCGCAGAAGCGACACGGCGCCTTTGACCATTTCAGAGCGATGTCCTCGCCGGCCGCGAGGTTCTGGGCCTCGGCTGGAAGGTCGATACCTGCAACAGCCGCCGCTGCAGCTGCGGCCTGAGCCTTGAGCACGGTTCGACGAGATACGTCCATGATCGGCTCCTCGGTACGAGGGCGTCGCCGGCCGACGCGCCTCAGTCGAAGCGGTGGTAGACGAGGGCAGTGGAGAGGACGCCGGGAAGCTCCCCGATCTCGCCCAGTCGCCGCACGACGTCGTCCTGCGTCAGGGTCTCCAGAGTCGCGACAATCTTCCCGACTGGGCTATCCCCGTGCACTTCTAGGCCTGGTATGGCTCCGAGCGAGGCCAACACCGCAGCCAACCGTTCCGGTCGGGCGTGGACCACCAGCCCGCTGATATGATGTTCATCACCGGGCCCAAGACTAGAGGTTGGACGGCCGCCCAGCAGGTCACGTCGGGACCAACACGCTTGTTCACGCGCCATCGCTTTCTCCTAGACCGGCCCCGGGGGTCCGGTGAACGCGTAGTACATCCAGACGAGGAAGCCCCAGCCGGAGACCACCCCAACGGCAATGAAGGGCCAGATCAAGACCGCTAAAACTAAGAACGTTAGTATCTCTCGCGCGCGGCCATCCCTCGTCGTAGCCACTTCTGCGACTTGCGAATGCTGCACACACACCTCCATTAGACGGGAACAAGCTATGCTTTAAGGCTCAACACATAAAAAATCTCCCTTACCTACCCTCATAAAAGCACACAAGTTGCGCGCCGCTGTCGGCGAATAGTCACGTCCATCGCAGCTGCGAGACTTTCTCAGGGAAAATATGCAATGTATATTCCCCTCGCAAGTTGATGCCCTTCGCAAGTTGATGCGAAGTTGGTGTTCTCGCTTGATCGAATGGGACAGCGGGGTTTGAAATGAGGCGCGTCGGAACAAAAGGCAGGCCCGAAGACCGAGCCGGTGCAGCAGGAGTCCGATCGCCCGGAGCGGTACCCCCGTCTGTGCTCCGCTTGTTGGCAGGGGACAGCCAGAGGCCGCGACGAGCCGCCTTCTGAGGGGCCAAGCTGCCGTCAGAGACTCAGGCGCGAGACTTCGATGAGCACGTCTTCGAGGTAGGCCTTGAGGCGACCGATGCCAGCAGCGCTCGGCCCGATGATGCTGAAGCCGATCAGCTCGCCGCGGGCATGCACCCTGCGGAGCAGGGTCTCGGCCTTAGCGGCTACCTCGCGCTCGGACGGCGCGCGCAGGATGCTGCCAGTCTCGCTGGTCGTGATCCTGATCTCAAAGACTGGCGCGTCGTTCATGATCGACATCAGACAACCGCTCTGCGGCGGAATCTTGTTCAAGCATATCAGTGAAATCTTCGCACAACTATGTTGCGCGATCGACATTGCGAATTCGCGGTAGCAGTTACTCCCCTTTAGTCCGGGCCCGAGCCTGCCGCGTAATCGTTCGAGCGACCCGCAACGATCGTCCCGCCCGCTAGTATCATCAGGGCAGAGGCGCCAGAATGCTGCCGGACCTGTTCCGTCCGTCACAGCATTCAGCATCCTTTCGGTTTTGGGCGGGTTAATCGACGGATCGCCATAGCTGCCTCCAGCCTCCAGGTGCTCGGCGTCATGCCGGCCCAGCGCCGGAAAGCGTGCGTGAAGGCAGCCGGTTCGGAGAAGTCCAAAACGGCCGAAATCTGCGCTATGCTCATGCTGGTGTCGGCTAGGAGCTGCCGCGCCACCCGGAACTGCGCCTCGTTGGCCAGCTGCTTGAAGCTTGTCCCCTCGGCCTTCAGGCGCCGGCTCAAAGTACGTCGGCCTATCATCCTGAGCCGCGCGACACGCATCGCTCTACAACGCTGGCGGGTCACTGCGGCGCCAAGGTATAAGCGGAGCTCATCGGTCAATGTGCAGCGCTCTGCGGCTGCATGCCGGCGGAGACGGTCTTCCACCTTCCGGCGAAGAGCTGGATCAGCGTTCTCGATCCGCTGCTGCAGAAGGGACGTCGGAAAAACCAGAGCGGCCGCATCCTGATTGAACCGGACGGGCGCGCGGAAGAAGGTTTTGTACGGCGCCCCGTCGTGCGGGACGGAGCGTGGCAGCAGCACCTCGAGCGGGGCCCATGACGGACCGCACAGCGCCCGCAGGATGTTGGTCGCTTTGGCAAGCGCCCGTTCCCCATGAAGTCCAGCGACCTCAGCTTCACCCTCATGAGATGCATAGGTCAGGACAGCGATATCGCTATAGACGCCAAGGCCGATCGCTGCGCCCCGGTTGTACAAGCTTAGGTGTGTTTCGAGAGCCCGCAAGGCGTCACCGACCGTCTCCGAGTTGCGCAGCAGCAGGCCGAGTAGCCCGAGCGACCGTAAGGTGGTCCGTTGCCCTACAAGCAGCCCAAGATGGGGGCAGTGTGTGTGGGGGGCTCCGAAGGCCATGAGGCGACTGAGCGCGGCGAACGACACAAATGAGCGACCGCCGGCCAGGAGTCGAGGTTCGAGGTTCGCCTCGGCGACGAGGGCATGGGAATTGACGCCGAGCTTCGTGAGCACAGCGCAGATTTCCTGCACGACACGAAGGTTGACATAGCCGGCAGGAGCGGACTGATCCGTCTCGCTCAGGTTTGCAATAGCGGGAGAAGTAACCTTACGTTCCGAAAGAAGGAGCTTGTCTGACGAGAGCACCGGCATCACTCCCTACCCGCGGTTCGACTCCCCCGAATCCAAGTTGGCGAAGCGGCGCCATAATGCTTGATCCAATGGGACAGTGGGCCGACTCCAGCGCTTCCGCATCGAGGGGCCAGGTGGCGAGTCTGGTCTCGCCCGCTGCCAGGAAGCCATCGTGCCAGGACGACAAGGTCGAGTGCGTCACTTCCAGGTTGCGCGAGACGCCCTCCGGCATAGTTGTTCGGTCCCCACAGGGCCTAACGGCTCCGTCAACCGCGCGGTGACCTGACCGGCTGGCTTTGGACCGGGCTGATTAAGAGGATCAGCTAGGACCGAAGGAGTCGGACTCTGATTGCCAGCCGGCTCATCCACGAAGAGCCCCCGGGCAGCACGGTGCCGGAAGTGGTCGACCTAAACCCGCGGCAGTTGATGCAGGCGCGCGGCCTTATGGGCAGCGGGCGCGAGTACACACTGCTGCGAGCCAGCCTCGAGCGATTGCAGGGCACGCGGTACACGACGAACATCCAGCCCGACGGTGGCTTCGGCGCGGAGCAGACCTTCACGCTGATCGAGGATGTAACTGTCGGCGACAGCCGTGGGCACCTTGAGGTGAGACTGAGTGGCTGGCTCCAGGCGGCAGTTGAGGAACGGCGGGTGCTGCAGCTCAGCGCGGCCTACCTGACTATCCCGGGCAACTACGAGCGCTGGCTGTACCGCGTTGTGCGTAAGCACGTCGGCCAGCAGCCGTACTTCCAGATGTCAGTCTCAACGCTGTGGGGTAAGTCCGGGAAGGGTAGCCCGCTGCCGCGCTTCAAGTACGAGCTGCGGAAGGTCATAGAGGCCAACGCCCTGCCGGACTACGGGGTTTACTGGCTGGATCGAGGAAAGCAGGAGGCCCTGGTGGCGATGGGGCCGCGGCCGGGCGCATTCGAGACGAAGCGGCGGACGGCGAGCGCCGATACGGCACGTGGGGAATGGGAATGAACCTTGATGCGGCACTCGAGGAAGGGCGCCGGCACAGCCGGCTTAATTCGGTAACTCTCGATCCCACTCAAGTCCGGTGCGAACAGCACCTCGAACAGTCCTTAGGGCAAATCGAGGTGTTGGCCCCGCTCTTCCTACCGAGCGCCTGCCCTTCCAGCGCAATCCTATAAGGGCGTTCCCTCGGCCCTGCGTCCGATCTCATCGGCCAGCCTCTTCGATTAGGTCATGTTGATCGTCGAATAGAATGGTCCTCAGATCGACGGCGGCCGTATATGGCTTCGGGCTTGATCCGGGGCGCCGCCGCCCTCATCGAGGGCTCCAGAAGCGACAACGGCGCAGGGTTGGTCCTAAGACCGCTGCGCCGCTGGATCGGGCCGCTGAGGGGGCAAGCGCAGCCTGAGGCGAAGATGCTCCGGCATCGGTGCTGTGGATGTGCGCGGAAGCACGCTGGATGAGACAGCCCTAGACGCCGTTAGTTACGGCTAGGCAGAAAAATCAAGCGTCTCTACTTGCGCGGTGACCCACTTCGGCGTCGGTCAATGCGTTTTGACGATCCAGCAGGTACGCTTCGAGGTCGCCGCCAGCGGCTTCTTTAAGCACGGCAATGGAAATATCCTCGCTCTTGGCCGCAACAGCGCACGCTTCCGCCTGATCGCGCATCTCGGCCTTCGCCTCCACGTAACCAGGGGAGGTGAGGTTGTTCTCCACCCAACCCTCAAGCCACTGATCCACGTCGACGTCGGCTATATCGATCACATCCTCTTGGTTGGTGCCAGCATACGTCATTGGGGAAGGATATGCGAGCGGACGAGGCTGATCTCGGCCTTAAGCGCGGCGCCCTGCGCACAGCGATCCTGCTGGCACGGGCGCAGAAGGCGTGATCTACCCAGAGCACGTGTTCATGCTCCTTGCCTTACTCGACACGACGCAATCGCCCGTCATGGAGTGCATGCTAGGGCGTGTTGTCACTTGAGCCAATCGAGCGTTGCAGCGAGGCAGAGGACACCGGCGAAGCTGACGGCGGTCTTCTCGTAGCGTGTGGCGACGGCGCGCCACTCCTTGAGGCGCGCCCAGAGCCGCTCGACGATGTTGCGGTTGTTGTAGACCCAACCGCGGCCAAGCCGATGCTCGATGTTCCGATTGCCCACCCCCCGCAGCCTCCGGCGGTGGCCCTTCCCAGCCAACACGTCAGAAGCCTGAAGCTTGCGGCTGTTGTCATTCGCGCCTTGGGATCGTGCGGGAGGAAGCAGGCATGCGAAGGCGGGATGGGAGTGGCCGGCCCGGCCGCGATCCGTCCCGAATGTGCGAGCTGTACACATGCGCCTGCTCCCCATACCCAGCCAGGATAACGTGCTGTCGGCGCGGTCACGATGGAGAGCGTGGGCGGCCGGATGACACCGCGCTCGCTGTGTTCCAAGAGGCGGTCACCGCCCCAGGCAGACGGGACGGCCGCCTACCAGCCTCATGCATTTCGCTGCGTGTGAAGATCCCTGGGCCGACGAGGCGAGAGGCAGTGGGGGTAAGAACCCTCCCACCCCGCCGATATTCCCCCGGCGCTTAGGCCGGGGCCGACGCGGTATCTGGAGCGCCACCACGAACGGTCAAGCTTGCCGTCGAAGACACCTGCACGAGGCGTTAGCCTGCAGCTCGACTGATCGCCCGGATTGACTCTGGACAGCCGGCGTCAAGACTGAAGCAGAAGTCATTGATGACGGCGTGCCAAATGGCACGTCGTTCCAGAAAGTTCAGGCTTAACTCAGCGCTACGCAACAAGTCACGGCCAGCCGCCATTCGACGGAGACCGCGCAAGCCTTACAGGGTTGTGCCATGAACACTCGTATCAATGCTGATATCGCCGCTTTTGTTCTGGGCGTCAGTGCGATATCTCCTCCTGCTTTTGCTCAGAGCTATTCAACGATCCGAGGTGAAAAGCCGTCGAGCTTCTTCACGGATCGGCCGGCACCGAACGCCTCCGATGACCTCACGACCGGCTCCATCAGCACATATTTGAACCGCGGCATCGATCGCTCAGCCAAAGAGGGCAACGCGGAACTCAATGACCGCTATGTGCCCAACTACGGCATGACCTCTGGTGGCCCGAGGCGATAACAGGGGCGCGACACGCCCCGCCAGCCCGTGAGCAGATCGGACGGCGGGGCTGCTCATTGATTGTAAACTATGCTGTCCCCATCTCAGGGACATGCCGATCGCGATCCTGTCGCTTGATCGGACGCGGCCACGATGCCGGGATGTGAGTGACGCCGGATGTACGCGCACCTTCGTTCCGGCCCCCGTGGCCGTTCTCTTTTCGGGTTCTGCCAGATCATTGTTGGGATGCGCATGGAGCCGGCTCGTCAACGCGAGCTGACGCAACCGGCATGCTCTCAACGAGGATCCGGATCATTTGGGACCGACTCGGAAGCAGGACAGCGGGAGGCTCACCGACAATGGCGCGCCAAGCCGCTACGAAGTCCGCCGGTGGGATATGGGCGAGGGTATCTGAGGCCGGAGACCTCGCATCATTCGGCATTCAGTGGCTCCTGATCGGCGCACAGATAAAGGCTCCGATCAGGTTTGAGTTCGATGGCCTAGCCGCGGGGTGACCTGACCGGTATTTTGGACCGGGCCAGTTGCGAGGCTGCTGCATGGTAGTGGCCATGGGTAGCCGGAAGGCCAGATCCGGGAAGCTGGCAGGCGCGGGCGGCCGGTAGCGCAGCGACGAATGCGGCCGGACACGGTTGTAGGTGTTCTGCCATAGGCCAATCACGACCTGTGCTTCTCTCAGCGAGTAGAAGATCTCCTATCGTAGGCACTCGTCACGAAGCTCTGCTCGGAGATCTCCGCCTCCTTGCACGCCAAAGCCAAACTTTTGCCTTGAGCTGTCTGCACTTCGATCTGCCGCAGCTTGAGCACAACCTGTTCCGCGCTCGTCTTCTGACCTCGCTTCATTCCCAACTCCTCTGATCCCGGCTGATCCCTCAATCAGCCCAGTCCAAAGCCAGCCGGTCAGGTCAAATCCAGGACACTCTGACTGGCGTGCGATGGCGCTGGAGAGCGTCTGGTACGATATCGGGCGTGCAGCGCAAGTGAGACAGAAGCGCCTGCCAGAGAGATTCTGTCTCACCCTCTATTTGGCATTCTGCCAGAGCGCCGTGATTTCGCGTAACGCTCTGTCACCATCTGCTGCTGACGTTCCCTCCGATCCAAACGATCGAGGGGATCGGCGTAGTACCGCACCATCTTTCAGGATCGCCCAATCAAAGCGACCAGGGTCAGCCGTAGAAGGAGTGACCCGCAGCGTGTGTGGGTTCGGCGCGAAGATGATCATCCTCACAATATGGGACGCGCCGCTGGCATTCGCCATGTGTCTAGAGGCAAGCGCCGGCAATTTATTTTACTTTTATTTGGGATATACCGCACCGAATTTCTCACGCCGCTTTTCTGAAAAATGTATATATCTCGCCCAGGAGGAGCGATCCATGAACTTTACCGTCGAGTTTTTCCGGATCAGGCCGGGTGATGCCGCTCATGCCATCTTGGATCGCGTTCCGCAGGACGTTCCGACGTTGGAGGATGCCAAGGTCAGGGCGCAGTCTCTGTTTGAGACCTTGGACATGCCCCAGGCGCCCGATGGCCTGCGGATCCTCGACGGGTCCGGAGCCGAGGTCTTCTCCTGGAAGCCGGTGACGGCTGTCGACAGGTGAGTCTGGCGACATTGAACGCCTCTCAGGCAAACGCCGACAGCCAAGTAACCCAACTCGCCCGGCAGCTTCTGGACGGAGGGGCCTCCTGCCTGTCAGCACGAGAACAGCGGGTCATCCTGCACGTTGCCAAGCGGATGCATGTGATCCAGGACGTCAACATCGTTCTCGCCGAGCAGCAAACCTTTGGCGAGCGCCTCGCGGACCGGGTTGCTCAACTTGGCGGCTCGTGGGCCTTCATCATGGTCTTCACCGGCATGCTTCTCGCGTGGGTGCTCGTAAACACCGTCGTGCTGGCGCGATCTGGCGGTGGCTTTGATCCTTACCCCTACATCTTCCTCAACCTAATCCTGTCGATGGTCGCCGCCTTGCAGGCGCCTATGATCCTCATGTCTCAGAACCGTCAGGCAGCGAGGGATCGGTTAGCCGCAGCCCTGGATTACGAGATCAACCTTAAGGCCGAGGTTGAAATCATGTCACTGCACGACAAGCTCGACCGCATCCAGATCGAACACCTTGAAGGCATGCTGATCACGCAGTCGGCACAGATCGAAGCCGTTGGGAAAGCGGTCGGCATTCGTACCGCGAAACCCATCACTGCTTGAGAAGCCACGATGAGGGGAGCCGCCTCGCTGCACGGGCGTCGTGGAATCAGGCAAATCAGCAACGCGCATGAAAAACTCCCGAAGGGCTCGTTGAGCCGAAGGGTGAGGTTGCGTCCGGCAAAACGTTCTCGTCAGCGCTGGGCTATTTGTAATGAAAGCGAAGGGACACTGCTGGCGAATTCACGTCAGTGTCGCCGCGGAGGCGGCCAATCCTTGAAACAGACGGGCCCATGCCTTGGACAACGCAACGTCGGTCGCGCCTCCGGCTGCGACCGGAGCGCCAAGGTTGAATTCACCAACAGTGTCCGAAAATTTTCCCACTCCGAATAAATGGCGGCTATTCACGCCTACCCGCCAGCGGGCCTTCATGCCTTGGCTATTTCGATTGTGATCGTCTGAACATCAATAAACCCTTGTTGGGTGATTAGCTACGATACCAGCGTAGGAGCCGCGACATGAACCACTTCATCGCCGACCCAACATCTGACGAAATCCGCCAGCGTGCCTATGAAATCTGGGAGCGGCGGCATCAGCCAAAGGGCTACGACACCGAGTTCTGGTTCGAGGCAGAACGCGAACTCAAGGCAGAACGTCTACACAACGACAGGCCCGAAGGTGGCGGAATTCCGAAGAGTGGAGCGGGATCGGACTGCGCTTACTAGAGCCGTTCCCGCTTACGTAGCGACGGCCAAGTCGTTGTCGTAGCCGGCGGCGGCGAGGCTGTTGCGGCACTCATCTGGAGTGAAGCGGGTGAAGGCGTGCCGGATAACGTCCCAGAGGTCTGGCACGGTGCGGGCGGCTGCGGTCCGCAGCAGCGCTTTCAGCTTGGCGAAGATCTGTTCGATCGGGTTGAACTCGGGGCTGTAGGGCGGAAGGTAGAGCAGCCGCGCGCCGGCCGCCTCGGCCCGCTCGCGGATGCCGCTGACCTTGTGAGCTTGCAGGTTGTCGAGGATCACGATGTCGCCGGGCCGCAGCACCGGGACGAGGCGGTTGGCGACGTAGTCGCGAAAGCGCTGGCCATTGGTGGCGCCATCCGCGAGGTCGAAGGCGCACAGGCCGGTGGTGCGCAGAGCGGCGGTGACAGTGGTCGTTTTGTAATGGCCCTGGGGCACGAGGATCCGGCAGCGCTCGCCGCACGGGGCGCGGCCGTAGCGGCGGGCCATGTTGGTGGCGGCCGCCGTCTCGTCGAGGAAGACGAGCTTGTCGGGGTCGAGGTCAGGCTGAGCCGCGAACCACGCCTCACGCGCCGCCTTCACGTCGGCCCGCTCCTGCTCAGTTGCGTACAGCGCCCCTTTTTACGGGTGATCGCATGGCGAGCGAAGAAGCGTGACAGCCCGCTCGTGCTGGTCTGAACGCCCTGCTCGGCCAGGGCGTCGCGCAACTCGCGCAGGAAGCGTTCGGGCCGGGCCTCGTCGAGGGAGAGGATCAGATCCGCATGCGCCTCGATCGCCGGCAGGCGATCGTCGCCGTGTGTCGGTTTGGGGGCGACGTGACCCTGCTGCGCAAACAGCTGCGACCAGCGGCTGGCGCTCGACACGCTCACCCCGAACCGCGCCGCCGCCTGATGGAAGGAAGCGCCCTCTGTCACGGCCGCCACGACGCGCTCGCGCAGATCGACAGACAACGGTGAAGGCATCGCTGGCTCCTTCACCGGCCAACGCTCGAGCCACCGTCCTGTCGCAACACCGCCGGGCACGGCTCTAGGTTACTGATGTACGGTCCCGGCATGTGGTGTGAAGGATCGAGCCTGAAGCGTTCGGGCTCTTTCGTCCAGGTCTGGCAGATGAACTCGTAGGGCGTGAGACCGCGCAGGGTCTTGAGCCGGCGGCCGTAGTTATAGGCGTCGACGAACAGCTGCAGGTGCTGCCGCAACTCGTCATGGCTGGTGTAATGGTAGCGCTTGACCGTGGCGTCCTTGATGGTGCGGTTCATCCGCTCGACTTGGCCATTATCCGGCATGATGACCCTCGGTGCCGTCGCGTTCCGCTGATCTTCGGATCGGCGCTATGGTGAGCCCATCCGGGACACGGGGCACCGGGAGCACGTGAGTGCGGGCAGGCCGACCCTTAGACGATGGGCTGCGAGCCCGAGCCGTTATCTGGCCGCCCCTGCGGCTCGCCCGGATGCGCTGCGAGCGCGGATCCGTAGTTGCCGTGTTGCCCGCCAGCTCCCGTAATCGAGACGAGGAGACAGGCTCATGCGGGTTGTGGGATTGGACATCCACCGCGTTTTCGCCGAGGCGGTGATGCTCGAGAACGGCGCGGTCCGGCGTCTTGGTCGGATCGGCATGACGCGCGATCACCTGACGGCGTTCGCCAAGACGCTGACGCACGACGATCATGTCGTGGTCGAGGCGACCGGCAACGCCAGCGCGGTCGCGGAGGTGATCCGGCCGCATGTCGGCCGGGTGGTGATCGCCAACCCGCGCCAGGTGCGGCTGATCGCCGAGGCGCGGATCAAGACCGACGTCATCGACGCGACCGTGCTGGCGCGGCTCTATGCCAGTGGCTTTCTGCCGGAGGTCTGGATCCCGGACGAGGCAACGCTTGCGCTCCGGCGCCAAGTCACACGCCGCACCCAAATCGTCCGGCAGCGGACGCGGCTGAAGACGATGGTGCAGTCGATCCTGCATTCGCATCTCGTGCCGCCCTGTCCCCACGCCGATCTGTTCGGGCCGCGGGGACGGACCTGGCTGCTGGCACAGCCGCTGCCCGGCGACGAGAGCGATGCCGTCGCCCGGCACCTGCGCGAGTACGACCGGCTGAGTGAGGACGTGAAGGTCGTCGAGCGTGAACTGGCGCGCGAGGCCCGCGCCAACGCGAACGTCATGCGGCTGATGACGATCCCAGGCATCGACCTGGTGGTCGCCGTCGGGCTGATCGCCGCCATCGGACCCGTGGCGCGGTTCGCCGGCCCGGATCGGCTCGTAGCCTATCTCGGGCTGAACCCGAGCGTGCATCAGTCCGGATCCTGCAAGCCGCGGCATGGACGCATCACCAAGCAAGGGCGCAGCCACGCCCGCACGATGTTGGTCGAGGCGGCCTGGCAGGCCGTGCGGGGGCCCGGTCCACTGCGCGCCTTCTTCCAGCGCGTGTCGGCGCGGCGTGGGCCTCACGTCGCGGCCGTGGCGGTCGCACGCAAGCTGGCGGTGATCATCTGGCACCTGCTCACACGGGGTGAGGACTACGCCTGGGTGCGTCCTGCGCTCCACGCCAAGAAGCTGCGGGAACTGGAGCTGCGCTCGGGCGAGCCGGCACGGCGTGGTCAGCGCGGAACAGCCTACGCCTACAACCTGACCCGCGTCCGGCAAGAGGAGCGGCGGCGTGTCGAGCAGGCGGAGGTCGCCTACCGACACCTGACCGAGGGCTGGAGCCGGCGTGGGCGGCGAGTACCCACGGGCGCCGCAATGGAGGAGCGACTATGAAGACGGCGCGGCCGGGCTTGCACCTCGAACCCGGCTCTTCGTCACGCGGTCGCCCGTAGGTGGCAACAAAACAGCACGATCCACGCAGAAAGGGGCTGTTCAACCTCATCCGTCGTCCATGGGCTGCGCGGCTTGGTGAGGCGATGCCCGATCTTGGTCTGCTCGCAGGCCCACTCAAACGAGTGCCAGCGGTAGATGCGCGGCCGGTCCTGGGTCGCCCAATAGGCGGCCGCCTTGGCCTCGGCTGTTGAACTCGCTGAAGGAAGACAGCGGCACGAGGCAGCGGTGCTCCGGCCTGAGCCAGCGGCGCCAGTGCGGCGAGCCCGTATTGCGCACGTTGGTGACGCCGGGATTGACCCGCTTGCCCTCCAGCGCGAAGGCGGGCGAAGGCATGCCCCAGCGGTACATCGACAGCACGCACCGCCCGTCGGCGACATGGACGATCGGGGCGGAGGTGTTCGGGAAGTTGCCAGGTAGCGGCGGCAGGTTGCCGGTGCGGTCGATGTCGATCCGAAAGGCGCGCCGGATCTCGTCCTGGCTCTTCGTCAGGCTGTAGAGGTTGCACACGGCACGAGCATAGACGAAGCCGTCACGCTCGCGCGACCGGCAGTTCCTCCACCCGCGTCGTGTAGCGCGGCGTGCGCATCTCGAACTTCGTCGCCCAGTCTCGTCGCTGCCGCTCCAGCCCGGCTCGCGCCGGCACCACAGCGCCGCGTCCCCAGCACGCGTTGCAGTCATGCCAGCACGACGGATCTCGCCAGAGCCACGTCAAGATGAACCGGGTTATGCAGTGTGTTCGCAACCGGCGACCATAGAACCGTGTGCTTGACGAGCGTCGCCAGGGCTTTTCGGGAAGCATCCGCGTCAACTTTCACGGAGACGCGGATGCTCTCGAACCCAATCGTCTTGGGATGGAGGTCGCCGCTGCCCCAGAGTGACGTCATGTTGATGTCGGCCTCGACATTGAGTTCCAGAGACCGAATCGGAATGCCTTGTGCCAAGGCGTTGGCGTGGATGCCGATGGAAAGGCAGGACCCCAGGGCAGCGAGCAAAGCCTCGGAGGCGTTCGGCGCAACGCTTTCACCCAGTAGACCCTCCGGCTCGTCTTCCATCACTGGCTGCGGCGGCAGGCCCCGGATGTAGTTGAGTTGGTTGAGGCGACCCTGTGCCACCGTCTTGCACCGCAGGATCCGGACGGCCGCCGGATCTGGTTTACCTTCTGCGATCACCGGGTCTAGCGAAGGCTTGTCGGTGGGCGTCGGCGCCATGCCGCCTGGCTTCAAAGGTGGTCGTGACATGAAACTCCCTTTCATACGGAGAGCCAGCGCCGAACATTTTGACTGGCGAAAATGTTTTTGGCGTGGTTATTTCATCAAAGGATTATAGGCTTTGCCGAAGTAAAATCAGCTTTAAAGGCTGACGATGAGAGGCGCATAATTGGGTGCAGGTAATGGATGCTTGACTGGGATGATCTGAGATTTTTCCTCACGCTTGCCCGGCACGGCACGCTTTCGGCTGCCGCCAAGGTGCTACATGTTTCGCAATCAACAGTCGGGCGCCGCCTGAACTCGTTGGAGACGGCTCTCGCCGTCCGTCTTCTCAACCGTACGCCCGACGGCTACGTCCTGACCTTGGCCGGCGAGGAGGTGCGTCGGAAGGCAGAGCACCTCGAAGCAGAAGCCTTGGCCCTAGAACGCGACGTCACCGGTCGCGACACCCGACTTCGCGGCCTCGTACGCGTCACCTGCGCCGAAACACTGGCCGCTCATATCCTCGCGCCGAGCTTCGCCAAGCTCCATGCTTCGCATCCCGACATCATGATCGAGCTCATCCCCAATCCGCGGGAACTCAGCTTGGCGATGCGCGAGGCCGACATCGCCCTGAGGATGAGGCAACCCGAACAGCACGACCTCGTGGTACGGCGCATCGGCAACATCGCGTTCGGGATCTACGCAACTCCCGATTATCTGCGAGACCAAGGCGCGTTGGACTTCGAGGCTGGTTGCGCGGGGCACCACCTAATCACGCAGCTTGACGATACCCAGGAGATGACTCAGTCCGCTTGGCTCACGGATCTTGCGTCGCGCGCGACGGTGGTCCTGCAGACGAGCAGCCACGAGGCGGCGGCGCTTGCCGCCGCCAGTGGAGGCGGCTTGGCGTGCCTGGCATGCTTCAGGGGCGACGGCGAACCGAGGCTGACGCGCGTTCCGGCGCCGACCGCTCCCCCGAGTGCTGACATCCTGCTGCTGGTCCATCGGGACAATCGGGATACACCGCGCATCCGGGTGGTGCTGACTCACATCACGGACACCATCCATGAACTCGCGGCAATCCTTCAGCCCGGCGACGGGGTTGGCTCGGATGCGCGCGCCGCGGGTTGATCCTCCGACAAAGCGTGACCGTAGACGCTGTCAGATGAGATCAGCAAATGACCGGTTGGACCAAGCCAGCAACGTGGCCGGCCGAGCCGAGGCCGGACGTGGCGCACCCTTAACGGGCTTGGTGCGCCTCGGTCCTGTAGCTGTCCTGGTTTGGCGCCCCGGCTTCTCCGGCCCACCGACGGCATCGAATTCGAACAATAGGCGCTCTCCAGCCTCGTCGGAGATCCAGCCGTCTTTCGACCATCCGATAAAGCGCCCCGAATAGGCATAGACCTCGTCATCAACGATGTATGCTGCGGGCCTTCCGTCCCAGAGGTAGATTGAATGCCCATCTTGGCAGAAGGCAGCTTCGCGGCCCCGGCGATCGAAAAGTTCTATCACGTCAGATCTCCCTGAGTTTGCGGTGGGGACGTATCGCCCAGCTACGCTCCCGCTGCGTCGCGAGGGCGCCGCTGGGTTCAAGCGTCTGGTGCAAGGATCCAAGATCCAGATCGTACGATGACGAAGGCACTTGAGATCAGGAGCGCCATTCCGAAGGCGACATGAGCTGCGACCTCCGGCTCGAAGCCTCCCATGGCGCCGGTGGTCATCGAGGGAACGATGTCCGTCTGTATGAGCCACGGCGACGCGATGATCCACGGCCCCAGCGCCAGGGCGGACCACTCCGCCCATACATGGCGGCCGCGCTTGTTCATGATTGCCAGGATCGACACCGCTATGCCGCAGAGCAGCGCGTTCGTGGTTGCTGGAACGTTGTCCGAGAACGACAGGAAGAACGGCGATGCGGCGATAAGGGCGCCTATGGCAGCGACGAAGCCGTTCAAGGCCCGGCCCATCCTGTCTTCGGCAACCTCCTTCACGTTGGACATGTGATGGATCCTCTACCGTTTGAGCGACATGCCGGACATGCGGCCCATGGTATGCAAATGGCGGTCATGGCCGATCCTGGTGTCAGGACGCGCTCAAGATAAGATCGCATAACACTATGGTGGTGTCGGAAACGCCCAACAACAAGCTCAAGCGGACGGAAAAATCTGGATCTTGGATCGTCAAATTTGCATAACCAGATAAATTTTTGGACAATTTACTTTTTATAGGCAATGCCATAGACAGATATACCGAATTAATTTATTATTTTGGCGGATAAAGACGATGAAATTCGTCCCAGTTGCGACGAGTTTGTTGGCAGTCGTAATGCTTGCAGTAACTCCAGCGCTTGCGCTGACAGTGATCAATCAGAACAAGAGTGAACAAACCTTAACGGTTGACCGCGGGCAGGCACAGGCCGATCAGAAGATGGCGGCAGGTGCATCGGCTGAGGTCGAGTGTAACGAGGGATGTGAGCTTCGTGTCCGAGGCTCCGGCTACGGGCGTGCAGCCGAGGCTGGTGATAAGCTCATCATCGATGACGAGGGCATGATTCCCTTCACAAGCGAGGACATCGTCACCGGGTCGGTCAAGCCCCCGACTAAGACAAAGCAGTAGTATCTCGTTTCGGATTGAGCTCGGCTTCCATGCCCGTGGGAGATGTATCTTTGGACGCTGGGGACGCCTGACGCGCCCCCGGCGTCACACTGGATGCCGACACTGAGGTGATGGATGGCGTCGTCTGGCCAACTGCGGCACATAACGCGTCAAACAACTCCGATCTCAACAATTTCGACGACGTCCAGTGCCAAGTGTAGAGGAATGAGACTTTCGACAGCACCGGATGACATTTTCAAACTATTAACATTGAACTGTAGGCGGGTTCCAGCAATGATACCAGATCCGGGCGCTAAGGAAAATCGACGTGACTGAGGTCGATGAGCGTTGCAGCACTGTTCTGGCCGATTTTGCTACCGAGGCCGAGCGAGAGGCGACAAACTCGGGCATGGACATCCATGAATTTCAAACTGCGCTCAAGGGCGAAACCATCACGACGCTGATACCACCCGGCTCTCACGAGACTCTGACGGCCTATGGGCTTAGGGCGACGAGCGAGATCTTGGTCCAGTACCTCATGGACGACCTTTCAGTGACGCCATGAGGCGCTTCTGCGCAGCTCCAGTCTTCGCCGGTGGCTGAAGTGAGGCATCGAGAGGCACTCCGAGGAATCTCTATGTCAGATCTAATGTCTTCCGAACGGCCCGACCCCACGACTCCCAACCCGTCACCGGCGCGCCCTCCCCAGCCCGATCAAAACCCGTTGCCTGAACCACGGGGCCTTCCGGACTATGGACCGGAGGAAATGCCTGCATCGAACGAGCCGCTCGGAATCCCGTCCGGCTCACCACCAGAGATCGAGTGACGGCATCGTTCGATCTCGCAGTTACGCTGTGTGAACTGGAGCAACCATGAAGCCAAGCCAACGACGCTATGGGCGGGCGGCACCTGTACGGCACGAGGCATGGATCGACAGACGGTCCGCCCGAACGTCCGAGGCGATCGGGTGGGCGAGGCGCAAGGGGGCCTCGGTCCGCATCGGCAATCAACACCCCGCGCTCAATGATAACGTCAAGCAGGCTGCCGCTCTCCGCCCAGTGATCTGAGTTGGAAGCTCGTCGACAGAAGCATTTGATGCTCGCGATGATATCGGCTGTTGACTTGGTCCAGATGAACAGCTCCGGCTCTGCGTTGGTGCGATCGATGTCGTCGTGGATGGCGGCTTCCAGATCGCCCCTGGCTTGGAACATGCCGCGTTGAAGCTGTCGCTGCCAACAGTGCGAACCAGCCCTCCACAGGGGCTAGCAACGAGACTGAGGTCGGCGTGAAGTGTAGGAGCCAGCGCGGGCGCATCAGTAGCCAGTCGTGGATCAGCTTGTTTTTGTGAGTGGCCGCGTTGTCGAGCACCAAATGCACATCGAGGCCTTCCGGCACGTTGGCCTCGACCTGATCGAGGAAGGCGCAGAACCCGATGGAGCGGTGACGCCGGGCGCAACAGCCAATGAAGCGACCCGCCTGCACGTCTGGCACGGCGAACAGGTCGTGGGTGCCTGCCCTGCGGTAGCCGGATGATCAAGGGATCGTACTGCCCAGCCTCGCAGCCAGGCTCTTTGTTGTAGCGAGCTCGACCACCCGCAAGTGTTGCGCTGCACTAATTTATGTTTCCAGCGTTTGATCGCGCCAACTCACTTCTTGGAAATAAGTTTTCTTTTATGGTTCGTTTCGCAGTCTCAAAACGTTGTTCAAGAAAGAGATCGTGCCGGCTGAGGGGCTGTTGAAAATCACAGGGGTCTGCCATGCCAATCGTCGGTTATCCGGGCTGGCTGCCGGCCATCGATGCGAACACACGAAAGCACGTTTGTTTTGCAATGTCTGACGGGCGCAGGCACATCCCCTGCCGCATATCAATTAACACTCTGCGCGACTGCTTCGGTGAGGAAAATTCCGATCCGTTGGATTTGTTTGAAAGCTGCCAAGGCGAGATCGAGGACGCGGCCAGCAGAAAGTTCCTTGGCAACAACATCAGCAACGAGCTTATCGAACTTGAAGAAGGAGACTTTGATTGAGCTACTAACATTGCGTAATAAAGGATTTAAAAAATTGCTATACTTTCAAAATTGCCGCAGCAGTAGCCATGGTGATCAGTATGCCAGCTCTCGCGCAAATTATCGCCGTTCCTCCGATCGGTTCGGACAACGACGTGTCGAAATGGCCTGCCCCCTGAAAAGTGGTCCTCCCTGATGTATGGCTTTGAGCCATGTTGGAGTTGCCCCGGTTTGTGGTCCACGGCCTATGCAAGTTCTCGGGCTGTGACAGCTTGATTGGCGAAGGCTCGGGGCGTCAAGCCGCCCAGGGCCGTGTGGGGTCGATCTTCGTTGTAGTGGCACCTCCAGTCCTCGATGCGCTCGCGGGCATCGGCCAGCGACAGGAACCACGAGGCGTTCAGGCATTCCGCCCCTAGGCGGCCGTTGAACGCTTCGATGTAGGCGTTGTCGGTCGGCTTGCCCGGTCGTGAGAAGTCGATCTCAACTCCGTTCAGGTAGGCCTACCGGTCGAGCATGCGCCCGGCGAACTCCGGTCCATTGTCCACCCGCAGGCTCTTGGGCCGCCCCCGCAGCCGGACCAAGGCGTCCGGGGCCTCGGTCACCTAGAAGGCGCGGAAGTTGGCTCTCGGTGTGACCGAGAGCGCCTCTCGCGTATGGCAATCGACCACCGTCAGGATCCGTAACGGACGCTCGTCGAACAGGCGATCAGACATGAAGTCCATGGCCCAGACCTCGTTGGGCCCCGCTATGGCCGGCCGCCCTTGCCGGTAGCGCCAGACCCGTTTGCGCTTCGGCAGCTTGGTTCGGATCGACAGTCCCTCGTCCCGGTAGATCTGGCAGGTGCGCTTGTGGTTTACGGCCCAGCCCTCCCGCCGCAACAGGATGTGCAGCCGTCGGTAGCCGTAGCGCACCCGTCCAGCAGCGAGCTCCTTCAGCCGCATCCGCAGCGCCACCTGCGGATCAGAGCGCTTCCTCTAACGCTGGGACGAGCGACCGAAGCCGGTGGCCCTGGCAGGGCCCGTCGCTCGCTGACGTCATAGGCCACCTGCATAGGGCCAGCGGCGCTCCCAAACCATCTGTCGCTCGTCGCTACGGACCACGAGGAAGAGGGATTGCGCGTGCAGGCACTCTCTCGTGCCTTCCACTCGGTAAGGTGGGGCCGGTCTGACTGAGCGCAACACGTGGGTGGGTCGAGCCTTCGACTTCCTTATCATGGGTGCGGAAGCCGCTGGCCTGTTGGATCTGGTTAGCGCTCTAGCCGAACTGCCGGCCTCCGAGCCGCTGCCCGAAGAAGTCGCCCGATCCGTCCGCACTCCGCATCCAATTTCATGATGGCGACCGCAGCCGCATCGTCGGCGTGGCTCTGTACAGCAAGCCCGGCGTGCTGCTCCCGCACTTCGTCGCCAGCCGACCGCGTCATTGCAAGACAGCTTCGGCCCAGCTCGACTTGTTTGCCGATCTTCGGTGAGGAACTGACGTTCGGGATACCAAGAGCCGGCCGGCAGGTTAGAGTCTTCGTTCGGCACAGGAGGAACGCATATGGCAACTGGCACGGTGAAGTGGTTCAACGGCACGAAGGGCTACGGCTTCATCCAGCCCGACGATGGCGGCAAGGACGTGTTCGTGCACATCTCAGCGGTCGAGCGGGCTGGCCTGCGCGAACTCGCGGAGGGGCAGAAGGTGTCCTACGAGGTCGAGATCGATCGCCGCAGTGGCAAAGAGTCGGCCGGCCAGCTTCAAGTCGGCTGATCAGGGGGCGTCCCTTAACATTACAGCTGCATTCGTCTTCTGAGATGGCCTGCCGAGCAGCAGCTTGGTGGGCATGTCGCCACACTGACCATGCGAGCACGAAGGCGGGCTCAATGCGCCGCTGCGCCAGCCGCATTGCCACGCGTCGGATCTCCTGGACAGACCACGGTACCTCGAGCTTGGCGATGAGCGTCGTTTTCGGGGGCGGCCCGTTAGCGAGCCGGCACACCCGCGCCAGCATCGCAAAAGCCAGCATCACCAAGCCGACGTGCCGGTGCCACCCACGCAAATGGCACCTCTGCCTGGATGGCCCGCTCGATCATGGCGAGCGCGAGCTTCGGCTTGGTGGCGAAGGTGATCGCCTCACTTCTGGGCGAAGAGTCAGTGTCCGCTCCCCACCCTGAATAAATCTATGGTTGTGCTATCGCGTGTGTATGTAAAACGACCGGACCCTGTTGGCGAATTCCGAGCGGTGGTGGGCTGGGTGTAGGGTGGCCGTCCCGCCCGGAGGCCGCTCATGTCGCTCCGCCCGCAATCCGCGCTCCCGCCGGTGCCTGAGGACACGGCTCGGATCGCTCGAACCGCGTTCCGCCGCGGCAATCCCTACCTGCTGCTGCGGGATCACCTCGGTCCCATTTTCGCCGACACGGCCTTTGCCGATCTCTATCCGGCGCGCGGCCAGCCCGCCTACGCACCCTGGCGTCTGGCCCTCGTCACGCTGATGCAATTCCGAGAAGGCCTGAGTGATCACTAGGCCGCCGAGGCCGTCCGGGCGCGGATCGACTGGAAGTACCTGCTGGCGCTCGACCTCATCGATTCCGGCTTCGACCACAGCCTCCTGTGCGAGTTCCGGGGCCGCCTCCTGCAGCACGCGGCCAGCGAACGCTTGCTGGCCCGCATCCTTGATACCGCGCGCGATCAAGGCCTGCTCAAGGCGCGGGGCCGTCAGCGCACCGACAGCACGCACGTGCTCGCAGCCGTGCGCGACCTCAATCGGGTCGAGCTTCTGGCCGAGACGTTGCGCGCGGCCCTCAATGCCGTCGCGATAGTCGCCCCGGCTTGGCTACGTGTTCTCGCTCCGCCCGAGTGGGACTCACGCTACGATCATCGGATCGAGGAAACGCGCCTGCCGGAGACCGGCGCGAAGCGCGAGGCTTACGTCCTCCAGGTCGGGGCCGATGGCTATCGCCTACTCGACGCCCTGGACGACGCGGATGCGCCGCCGCCGGCCGCGGCCTTGGCCGCGGTCGCCGTGCTGCGACGGGTGTGGGCGCGCCACTTCGTGCGGGGGAGCGGCACGGACGGCGAGGCCGGCTGGGTGCGGCTGCGCGAGGTGCGGGGGCGTGGTCCAGGCGACCGTGTCGAGTCGCCCTACGACATCGACGCCCGGTTCCGGGCCAAGTCCGGAACCGACTGGACGGGGTACATGGTCCACCTGACGGAGACCTGCGACCACGGCCTGCCGCGGTTGGTCGTCCACACCGACACCACGCCGGCCAACGTGCACGAAGCCGTTCGCACCGGCGCGATCCACGAAGCGCTGTCCGAGGCAGGTTTGACACCGTCCGAGCATCTGGTCGATTCCGCGTACGTGAGCGCCGAGCAACTGGTAGCGGCCACCGCACGGTACGGGATCGATCTGATCGGCCCAACGCGGTCCAATCACAGTTGGCAGCGGCGCAATGCCGAGGCGATCCAGGTGGCGGACTTCATCGTCGACTGGGAGCGCCGCCGGGTGCGATGTCCGGAGGGCCATGAGAGCACGAGCTGGGGCGAGTACCGGGACGCGGCGAACGCTCGCCCGTTCAACCGAGCCAGCTTCAGCCCTGGCGACTGCCGTCCTTGTCCGGCCAAGCCGCGCTGTACGCGGGCGACGAGCCGCCGGCTGACCCTACACCCGCGTGCCGAGCACGAGGCGTTGGCCGCGGCGCGCAAGCAGCACGAGAGCGAGCAGGGCCGACGCCTGTACGAGCAACGGCAGGGCATCGAGGGCACGATCTCGCAGGGCGTGCGCAGCTTCGGCCTGCGCCGAGCCCGCTACCGTGGACTGGCGAAGACGACCTTCCAAGGGGTGGCCACGGCCGCTGCCCTCAATCTCGATCGTCTTGCCGCTTGGTTCGGGCACAGACCCCTGGCTTCGGCGCACACCTCACGCTTCAGCGCTCTCGCCACGTAGCCATCGACTTCGCCAACAGTGTCCGAACGTTTAGGTGACCATCCTGGTCAGCCGCTTACGACCCCGAGCGCCCCTGTGTGATTGCTGTGATGAGGGACCGTTCCCGAAGAAATAGCGGACCTCCATAGGGCTAAGGCGCTGCGCTCACCGGAGCTTGACCAAATCCTTGAACAGCAGGAGAGCGAGCACGACACCTTCAGCGCTCGTGATCTCGAACCGTTGGCCGTCGAGCACTTCACCAGCCTTCAGCTTTTCCGCCAGGAGGAAGCGCGCACCCTGAGCCGCCTCTTCGCGCGCCGCGGCAAGGTCCGGCAGCTCGCTCCCGTCCGGGTCCTCAATCAGCGTTGCACCGTCGCGGATGTGGAAGAAGAAGCGAGGCATCGACTCCTAACGCCTTTGCCCCGGCTAGGTTTCAATCCGATATCGGACCGATGATGACGGACGATCCTTCCGGGATGCAGAGCCAGATCAGCGGCAGCCTTATGCCTCTGCCAGCAGCCGCTCGTACTCGGCCTCGGCCGGGCCGTAGGTGTCGCCGGCCAGCTCCTTCAGCTTCTCGCGGTCAAGCACGATGATGCGCCCGCGCTTGGCCTTGATCATGCCGGCGCCCTCCAGGATGTGCGTCGCCGAAGTGACGCCAGGCCGGCGCACGCCCAGCATCATCGCCATGAACTCGTGCGTCATGGGCAACTCGTCCTGGCTGAGGCGATCGTCGGTCATGAGAATCCAACGGGCGAGCCGCGCCTCAACGTTGTAGTCGGCATTGGCGTAGACCGATTGCCCGACCTGGACAATCAGGCTCTGGACGTACCGTCCGAGCACACCCCGCAGTGCCCGGCTGGCATCGAGTGCCGCCTCAAGCTCACGCGCAGCAATCTGCAAGGCCGTGCCCTCAGCCTGCACCATCGCGATGTGCGGCATGCGGTCCGTGCCCAGCACACCCCATTGGACCGTTCCACATGGACAAGCCCTTTAGGAGCGCCGAAAGCGTACCGGCGCGCTGGTGTCGGCAATGGGGTGGGCACCGTAACATCTTCGCTTGAGAGACCATTGCAGTCGGCTTCGACAACTGGGCCGTTGGCGTAAATAATCAAACAGTTTTTCGGCAGCGTGTTACAGTGGTGACTGCCATGATTCGGCATAGTACATTTGACGTAACCAGCCGGCAACGCGCGGAGGGTCTGTCATGAAGTACGTCTTGGTTGCTTTCGGTCTCTTTGCAGGCCTGCTCGCATACGTCCCGACGGAAGCCAATGCCCTCGTCTGCGCTCGCGGCGTCTATCGGGCCGGGTGCGTCGGCCCTCGTGGCGCGGTTGCCGTCCGGCGCGGATATTACGGCCCGCGTGCGGTTGGAGTCGTGCGACGCGGATATTACGGACCGCGCGCAGTAGGGGTCGTTCGGCGTGGATACTACGGGCCGCGGGCGGTCGGCGTCCGTCGCTACCGGCGCTGGTGACGCCCGTCTACCATGTCTTCGCATAGGCGAAGTCCAATGCCCCGTCTCTGATGGGGGCTTTGGGCCTCCATGCTTGCTCGGCTTACGCAAGACCCTGTTTGCGCTCGAACTTCGGAGTGGCTTCGGCGGCGGCAAGGTCGCCGAGGCGCTTCTCGATGGTCACGCGCAATTGCGAGATGATCGGCTCGATAAGCTGGAAATGATCCCGCTCGATATCGCCCGCGGCGAGCCTCTCGAAGAGCCACTCCGTCATGCGTTCAAGCTCCACGTCGGCGGTGGCCAGCTGATCGGCCGAGCCAGCCTTGGCTAGGTGCATGAGCTCAACCACCCGACGAAGTTTCGCCCGGGCCTCGTTGCTGCGGCGCAGCGTGTTCCGGGAGGCGACCCAGCCAACGACAGGAGCGAGGACGGCGAAGACCATGACGGCAAGCCAGTAGTAGTTGACCGTCTGGTCGAGCAGGCTCTCCTGCTCGCCGTTCAGGTAGGCCAGCGTCCCAGGATGGACCGGGAGCAGCGAGGACCTCTCGGTGTCGGGAGGCTCCATCTGGCTTGCTGCCGGCAAGACGGTGACGAGCTTCGCCTTCGTCGTCATCAGCAGCCGCGTAAGTTCGCCTGCCACGCGATCGGGCAACGAGGCGCGGGAGACGAGCAGGATGCGGACGGCGAAGGTGTTGATCGTTTCCGCGGGTTCGGTCGGCGTTCCCCCGAAGGTCCCCTGTTTGATCTGGACCGATTGGTAGGACGGCCACCGGGCGGCGATAGCATCCGCTTCCGCGATGTCCAAGTATGACGGCTTGGCCTTGAAGCTCTTCCGGATGCCGGCGAAGGCGTCCGGGATCGGCCCTGGCCCCAGCGACCCGGTGACGAGCGCGGCGGCGACGCGCCTCGCCTTCAACGCAGACCCGAATTCCGCCGACGGCATCTCGATCAGGTCCGCCTCGCGCAGGCCATAGAACGCGGTGAGGGCTTTGAGCAGGCCGGGATCGAACCCCTTAGCCACGGCGAGCTTCATGCCCACGAGCTCGCTCACGTTCTCGATCTTCGCTTCCGGTGGCAGAAGGACGGCGACCCCGTCCTGCCGCAGCACGAAGATCGTTCGTCCGTGCGCCGCCGCCTCGTCGTCGCTCCTCACGACGGCGAGATCGACCCGGCCGTCGATGAGGGACTTGGCGCTCTGGGCCAGACTCTCCGTCGGCACAGGAACGAGGCGCACGAGGGGGTGCTCCGCAGAAAGATCGCGGATGAACGCGGCGAGCACCTTCTGTCCGTCGCTCCCGATCGGGCCGGTCGCCAACGTCAACGTGTATCTAGCGGAGATCAGCGACGGGTAGCGCGTCAGGGGGTATGCGCCGGCTACCGCCACCGCGCCGAGGAGGCCCAGTGTCGCGACGACCTTGAGCCAGAGCCTCATCGCGCGCCTGCCCTGACGAGCGGGTCAGGGAGCGATTGGATGCGCCAACGCTCCACGAGAGAGAGGGCGCCAATCGCATAGGCCGAGGCGAGGAGCACGTTGAGCAAGCGGCTCACGAACGCTTCCCCGCTCCCGCCCGGCAGCGGCGTCAGGCCGAGCCCCAGCAGCAGGATGAAGGTCGCGAACGCGATCACATAGACGGGGGCCCGGTCGCCCGACGTCACGATGCGGCTCGCGAACATCAGGCTCGCCGCGAGGCAGACTGCGACGGAGAACGCGAGCGTGTTGCTCAGGAGGATGAGGTTGTAGACGAATGCAGCCGCGAGGCCGCCGATCAGGTTGCCGAGGATCAAGCCGAGCGCGGCCCGCTGTCCCTGCCCGGCATCGTGCTGGCGCAGCAGGGTCAAGATCACGATCAGGACGACGACCGCAACCTCGCTCGCGTCGAGAATAAACCACGCCAGGACCGGAAGCAGGACGAGGGTGTCGAGGAGGGCGTGGCGCGCAGCCGTCACGGGGTCCGTGCGCTGCCCTCCCGCTGCTGCCCCCATCTCTGCTGCCGAAGGAGCCGGAAAGACTGCATGCGCCGCCCATACCGCCAGCAGCGCGACGAGACCGGCCGACAGCAGCGCGGCAGAGAACTTCCCGGCACCGTCGGGTGACAGCACCGCGATCACCGGCAGGGTGACGGCCGCGATCTGGGGAAGAAACGTCGCGAGATCCGGCGCACCGCGCCGATGGGCGTAGAAGGCGAGGTAGTTCACGAGGGCCAGCGCCAGAACGAGCACGGCGGGATCGCGGATGAAGGCGGCCGTCATCAGGAGCACCACGCCCGTCGACAAGCCGATCAGGACGAGCATGGTGATGCCCTGCCGCAAGCTCGGCGGGCGCTGGAGCTTGACGAGCATCTGCGCCGCGAGGAGCGGTGCCAGGAAGGTGGCGTCCCACTCAAGCGCCTCGACGAGCGCGAAGCACCCGGTCACCCCGAAGGTCAGCCGCAGAGCCGCGCGCCGTGCTCGACCGGCTCTTGGCCCTAGGGCTAACGATGCTGCGGCTCAACCGTGCCGGCCATTATGGGTTCGCGACCTAGCGCGGCTTGCGACGCAGGCTGGCCTTTCTGAGCGCCCAATGCCCTCGAAAAGTACCTTATCTGCAAACTGCGCCTTGGCGCATATTGCCGCAGGGTGCGATGTTGTATGAAGTTCACAATCATTCGCACTGGTCCAAACAGTATCTTACGGGTGCATTGGGTATCACGAGGGTCCGCTTCGAGACAAAATCCGCAGATGTGTTGCGGCGAGGCATGATTGCCATTGTATAAAGTTCGCTTGTAGTCTCATTTTGCGGGTGGAAAACGTCCGCTGTCTTTGCGGAGCACAAGCAAATGCGAATAGTCGTTTATGCCGATGGCGGATGTGAGCCGAATCCGGGCACGGGAGGGTGGGGCGCCGTGATCTCAGGGACAGATGGTGCCATTGAGCTTTACGGGGGCGAACTCGCCACAACGAACAACCGCATGGAACTGACTGCGGCGATACGAGCGTTGGAACACTTCCATGACGGCGCGCAGGTCGAGATGCGTTGCGACAGCCAGTACGTGGTCAAATCGATCACCGAATGGATGCCGGGATGGAAGGCAAGGGGTTGGCGAACCTCGAAAGGCTTGGTGCAGAACCTCGACTTAATGCAACGCTTGGACGAGCTTAACAGTCTACATGACGTGTGCTGGATCTGGGTTCGTGGTCACAGCGGAGATCCGCGGAATGAGCGCGCAGATCGTCTTGCGGCGCAGGGACGGCGAGAAGTGCTCAGATAGTCAGTACAAGCAGATTCAGTGCCTATAATAAGTCTGGCGCTGATAGACATATCAGATAGGTTTTACCTTATCTTGGATATGAGGCCGGTTCGCTGCTGCGCTCACAGCGTACGCACTGGCATATCGCAATCTCAAATAGTCTCAGCCTACAAATCGTTTCTCCGCGCGGTCAATCAAACAAAAGGAGTAATAATATGCAACTTCCGTCAATAAATATGCCGAAGTGGATTGTTGCTGCAGCCAAGTTGAAGGGTAATTCTTTCAATCGTATTATTCTGCTTGGTAATCATCCTCTAGCAGAAATCTATTCGAAAGATTGTCATGACATGAATATTGACTTTGTATGGCTTAAGGAACGGAGGTGCATCTTTGCTGCGATTGAGAAGTTTGAGCATGCGTCTTTGCTCATTATTTTTGGCAAAGATGGCGCCGCTTATTTGAGGGAAAACTCGCTGGAATTGAAGGCTAAGCTGCTTGGCCTGCCGATCGTGGAAGTGTTTGACAATAGCTGGTCGGAGACTGGTGAGCCATTTGAGATAAAAACTACTCCGGTTCGCATTTACAACGATGAAATCTCACACAAGCTGCTGCAGGAAATGGAATCCATAATACTAGCATGTTACCCCAATTCTTTTGCCCATAGAAAATCAAACATACAGTAATTTGATTGCATGGTGTGCCCTAAACTGTGGGTGCGAATGCGGCGGTTGAAATGGGCGTGTTCCGCAGATGATCACAATGTAAACCTGCTGAATGAGCACGCCGGCCGCTTGTTGGTCTAGGGCGGCACGGCGTGCACATTCACGGCGCTGGTACCGCGTCGGTAAGCTCTTGGATTGGTCGATCGAGCGGCAGGGAGGTAGCGGTATAGCGTCGAGGCGGTCACCCCAAGTCGTGCTGCCACCTCGCTGACCGTCACCGTCCCATCCCGCAGCAGCACTCGAGCGACCTCGAGATCTGTCGAGCTCAGCAGCTTCGGGCGACCCCCTAGTCGACCTCTCGCCCGAGCTGCAATTAAGCCAGCCAACGTCCTCTCGCGGATGATCGATCATTCGAACTCGGCCAATGCGCCGAAGATGTGGAACACACTCGCACGCTCCGAGCGGCCCCGGGCAGTTCACCGCTACGTCCACGGCGATCGAGAAGACACCAATGGGTGACGGCCGGTGGCGGGTCCGGACTCAGATGGTCATCAGCGGCTCCACCACTCCTGCTGTGCCGGACGAGGTCAGCATGAGTTTGGATCTCGTCGATTGCCGTCACAATCGCTCCGAGGTGATCCGCCTAGGCGGCGATACCCCTGGTTATGCGACCGCCATAGACGACGGGCAGGGGGCCGGCTTCAAGCCGGCGCTCGCGATGTTCGATGAATATAATCTCTGGTGGTTGGTCTGCCGGGATGTTCGGCACCAGTACCGTTGGCAGTAGCCCTGCCACGTGCTGTCGATCATGTCCGAAAAACCAGGATTTGCACGAAAATACTCGTTTCATCAATGCCAAGCTTGTCTCGGACAAAGTTTTCCGGAGACGGTTTTGAGAGATCGCCCCGTTGAGCTCTCAGTAGGATGAGGGAGGGTCCGCCGCGGCGCAGAGCACGGAGGGCAAAAATGGGTTTTACGATCAGGGAGTTGTCGGAACGGTCGGGAGTGAAGGTCCCAACGATCCGCTACTACGAGCGGCAAGGCCTGCTGCCGGAGCCAGAGATCACAGGATCCGGTCAGCGACGCTACGGATTAGTCGACGTAGCTCGGCTTCGATTCGTCCGGTTCGGCCGCGGGCTGCGTCTTGAGGCTGACGAAATCCGAGCGCTGATCGAGATGGTAGGGGAGGGTGACGGCGAGGCTATCGTCGTGCTGGCTGGAGCGGTCGTAGACCGGGCGGAGCGGCTGCGCGCGCTGAGTGAATCCCTGCGATCGGTATCGGCAGCGATCATAGGCGGGGCGATCGACGAGCAGGGCGCATTCGGCCAGCTCGTCGATGGTAGTACGAGCACTCCGTTCCTCGAGGTGGTAGCGAAAGGACCAATTGCGGATTTAGTACCAACAGAGAACGATGAGTCTGCAGCGGCGCCGACGGAGGAGATGCCCGTGGACGGCACCTCGAGAAGGATGCCACTAAAGGAAGGGGCTATCGAGGCTTCGACCGCTGTGCTGGCCGAAGAGGGCGTTGCGCGGAAGGCGCCGCATCCGAAGCCAGTTCGTAAACGTACCCGCGCAAAGTCCTGATGGGTAGGATGGCGGTGTCCCTACCGTCCTACGTTCGCGCGACACTCCGCCCGGCCATACGGCAGTCGCGTCCCTTGGTGTGGTGTAGCTCGTCGTTAGCCACCACGATCACCGGCTGGGCCGGATCAGTCAGGCTGTCAGGGTGGGCAGTCCGACGAGGGAACCATCGCCGATCGAGGCGATGCTTTCCAGGGTCATGTAGCGGGCGCGCTGGACGGCCCACTCGTCGTTCTGCTCCAGCAGGATCACGCCGACGAAACGGGTGATGGCAGTCTCGTTGGGGAAGATGCTGACCACCTCGGTCCAGTGCTCGATCTCGCCGTTTAGTCGCTCCAGCGAGTTGGTGCTGTGGAGCTTGATCCGGTGGGCCACCGGGAAGCCACTCGTCCTCGATGGGGTGGTCGAGGAAGGCGTTGACCCGCTCGTCGAGCTCCTCGCACAGCCGTGAGACCTGACTCTTCGAGATGCCGGTCCCGCCCATCGCCTGGACGAGGTCGTCCACCGAGCGACTCGAGATGCCCTAGATGTAGGCCTCTTGGGTCAGGGCCGTAAGCGCTTTCTCGGTCATGCGCCGCGGCTCTAGGAAGCCGGGGAAGTACGAGCCCTTGCGCAGCTTCGGGATGCGCAGCTCGACCGTGCCGGCCTTCGTCTGCCAGTCCCGGTCGCGATAGCCGTTACGCTGGACCAGACGCTTCGGGCTCTTCTCGCCGTGAGCGGACCCGGTCAGGCCGCCTACCGCCAACTCTATCAGCCGCTCGGCGGCAAAACCGATCATCTCGCGCAGCAGATCGGTGTCGGCACTCTTCTCCATCAGCCCACCCAGAGCCATCATCTCGTCTGTCATCAGAGGTCTCTCGGGTTCGAGGTTGGTGCTCGCAACCCGACCCTACCCGGCAGCCGCCGATGACCACCCCTCAGCTACACCATCACATTGGACACGACCCGTACGGCAGGGGAAAAGTGCCTGATTACAGCCTTTGGTCAGCGCCCTATCGACGTCCTCCTCAGACATGCCGCAGACGCAACAGAGTGCGCTCGGCGCCGCGACAAGGTGAGATCTAGGGCCTGTCATCACCTGAGCCAATCGAGCGTTGCGGCGAGGCAGAGGACACCGGCGAAGCTGACGGCGGTCTTCTCGTAGCGTGTGGCGACGGCGCGCCACTCCTTGAGGCGCGCCCATAGCCGCTCGACGATGTTGCGGTTGTTGTAGACCCAATCCGGACAAGCGAGTTGCTCCTCGTTGCGCTTGGTCGGGATCGAAGGGCGTGCACCGGTGGTCCAGATGTGCTCGCGGAAGCCGTGGCTGGAATAGCCGCGGTCGCCCACGACCCACTTGGGCACGCCGGGCAACCGGTCGAGGAGCGGGATGGCGTGAGGCAGTTCGTGGGCCTGCCCCGGAGCGATGCGGAAGGTGACGGCGCGGCCTCTCCCGTCGGCGATCACGCAAGCCTTGGTGCCATAGCCGCCACGAGAGCGGCCAAGTGCTTCACGAGCATCTCGCTCGGCCGCAGATCCCCCCTTTATGGATGGCCCGCCCCTCACCGGGCTGCCCTGCTAGCCTTGCAGGGTCGCTAAGTTGAAGGGACGGAGCGGGACGATGACGATCGCGGTGCTGGGGATCGATCTGGGCAAGAACAGCTGCAGCCTGGTCGGGCTGGACGGGACTGGGCGGGTCGTGCTGCGCCGCCGGATGCGGCGCGAGACGGTGATCGCCTTCAGCGCGAAGTTGCCGGGGTGCGTCGTGGCAATGGAGGCGTGCTGCGGTGCGCACCACATGGGCCGAGCCCTCGTGGAGCAGGGGCACACGGTCCGACTGATGTCGCCGGAATACGTGCGCCCGTACGTCAAGGCGCAGAAGAACGACGACCGCGACGCCGAAGCCATCGCCGAGGCGGCCACCCGCCCAACGATGCGGTTCGTGGCGCTCAAATCCGAGGCGCAGCTCGACGTGCAGACCCTGCACCGGGTCCGCGACCAGCTCGTGGGCGAGCGCACGGCGCTGATGAACCAGGTCCGCGCCATCCTTCTGGAGCGCGGCTATGTCGTAGCGCAGGGGCGGGCCAAGCTGGCTGCCTGTCTAACCGAGTTACTCGACACGGAGGCGGGCTCCTCCCTCACAGCGCGCATGCGCACCCTTGTGGCGGAGCTGCGCGAGCGCTGGCAGAGCCTCGACCGGCGCATCGCCGCGCTGGATGCCGAGTTCGCCGAGCAGGCGCGCACGGACGAGAACGCGCGGCGGCTGACGACCATCCCGGGCATCGGCGCGCTCAACGCGACCGCGCTGGTTGCGGCCATCGGCGACGTGGCCACCTTCGCGCGCGGGCGCGACCTGGCAGCCTGGCTCGGCCTCGTACCGCGGCAGGTCACGACCGGAGGGAAGCCCAAGCTCGTCGGCATCACCAAGCGCGGCAGCAAGTACCTGCGCAAGACGCTCATCCAGGGCGCCCGGGCCGCGATGCCGACGCTCCGGCAGGGTGACACGCGGCTCGGGCAGTGGCTGCGCGGGTTGCTGGCGCGAGCGCACACCAACACGGCGGTGGTGGCCTTGGCAGCCAAGATGGCGCGCATCGTCTGGGCGCTGCTGCGCCACGGGCGCGTCTACGAGGCAACGGCCGTAGCCGCCTGATCCGAGTTCGGCCGGCGCGGCGGGCGCCGGCCTTCCGATGTCTGCGAGCGGTGAGAGGAAGATGGCCTGACAGTCGACCGGTGTTCTGGAAGCCTCCCGGCAAAAATGGCGCATGACGCCGACCCCTTTATGAGGCCCAGGACGCGCGGATCTCCATCTTGGCCAACGGCTCTGCCAGAAGGCCGGATACGTTTATGCAGACTGCTCAGACCAGCGGATCCAGAGCCACTTGCGGACGGGGCGGGCCATACGTTTTGCGGCACCTGCCGCTTTCTGGTGCGCCCGCACGTTGCTGCCGTCGAGGAAGACCATGCCCAGCGCGACGCCGCGCTCCTGCACGCGATCGAGCAGCCGCTCCCACACCCCGGCGCGTGCCCAGCGGATGAAGATCTGTGCCGCCTGCCACCAGGGCCCCAACTCTTCGGGGATGGCGCGCCACTTCGCCCCGTTCTGATGTCGCCAGAGGATCGCAGAGATCGTGCGCCGAAGCTACTTGGGCGGTGTCTTGGCCTTCGGGCGGCAGGCCTCGATCAACGGCTCCAACTCACCCCACTGCGCGTCTGACAGCATCACGTCTCCTCACTTGAAAACGAGAAAACGCGAGCACCGACAATCCGTTCAGGCGACGACAGGCCCTAAGGCCAAGCAGGACGGACGTGATGCGTTTAGCCGCTGGTTAGCGGTTATGGAACCAAGGCCAACTCAAACGCTCACGTGCGCGTCCGCGCCGTCGCCTTCCTCGTCGCGCGAAGAGAGACCTGAACCGCCGCGTGGAAGGCGATCGGCAAGGCAGAAAGATTCAATAGTTGTGGTACATTGTTTTGTAGATATTGTAGCAATTTAGACGTGTACTTGACTAAGAGTGGAAACTAACCAATCATAGGGCAATCAAATGTGGTTTGAATTCGGGCTGCACGTCTGAGTTTAAGCTACTGCTGTTTTAGGAGCATGTGGCTCCATTCAGTTGTGGCAAGTTTCGCCTGGCTGATCGTTCAGCCGCTAGGATCGCGGTTTGCTATCTTTCGTTCTGAATCAACAGCGTTAGTGGGAGCGTGAATGGCACACAATTGCTGTTCGTTGCGCTTTTGACTCCGAGATCAATCAATCATGCGTGGATTAGACTCAACGATGGTGGCATAAAATGCGAAGTAAACCGAAAGACTCATTCGCAGTGGTCCAACACGGCGAGGCATCATTATCATCGGACAGCATCGAACAAGATGGAGTCGAAATCAGTACGGCTGTGGCCGATGCAACCGAAGCTGTAGCGTTTATCGCAGAAGCAGCATTCTCAGAGAATGACACAAGGATACGCGGCAGCTCCGTATCGACTGACGTGCACACCTACGAATTCTCAAATATTGCAAGCGTAGAAGCCTATTTTCGTGCGGCGCTATCTTCATCACAGGCAGAAGTCGTGGCCGAAAAATCGATCACGGCAGAAACTCTGCCTATCAGAGTAACTAGTGGGTTTGCTTCGAAGGGCAGATCCTCCTTCAAGGAATTACGAGCTCAAGCCGCCGAACGCGAGCAAGCGGCTGAAGCGGGGTGTAATGAACGCCGGCAACGCAAGCCAGCGAAGCAGAAGCGCGTCATTGCCGCCTTGCGAGCCCAAGTGGAAAATGATCCGCAATACAAATCAGCATGTGAGGAGGCGAAGCGGGTGCAGCAGCGCTACGCTGCCGCGCTTAAATCACAGTCTGACAGCTCGCCGGTAGCGCGTCGCTCCCTTACGGAAGTCGAGAATGCTGCAAATTTCGCCCAAGATTTCTACCTTGTGAATCTCGCGGCGATAGCAACCCGGATAGAACGGTGTGGCTCTGAGGACGCCTTCGCTTGCGGCTCGGACTATTGCCCACACTGCAGAAAACGCTTCGGCGCCAGGCTCCTCGAAGATACGCAGGTGCAACTATCGCGTCGTTACGGTCAGGATTTGGAACAAGCTCGCAACGAGCTTGTTCATGTTACCATCCTCAATGACATCGTGATCCCGGATCCGGACCTTGATAGAGATTACCTGGCGAATTTCTCCGCTTCTACAATCCGCCGTGACCATCGTGAGCTGCTAGCTTACTTGAAGAGGTGGCAGTCTGATCGCCGCAGCGCGATGTCTCACTTGCTTGCTAAGCGAAAGCTGAGCATGGAGCTTATCGAAGATTGGATGACGGCAGAAAATCGGGACAGACGGTTCTATAGTGCTGATAATCTGTACGCAGACGCTATTCAGCTCGTTAGATTCAACGAGTTAATCGAAAGCGCGCACCGTAAGTTCAAAAGAAAGCGGGACTGGCTTAAAAATCCGCCGAATGATTTTGTCTCTTGGCGCGCTGCTGAAGATGTGGATCCCTATATGTGGCAGCTAAGAAAGGCTCAGACTCTCAGCAGAGACGACATATTCAAGCTCGCGCACGGACTACAATGCCTCGACCGGCAATTCGAAGGTCTCACGAAAACTAATTTCCCCGAAAGGCTTAAGTTTAAGAGTTCGATTGAGAAGGTAATGAGGAGGGAGCGAAGTAAGCTATATCGACTCAATAAGGACTTGCCGGGAATTTCGCTCATCGGACAGTTTGAGCTCGAGTTGGTTGATTTGCGTCATTCGATCGGGGGCACCCATCAGCATCGGACCAAATCGCAGACGTTGCGAGCGCTCGCATCGCAGCCCCGAAAGCCATTAAAGCCGCGAAAATCAGACGAGCCACCTTCAGCTGAGGCAGAGCGCCGTCGGATAAAGCAGACCGCAAAAGCTCGGCTACTCGACGAAGCACGCGAACGGATTACAGGAAATCGCGAACTGCCTGAAAGCGACTTTCCCGGCCTGCAGTTTGCTGTCCTTCTGCATATCCACGCGTTCGTAGACCTAAACGGTCACTCTCGAGATGACCTCGAACGATGGTTGTCTGGCAAGCAGGTCGGAACACGGAAGTTCAAAGGTTTCTGGAGGCTCCCATATCAGGTGATGGTGAAGAAGTTATTCGAAGCTAAGCCTATCAACGATAGCCTTCGGGATATCAGCTTCTACCCCTTTAAGGGTCCAACGACTTTCAATTACGAAAACACGGCTCCAAAGCACGATGAGGATCTGCCAGATGAGGATCCTGCCAACTTTTCCGATGAAGCGCTCGCGCTGCTCGCATGGCTGCAGGTCGGGATCGGGCACGAGAGTCTAAGGCTTTCGATCAACTGGCCGAGCGTGGACCGAGAGCGTCGTGGCCGGAAGCCGAACAAGACCGTCATCCCAAAAGTGACTGAGGAAGAGTTCTACGAGGAGATCGAGCCGATGCTGGCTGAGCGGGGGCTGAGCCTTCCCACAGAACCTTCAGGTCAGACAGATCTGAGCGAGCTGTTCGAGGCTGAAGACATTCGAGAGGGTATGAGTAGAGGCTCGCGCAATGACGAATGTGAGGAAGAGGGCGATATTAACGACACTGCTGCATCTCCCTCCCAGGATTAGATCCACCGGTTCTGAGAAAATATCTCGCTAACCCAACAACTTAATCTATGCCGCGGTTTGCTCTGAAGCCAAACCGATAAGGCGTGCTGTCGAATTCGCATAAAATTATGCATCCCAGTCAAATGGGCGTGCACGCAGACCTTGCAACCAAAAAATCCGCGATGAACTCGATGCCTCGCTTTCCGCAAGCGAGAACGGCCGAGCCTTGCCTCGGGCGATCGGGTCGTCGTGCCCACCTACGAGGATGACCATGACCATCGACCCTACCCGCATCGACAGAGACAGGCTGGATCAACTCCGACGCGACGTTGCCGAGAAGCACGGCATCGACCTGTACCTTCAGTATACGGAACAGCAGGCTGCCTTCCTGCTGATCCGCCCCGACGAACGGTCCGCAAGGCGTGCTGACTGCTCGACGCTGAAGCGCAAGCGCCGCGCAGGCAAGATCCCTCACGTGCCCCTAGGGAACAACTCAGTCGCCTACTTCGGGATGATGCTGTGCGATTTCCTAATGTTCGGCGAACAGTCCGTCACGCTTTGGGGTGCAAGCGACGAGCGATCCCAACAGTAAGTCTCAGCAGACGGAGCTGCTCTTCCATTGTGAGATAGGGGAGGGCGGTGTGTGAGATTGGAGGCAGGAGGGTGAGGTGGGCCGATACACGAAGCGTGAGCACGTGGCGGGCAGGTTCTGGCTCGACAAACGATCAAACAGCCCTGCCTACTGTATCTGCTGGCTAGAAGGTCGCCAGGTCAGGCGCAAATCGACCGGGACCGACGACCTCGATGCGGCAATCCGGGTGCTGAAGGCGCACTACCTGTCGGAAGATTCGCCCGAAGTCCAAGACGTCTCTCGCGTTCCGCTCGCGGATGTCGTGCAAGCGTACTACCTGCAACACGGTCAGCATCTCCCCGCGGCCAAGTGGCTGAGATACGCTGTTGCCCACTGGGTTCGCTTCTTTGGCGAGACGATTAGCGTTTGGAATGCGACCCGTCCGCCTCGGATTGAGCGGTTCATCGATGACTTGCGGGAGCGGGGGCTAAAGCCTTCGTCGATCAATGCGGTCCTTACGGCGGGCAAGGCTGCGCTGAATCGATCGTGGAGGCGAGGCGAGCTAACCCGGCAGATCCATGTGCCTAGTATCAAGGTAACGAGAATGCAGCCAAAGGGGCGGCCGCTGTCGGTTGAAGAATGTGCAGCCTGGCTCGATGCCTCGGCCCCGCACTTCCACACCTTGTTATTCGTTTGCCTTGCTACCGGCAGCCGACCTGAGGCCGTGAAAGAACTCCGATGGGAGCAGGTCGACTTCGAGGACGGGCTCCTCCATCTCAACCCTGAAGAGCGTGAGCAAACGAGCAAGCATAGGCCCGTCGTGAAGATGCCGCCGATTCTCATCGCGTATATGCGTCAGCTTCCACGAGAATCGGATTTCGTGGTCAGCTATCGAGGCAGGCCGGTCGACCGGTACTACACCGCGCTAGGCGAGGGTCGTAAGCGGGCCGGACTCGATGAGCGGGTCAACCTTTACAGTGCACGTCATACGGTGGCGCGCTGGATGCGTAAGGAACGTGTACCAATCGAGGAGATTTCCGGCCAGCTTGGCCACCGCGTCAGGGGATTTGCAATTACAGAGATCTACGCTGCGTACTCGCCGGACTACCAACAAAATGCGACCTCGGCGCTGGAGCGGCTGTTGCACGCGATCGCGACACGGGCACAGTCATGCCACACCCTCATTGGATCTAGTACAACCAATGTTGGGGATCGAATTCTGGCCGACTGACTTGATTCTTTGGAAATTCGCTCACAACATCCATCTTATCTGCCTCATGTGATCAGCAAATAGTGGCACGCAGTCAGAGGGTTGACCGGCGGCTCCGCCGGATCGCTTTTACTTGGGCAAATTCCACAGCATCTCGTAAGCGGACGCTGTGGCGGCCGGCATCTCGGGTGTCATTCGCCAGCCCTAAGCTGACGCCGCTCGGGCGCACCCATTGCGTGATGTGCCAGGACGTCGGCCCCGGCGTGGTCGCCGATCCCGACCGGCGGGGCGGCCTGAGGATGGTCTTCACGTTGGACCCAGCGAGCCTATGTCGGCGAGCTCGGACCGGCGGCCGAGGGGGCTGCGTGGGACACTGTTGGGTACACGCGTTTCCTGCGTTTCGGTGCCTACCCGATCCCGGGCGACGTGAATGGCCTTTCGGACGGAGGCCTCTACTTCAAGGCTGCCTCGCCGAAGCGCTTCGACTGTGAGGACTTCAGGGCGTTCTACGATGGGCTCGTCGCAAACAGGGAGCCGGGGGACGATGACCCGCTTTGGATGCGGCAGCACCTGCCGGTGACGCCTGAAACCTGCCGGATGCTGTTGGTCAACGACGAGCGGACCGCGTTCGGTATCTGGCGCTCCTTCGCCGAGCTCCCGGAGCCGTCAGTACTGCCGCGGGATGCGGAAGACGATGTGGGACCGGGACGCGGTTCTCGGGAGCCGGGTCATGAGGCGGCCGTGGTTCCTGTAGGCGACGGGCCTACCGTCGCAGCCGTCCGGGCCGGGCTCGTGGCAGCCTCCGGGGTCGACGCCGACGCATCGCTGCCGCTGGCGTTCCGCGCGTTCGTCCTCGACGAGCACGAGCCCCTGGCCGACCTCGCATCCCGGGCGGCGCAAGCGTTCCGCAATCCCGGGGAGCGGTCGGCCGTGCACGTCGCGACGCTGGGGTACGCCTCGGCTGCCCGCCGCTTGCCGGCCCCTCTTATCCCGACCCTCGCGGATGGCATCCAATGGCTTGCTGAGCGGCCTTGGCACAGACCCTTGCGAGAGGCCACGCTGGAGGTCGACGGCATCGCTATGCTGGGGGTGGCGCTCGGGTCGCGCGAAAGCGACGGCACGCGCCCGGTCTAAGCTAGGACGTTGTTTTTGTTGAGGTTGTTCCCGGCGGGTGCGCCGCTGTAGAGCGTGCTCGCGCGTTCAGTGGTGACGTCTCCGCTTCACCGCACCTCGAAGAATGCGGGCGAGCTCATCAGCCGAGTAGGGCTTGCGCAGAACCTCGAACCCATGCGCGTCATCCTGCGCAAGCACGTGGCTGTAGCCGGACGTCAGAACCACTGGCAGGTCCGGATGGATGTCTCTGAGCCTTCTGGCGAGCTCGATCCCTCCTATGCCGGGCATCACCACGTCGGAGAACACCGCATCAAAGTTGGACGCCGACTCCTCAACAGCGTCGAGCGCTGCTTCCGCGTTCTGGGTCCAGACAGGGCTGTGACCGAGGTCCTCCAAGATCTGCGTGCAGAAGCGTCCAACCTCCAGATTGTCCTCCACTACCAGGATGCACAGACCCAAATCACCCGCAGTCTCTTCCGGCTGATTCGCCGCGGGGGTACCCATGTTTTTTGGGAGGTCGACCTGCGGCAGGTAGAGGATGAAGGTCGTGCCCTCGCCCAGGGTACTGCGCACGTCAACGTCACCGCCCGACTGCTTGGCAAAGCCGATGACTTGGCTCAGGCCGAGCCCTGTACCCTTGCCAATCTCCTTCGTCGTGAAGAACGGCTCAAAGATGCGCGTAAGGTCGGCCTGAGCGATGCCCCTGCCGGTGTCCGTGACCGACACGGCCACGAACCGGCCGGAGGAGGCACCGGCGTGCCCGCGGATCGGTGGCATCGGGGTCCCAGCATTGAGGTGCAGGGTGAGCCTGCCCTCGCCGTCCATCGCGTCCCGCGCGTTTACTGCGATGTTGACCAGCGCCGTCTCGAACTGGCTGGCGTCGGCCCGAACGTAGCAGTGCTCGCCGGGCAAGTCGGTGACGACCCGAATGCGAGCGCCAGTCACCGCGTCGAGCATGTCCGAGATGGCCCGAAGACGCTCCGAAACCTCGAACACCTCGGGCCTGAGGGGCTGCCGCCGCGCGAAGGCCAACAGCTGGCTGGTCAGCTTCGCCGCCCGGTCGACCGTATCCGATACCGCGTTCAGATAGCGACGCTTGCGCTCCTCCGCCAAGTCGGGCCGGCGCAGGAACTCGACGGAGGAGCGGATGATGGTCAGGAGGTTGTTGAAGTCGTGTGCCACGCCGCCTGTGAGCTGACCGATGGCCTCCAGCTTCTGCGATTGCCGCAGCGCTTCCTCTGCCAGGCGCTGCTCCGTGATGTCGCGGCCGAAGCCGTACAGCACCCCATCCTCGGGAACGTCGTGCACGCCGTGGCTGTCGATCTAATCTGAGGTTCTTCCAGCCCCGCCCGGCTCAGCCGCGGCGGGGTTTTTCGTACGCGCAGCTCATTGAGCGTGCCGTTCAACGGCGGGCCCTCCCCAATTTTCCGTCTCGCCACCAGGGAGGTGCCGCCACCTAAGATAGACGGCGTTCCAGACATTCCTGCACCATAATTTGTGCGGTCTTAAGCTTCGACCATTCAAATCATGTAATTTGATGCCAAAAATCGCGCGCTTGAACCAATGCCTTATCTAACGACTTTCATTGATGAGGCAGAATTTATTGGCGGATAAGATGACTATGAAATGTTCTGTATTCCTACTCGCCATAGCAGCGTGTGGATCATCCGCGCTCGCTCAGGAGGAGTCTGCTGCCACTCGCACATCCGCTGATGAGGCTCCTTGGCAAAAGCAGTGCATGGACAAAGCGAACCACGACAAGCTTGGAACGAATCGGCGGCTGACATTTATGATTCAATGCGTAGCAGGCGCCAAGCTTGATGCTTCTTCGAAGCCCGCGCCGCAAAAGTAGAGGCTCCGCGCCAGCAAATGGAGCATTCACATTCAATCAAAGTAAGACCATGGCCACCTTTGCGGCTGCGCCGATAGAGGACCCTGCGAGGCGATTTCCCCCGAGCCAGTCCTGCTTTGGCAGCTACGAAAGGGCGACAGCGACAAGGATGCCGGTCAGGAAGATGGCCGCGAAGATAGGGACTACCCGATGCTCGATGTTCTGCCCACGCATGAACACGAAGGCACTGAGGATTGCATAGGCGATCCCGCCGCCCAGCGCTTCTCCCACTGCCGCAACAAAGAATATTTCGGTGTATGTTGCGAGCGATTGCCCTCTTATAATATAAAATCCACTCATTGATAGAGCGCCATAAAGCATCAACCCAGAAGATAAGAGCCAAGACTGCCGGCCACTGCCGCGCTCTCTCTGAAACGCCCTCCAGGCAAGTGCGAACAGGAACGCGTTAAGGACCGTAGCAGCAGCAATCGGCGGCAACAGGCTGGTGAGCGGCAAGGCATTGGTGTCCTGACGAGTTTTTTATGTGGCGAGTGCTGTCGCGCTCGGCAACTCGTCCGTTCTCTGGAACCTGCCACATTGCTCATACGGCCCTACAGAACTCTGTAAAGGCCGCTTTGCCTCAGCTGTGACTTATGATCATGGGCTGAACCTTGAGCGTAACAGCTTCGACCATGAGGCCGCCGTCTCGGACCTCGTCGGGCAAGTCCGAGTAGTCATAGTACCCAGCCTCATGCGCCATAGCGTCGAGCGCCCCAACCTCATTGTGGGCCGAGCCCACCCACAACACAGCGTCCGTACTGCGCTGCCTGACTTGAAAAACCTTCATCGCCGCCTCCCGCCATACCGCCCGAGAGGCAAGCGCCGGGTGGCACTGGGTGTTCCGTTCCCCTTTGCAGCGGCTCTGCCGGGTCGGAACTCTGTCATTCATCGGTCCTTCTCCCTATCGAGGCAAAACAAGGGAGGCGTTTCGCGCCCGATTAGAGCACTGCGCAAATCAGAGTCGTAGGCTCTCATCCTCCCGACCATACCCTGGGCAAGGGTCACAAGCCTGAAATGCCGTCTGGCCTCCCTTGCCCGGTGCGGTGAAGCCGGACAATGATCGAAGGTCGCCGCACAATTTATGGTAGCTTTGTTCGCTGTCGGCGCTTCGGCACACCTTTGAGACTTATCGACTGCCGACGCGTACCCCGTGTCTCCTAGCCCATGATCGGCCTCCAACGCCTCATGGTGGCAATGACATCACTGCCGTCAATCATGCTTGAGCTTGAGCTTCACCTTGGCCCCATGACCTTCGAAAGGTACGATGCGCATGAATATTAGGAAGTTTAGCACCTTTTTCACAGAAATATATTATAAGATAATATCAGGCAAATAAGTCCGCAGGGGTTTTAAATAAAATCTCGTGCTACCATTTAACTACAGCGAAGCGATCTGAATTAATCGCTTTGCGGCCGAATTTGAATGGGTTGCGTTCTCATCTTCTTCCGGTGCCTGTATCAAATTATATTTTGAGGGTGGTTCAAATGTCGAACAATCAGAACGCCAGCGTCGGCAAGCAGAATGGCCAGGACGCTCGCATCGCTGAAGCAGCCAAAGCCAATTCCACCCACGCAGCTGATACAGGCGCCGAGCATGGCAAGCGGTTTGCTGACGCAGCGCAGGAGGGCTTCAACAAGACGGTCGATTTGCGCGAGAAGGCAACTGAAGCCACAAAGCAGGTGATGCAGAACGGCGTCGACACGGCCACGCAGCAGGCTCGCGAGGCGGCCGATCGCTTCTCAAAGACGCTCGGCTTCTCAGGCGAGGACAGTGAGCGTCTGGCGCGTCAGTCGAAGCAAAACATCGAAGCCGTCACTCGTTGCGGCACGGTCCTCAGCCAAGCGTTCCAGGATACCTCACGCAACCTGTTCGATCTCGGTCAGAAGGAGTTCCAGCGAAATCTGGAGGGCCTAACTAAGCTGACCCGGGCTAAGTCGGTTCAGGAGTTCGCGGCCATTCAGAGCGATCTGATGCGCGAGGGTTTGCAGAACATGGTTCAGGACAGCAGGGCAATTACCGAAACATCCGCCCGAGCAGTTGAGGAGGCGAGCAAGACCTTCGCCAGTGTCACTGTCGCTCCGGCACGCTGAAGTTCGCCGCAATTTATTTGCAGCATACAGCATACGGATCGCAAGCTGATGCTAACCACACAAGGATGAGGCGGCTTCGGCTGCCCTTCCTCACGTCATAGTGGTTTCGGCTTCATCTCCCGGCGACACAGAGCCCGACGTGTCCGTGCTTCGATAGCGTGCAGCCAAAGCGTCATGCTCGGTACCTCGCCCGACGCTTTGGCTGCACGCTATCGGAAAATGATCGCCCCCACGCGGTGGTCCAAGTTCTAAGTTAGTGCAGGGTCGGCTTGGAGTTGCCCCAGTTTGTGGTCCACGGCCTATGCAAGTTCTCGGGCTGTGACAGCTTGATTGGCGAAGGCTCGGGGCGTCAAGCCGCCCAGGGCCGTGTGGGGTCGATCTTCGTTGTAGTGGCACCTCCAGTCCTCGATGCGCTCGCGGGCATCGGCCAGCGACAGGAACCACGAGGCGTTCAGGCATTCCGCCCCTAGGCGGCCGTTGAACGCTTCGATGTAGGCGTTGTCGGTCGGCTTGCCCGGTCGTGAGAAGTCGATCTCAACTCCGTTCAGGTAGGCCTACCGGTCGAGCATGCGCCCGGCGAACTCCGGTCCATTGTCCACCCGCAGGCTCTTGGGCCGCCCCCGCAGCCGGACCAAGGCGTCCGGGGCCTCGGTCACCTAGAAGGCGCGGAAGTTGGCTCTCGGTGTGACCGAGAGCGCCTCTCGCGTATGGCAATCGACCACCGTCAGGATCCGTAACGGACGCTCGTCGAACAGGCGATCAGACATGAAGTCCATGGCCCAGACCTCGTTGGGCCCCGCTATGGCCGGCCGCCCTTGCCGGTAGCGCCAGGCCCGTTTGCGCTTGGGCAGCTTGGGTCGGATCGACAGGCCCTCATCCTGGTAGATCCGGTAGGTGCGCTTGTGGTTTACGGCCCAGCCCTCCCGCCGCAACAGGATGTGCAGCCGTCGGTAGCCGTAGCGGACCCGTGCGGCAGCGAGCTGCTTCAGCCGCATCCGCAGTGCCACCTGCGGGTCAGAGCGCTTCCTGTAACGCTGGGACGAGCGACCGAAGCCGGTGGCCTGGCAGGCCCGTCGCTCGCTGACGTCATAGGCCACCTGCAGGTGACCGGCGACCACGCGGCGAGCGGCGGGCCTCACCACTTTCGCTTGAGCACATCCTGCAGCATGGAGCGATCCAGCGTCAGGTCGGCGACCCGTCGTTTGAGCTTGCTGTTCTCGTCCTCCAGCTGCTTGAGCCGTCGGATCTCCGGCACGCCCATGCCAACGAACTGCTTCTTCCAGCGGTAGAACGTCGGCTCGGACACGCCCATCTTCCGGCAGACCTCGTCCACCGTCGCACCGTTCTCCGCCTGCCGCAGGGCAAAGGCGATCTGCTCGTTCGTGAAGCGTTTGCGAGGCATGGCATCCACCCTCCTTCAGGGTTCAGGATGCCCGAAAAACCTGCGCTCGGCGCGGACCAGTTTGGTGGGTCAGGGTCAAACCATAGCAGACCGGCATGCCGGTCTGCCACATAGCGGACATCATGAGGGTCTGCTTGGGGTGGTGAGCAGTCATTGGGTTGCTGCCCGAAAGCCAACGTTCGGCTTTGCTCCCGTTGCCGCCGTTCAATCGGTTCGGACGACATCTCCGAACCAGATACTACAGCAGCCGAGCTTCACACGTTGGCGACGGCGGCGCCGGTTAGCCGCACCGGCGCCGAACCGCCGGCCAGACCGGTCCTAGCCGCGATGGATGGCCGGCCACACCTCCAACGCTCCACGGTAGATCATCAGAACCGCCTGCCCGCCGCCCCAGCCCTCGATGCCGACCATCCACCAAGCCATCTTGGATCACCTCAGCCGGGCACCGCCATGGCGATGCCCGCATTGTGATGCCGTCCTCCACCTCCCACCTTAAGATCAGTCTGCCAAAGTAGTGCTAGAGAGCGGCAGCTGAATGGCGCTCTCCGGCTACGGTGTTCTGCGGAGCTGCACGGCAGGCGAGAAGCGACCGTCAGCGTAGGGGGTTGCGATGAGTGCGCAGGCTGTCTTTGAGCCAGGGATGGTTCTTGTCTGGGCCGGTGTGCTGCTTTTCTTCGGTGGCATCCTGCTCACGGCCTTCACGGTGCTCTGGGGCGGACGCTTCAGAGCCAGGACCCGGACGGACAGCGCGGCTGGCTTCAGCTCTCGGGCGAACTGGCCCGGGCTGCTGATGCTGGCAACTGGCGTCCTCTGCTTCCTAGTTGCAGCTGCGTTCTGACGCTGACGTTCACCTCGCGCGAGGCGCGGCCGCGCTTGCAGTACCCTCGACCTCGCGAACGTGAGAAGGCGCGGTGATCGGTCCGCCTGAGGTTCACGGGCGTCGTTCACTGATAAGGCAGCCCGCATCATCAATGATGCCCTGCCAAACCGCCTCGCAGGTCCGAACCGTGACGCGCCAATACCCCTCATCAGTGCCCTGCCCAGCCTCGATGCGGCTGGTGACGAGCCCAAGACGCATCTCGTGCCGGAGGTGCGCGGCATTGATCCCGAGCTTGGAAGCAAGCTGCTCCGGATCAATCACCCAGTCGCCGCTCGTGTCGCGCTCGAAGTGCATGACTTGATTCCCCTTCCAGCTCGGAAGCGGCGGAGGTTCAAGTCGTCGGAAGGCCCACTCCGCTGCAGCCCGCTCGGCTTGGACAGCTGCCTAGAGATCTCCGCTCTGCGTGCCATCGCCGTTGAGCGGAAGGTCATTGCCCTTCCGATATCGTTCGATGCCTCTCCAACGACTCGGCGGGGCTTCCTCCTGCGTCTTCGCTGGTGGCACAACCGAACCGGCCGTCAGGTCGTTGTCGGGGGCGACACCGTGCTGTCGCTCTCTCAACGAGTTGGAGAGCCCGTTCCGGCCCTCAAAGCCACCCGGATCCATTACAGGCGGGGGGTCCTGCCGGGGCAGGAAGGCTCTGTGCGATCGCGGCGGGTGACACTAGGCCTAGGACTAAGGCCGGGACGGCGTAAGCGATGTGGATGTTCATGGCGGAGTCCGATCGTGTCGACACGGTCTCCGTCAAATAATTGCGGATCATTGCCGCAAATATTCGGGGCCACGACCCACTTATAACACGACGATCGCCGCCTCTGGAAATTATCCGCGGCAAGCCGTCTTCCCGTCGCGCATCGGGGTACGGACAGGATCGAATGAGGCCATCTCCGTAAGTGTCACTCTCATCGGAGCTATGAGGAAGGTCCGCAAGGTGTTACCTTGCAACAGCCACCTTAGCTGCAAGGGAGGTCCGCTTTTGCAGTTTGAGTGCGAAAAACAGACTGGCAGCTGTCGGCCACCTTCGGCCATTCGGGGTCGATCAGATCTCCCAAAGGCGGATCTTCCGAAGGTCTGAGAAGGGTCGGAAGCTACCGCTCGACCGGCCAAGCTGATTGAGTTCACGCCCTAGACTCGCACCATCCCGGAGGTTCGCTCCATGTCCACTCAACCCGAACAACTGGTCGCGAAGACCTGCACGCCGTGCCAAGGCGGCATCCCGCCCCTCGCGCCCGACGAGGCCCAGGAACATCGTCGGCAGACGCCCGAATGGGACTTGCTCGACGACGCACACCGCATCGAGCGCAGGTTCGAGTTCGACACCTTCGCCGACGCCTTCGAATTCGTGCAGCGCGTCGCCGATCTCGCCGAGAGCGAGGGCCATCATCCCGATGTCACGTTTGGCTGGGGCTATGCCACCGTTTCGCTACAGACCCACAAGATAAAGGGCTTGCACGAGAATGATTTCATTCTCGCAGCTAAAATAGATCGGGAGGCTTCCAGTCAGCATTAGGGCGACCGCGCTGCATTGGCGCCGTATATGCTTGCACACCTTGCTGGCGCCAACAGCCGTCAGCAGACGACTAATGCCCAACGATGACGTCTCGAACGAAACGAGTGCTTGGGCGTTATGCCCTCAAGCGCCCTTGCGCGCCGACTAACTCGGAGGATGTCACCATGAAGTCGATGTCCGAGATGACACATGAGGTCACGGATGCGGTCAGGAAGGTGTTCGGCCGGCTGACAGGCCGTGTCGATCAGATGCCGCGCACCGGCAAGCCTTCCGGCAAGTCTGACAGGATGACCGGGAAGAAGTGATTTGGACAGAGGGGGCGCCGATACCGTCCTTCGGCGCCTCTCCCGTCCCATTGGCCTCCGTCTCACGGGTGCTCGGCCTCTCATAGGGTGCTGCCCGCTCGGCGCCAACCTGCTGATTGCGCAGGTTCGCCGGATTGCCCAGGCGCACACCCCAGGCCTTTGCAGCGGCCAGCGCGGCCTTCGTCCGGGCTGAGATCATCTTGCGCTCGGCTTGCGCCACCACGGCCATGATCCCGACCACCAGCTCCACCAGCTCGTTGGCCTCCGGCATGTCGGCAGCGACGAACCGCACGCCGGCCTTCTGCAAGTTCAGCAGGAAGGCGGCGTCGCGCGACAGCCGATCCAGCTTGGCAATGACCAGGGTGGCCCCATGCAGCCTGCAAAGGGCCAGGGCTTCGGCGAGGCGGGGGCGCGCATCACGCGCCCCGCTCTCGACCTCCACTAGCTCGGCGACATGCCGCCAGGAGCCACCGGCGAGGAAGTCGGCCACGGCCTTGCGCTGCGCCTCCAGGCCAAGCCCGGACCGGCCCTGTCGCTGGGTCGAGACGCGCAGGTAGGCGACAAAGCTGCTCAAGCGGTCCCCGTGACGTGAAGCTGCACCGACGATCAAGGTGCTGTCACAGCGCACGGAGCGGTACGGATAGCTAACTGTCCGCCGTCAGCACTCCTGAGACATACTGAGGGTCTTCACGAACGGAGGATGGCTGGTTCATCGTAGCCTTCCAGGAGCGAAGATGAAGCAGACGTCCGGGCCGGCACGGAAGCCGGCAGAAGCCGTGATCAAGGACATCCGTCGCGCGACACGCCGACAGTTCTCGGCCGAGGAGAAGATCCGCATCGTGCTGGAAGGCCTGCGCGGTGAAGACAGCATCGCCGAGCTGTGCCGGCGTGAGGGCATCGCCAGTTCGATGTACTACGGCTGGTCCAAGGAGTTTCTGGAGGCCGGCAAGAAGCGGCTGGCCGGCGACACGGCCCGTGCCGCGACCGCTGATGAGGTCCAAGATCTGCGCCGCGAGACGGGTGCGCTGAAGGAACTCGTGGCCGACCTCGTCCTGGAGAACCGCCTGCTGAAAAAGAGAAAGCATGACCGCGGCTGGGGGCGACGAGGCATGAGGTACCCGGCCTCTGAGAAGCTGGAGATCATCCAGCTGGTCGAGCAGTCCCACCTGCCGGTGCGCGCTACCCTGGAGAAGCTCGCCATCCCGCGCGCCACTTTCTACCGCTGGTATGACGCTTTCCAGTGCGGCGGCCCCGAGGCATTGGCGGATCGTCCCTCGCGGCCCAGCCGGGTCTGGAATCGTCTGCCCGCAGAGATCCGCGAGCAAATCGTCGCCCTCGCGCTGGAGCAGCCGGAGCTCAGCCCGCGCGAGTTGGCGGTGCGCTTCACCGACGAGCGGCGCTACTTCGTCTCGGAGGCAACCGTCTACCGCTTGCTCAAAGCCCAGGACCTGATCACCAGCCCGGCTTACATCGTCGTCAAAGCCGCCGATGAGTTCCACGACAAGACGACCGCGCCCAACCAGCTCTGGCAGACGGACTTCACCTACCTGAAGGTCGTGGGATGGGGTTGGTACTACCTCTCGACCGTGCTCGACGACTTCTCGCGCTACATCGTGGCGTGGAAGCTGTGCACGACGATGCAGGTCGGCGACGTCACCGCCACGCTCGACCTTGCGCTGGCGGCGGCCGGGCTCGACCACGTGCAGGTGGCGCATCGGCCACGGCTACTCACCGACAACGGATCGAGCTACGTCGCGGGTGATCTGGCCGACTGGCTCGGCAGTCGGGGTATGACCCATATCCGCGCGGTGCGCCGCGCCATCCGCAGACGCAGGGCAAGATCGAGCGCTGGCACCAGACGCTCAAGAACCGCATCCTGCTCGAACACGCCTACCTGCCCGGCGAATTGGAGGCGCGGGTTGCCGCCTTTGTCGAGCACTACAACCACGCTCGGGCTCACGAGAGCCTGGGCAATCTCACCCCTGCCGACGTCTACTTCGGCCGCGGCGAGACGATCTTACGTGAACGGGCGCGGATCAAGCGCCAGACCCCTCATGGATCGCCGCTTGCGCCATCACGCGCAGGCTGCCTAACCTCTTGTAACTTGATCCCACCTTCGCCGGGTATGCTCTTCGGCGCGGTGGCGGGTGAGAGACCGTTAGCCTCTGGGGCCACCAAGCCCGCAAGTGAGCCAGGGTCCTCGCCCGCCGTTCCATCGAACCCGAACAGTCGCTTGGGCCGCTCAACGCGAAGCCCGCTTGCGCAAGGATGGGATCAGATGGACGCTCCTGTTGTTGGGATCGATGTGGCCCGTGACCGCCTCGATATTCATGTTCATCCCTCTGGAGCGAACTTCGCCGTTGATCGTACGACCGAGGGTGTGGAGCAGCTGTGCGAACGCCTCCGGCCCCTGAAGCCGAAGCTCGTCGTCCTGGAGGCAACCGGCGGTTTGGAAGCCATGGTGGCACGTGCTCTCACCACCTGGAGGCTACCAGCCGTGATCGTGAACCCAGCACAGGTCCGTGCTTTCGCTCACGCCTTGGGCCAACGCGCCAAGACCGACCGCATCGACGCCACCGTGATCGCCCGGTTCGCGGCGGCCACCAACCCACCCGTTCGCGCTCGGGCCGATGCCGAGACTCAGGCCTTGGCTGATCTCGTCACAAGACGCCGTCAGATCGTAGGACTGATCGCGTCCGAGCGGCAGCGAGCGAGCCAAGCTCCACCGTGCATTCGAGACAGCGTCCGGCGCGTCATAGAGGCGTTGGAGCAGGAGCAGAGTGTGATCGACCGCTCGATCGATGCAGAGGTAGACCGGTCGCTTGAATGGCGCAGGAAGGAGACCCTCCTGACCTCCGTTCCTGGTGTTGGACCGACGATCGCACGAACCCTGATCGCGGAGCTGCCTGAGCTTGGAAGCCTCAACCGGAAGCAAGTCGCCGCGCTGGTCGGCTTGGCCCCTTGGACGCGGCAATCCGGTCAGTGGCGAGGGAGGAGCTTCATTGCAGGCGGCCGCGCACCTGTTCGCACGGCGCTGTTCATGGGGGCCATGGTGGCCAGCCGTCACAATGCCGCGCTGAAAACCTTCCGCGACCGGCTCATCGCAGCCGGTAAGCCCAAGCTCGTTGCCCTGATTGCCACCGCTCGGAAGCTGATCACCATCCTCAACGCCATCCTGAGAGACGGAACGCCATGGCAACCCGCTTGACCAGCAAGACAGTCGCTCAACCCAGGTGGACCAGAGCCTCCGTTCCTGAGCACCTCAAAGCGTCTCAAATCATCTGACGACGGACAGCATCGTCGGCGCGGTCATCAATGCCGACCAGGTCCGGGTGATGTTTCAGGGCGTGGGCGCGGGCAAGGCTGACCGGATCAGCCTGACGAACGCCGACGGGCGCTCGCTGGTCGAGTGGGTGGCGGAGGACGGTGGCGGACACCGCGAGGGGGTCGAGCCCGGCGGCCGGGGCACCGTGTGGGCCGGCAGAAAAGAACGCGCCTATGGAGGCCTTCGCGGCGGCGGAAAGGCTGAAGGTCGGCGACCTTACGGTCGAAGTGTGCCGGTCGAGTGCCAGTGCCCTGCGTTCCTGGCGCGAGCAGGTCTACCTCGTCGCGGGGGTCGAGGCCGTGCTGCTGGCGGTCGCCGCCCTTGCCGTCCCGGCCATCGGACGCCGGCGGGTCCGAAACCTGCGGCAGCAGATCGGCCTGCGCGGGCTCGTGGCCGGATCCTCCGACGTCCAGTTCATCATCGCGGCGAAGCCCGACGGCAGGTTCATCCTGGAAGCGCTCACGTTCACCCGTTCCGGCGAGCTCGGCCGCATGTCCGCGCGCTTGGTCGGGCGGACCACGCGTGAGTTCTTCGCGTCGGAGGACGTGGACCTGATCGAGGCGGATTACCGGTCCGTGCTCGCCTCCGGCCAGACGCGTCGCACGGAACGCCGGGTCCGTCTCGGGGGCGACGAGTTCACCTGGAGCACCGTCCTAGTCCCCCTGACCGATGCTGGCGGTCGCGGAGGTTACATCTTCGGTGCTGCCACCGAGCTGGCCGGAGTGAGGGGACGGCGAGATGGAGGGCGGGCTGCGCCGCTTCACCGAGGACGTCCTGCGCCGCGAGGATGCCGAGCGCCGTCGCATCGCGCGCGAGCTTCACGACACGACCGGGCAGAACCTGATCGCTGCGGGATTCGAACTTGGAGCCGTCGAGCGCGGTTTGATCGATCCGTCCCCGCAGGTCAGCACCGCCCTGTCGCACGCGCGGTCGCTGGTCGATGCGAGCGTGAGCGAACTGCGCACCTTGGCCTACGTCCTTCATCCGGCCCTCCTCGACGAGGCCGGACTGGGTGTCGCGTTGCCAACGCTGGCCGAGGGCTTCGAGAAACGCACCGGCGTGCGCGTAGCCATCACGGTCGCGGAAGAGCTGGCCGCGCGGCGCTGGCTTCCTGAAATCGAGATCGCGCTCTACCGGGTGGCGCAGGAGGCGCTCACCAACGTCCAGCGCCATTCCGCCACGAAGGCAGCCCGCGTTGCACTGCAGCCGTGTGCCCCGGGACACATGGAGCTCGTGGTCGAGGACGGAGCCGACGGCAGGCCAGGCGATACGCTCGCGCCGCCCGTCGTCGAAGGTGCGGGCATCCGGGGCATGCGGGACCGCATCGACGCCCTCGGCGGATCTTTGGTAGTCACGCCCCGGGACGGCGGCTTCCGGATCACGGCGACGGTGCCCACCGGTGCGGGCCCTCCCTGACCTCCAGGCCAGCCTATCTGCGGAAGCGACCACCCCCGTGGAAGCCCCGACCGCCTCCGCGGTAGCCGCGATAAACCCCGACCCGACGTCCGTAGACACCACGGCCGCCATACACGCGTCGTCCGTAATAGCCGCCACGATACCCGTAGACAGCGCCGCCGCGGTAGTAGCCGGGAGCGCCGTAGACGTTCGGCCGGCAACCGCCGTACGGACCGCGGTGGAAGCCGACGCCGCAGCCGCCGGCCGCCTGGGCCGTGCCGACCCCAATCCTTCCCTGGTCGAGGGAGCTTGCCGCTACCCAGGCGCCGAGCGCCAATATAGCCAGCATCAGCGTTTTTGAGAGCCTCATAACGATGACCTCCAAAATGAACTCCAGCTAGGCTAAGTCAGGGCTGCCTTCCCGCCTATCGGGGAGAACCCTTACGTCATCGCGGGAAAGCCCTTAAACGACACCAAGCGTGCGGCATTTGAGATGGAGATCTGCTGGTCTATTCGGCTTCAGCCCGTGATATTTGTCCGCTTCTGGTTCGATGTCTTCTCGGAGGGGCTGCGGACATCCTGGTTCGGCTCAGAAGTCGTGTCATCTGGGTGGTTGAGTTCCACTAAGGCCTTGTTGCCGCCTGCATCGTTGCCCGCACCTGCACCTAAAGCGGACCATCCACCGCTTGCAGGCGAAGGCCCGCTGATGGCGCCGTCCCCCATTTTCAAAAATGATCGAACGGCTGCTCATGGAGACGACGTAGAGCCTCTCCTACGGCGTAGTTGGGTCGAAAGCCGAACGTCCGCTTCTAGACGCGACGCCTATTTCCGCTCCCCACCCTTTGCAGAAGTCCGGCTTGGGCGGGCTTCGCACCGGCAAGTGAACTCTGGCCGTGCACCCAGAAACGGTCGCGCTCTTGATAGCCGACCAGCGCACTAACTCAACCAAAAGTAGTTAAGTTCACCCGCCCCGCACGGGCCGGAACGCGACAACCCGATCTGCTCCGTCCTCGTGCTTGAGGCAGTCCGCGACCGCGTTAGCGAGATCGGCTTGTTGGTAGGGCTTGTTCAGCCGAGGCAGCGCAAGGTGGCTGTCCTGCACCACCTCCGCATAGCCCGTCGCAAGGAGGATCGGGATGCGCGGCCACTCAGCCCTGATCGCCTCCGCGAGGTGCTGGCCCGTCATGCCCGGCATGGCGTAATCTGTGATTACGAGATCGACCTTGCGACCCCTTCGCAAGAGGGTCAGCGCCTCCTCTCCGGACGAGGCTTCGAGTACCACATGCCCGAGGTCGTCCAGCATCGCGGCTGTGTTCGCCAGGACAAGGGCGTCATCATCGATCGCCAGCACTGTCAGCGAGCGCGTCGCTGCGCCAACCTTCTGGTCTGCGTCATTCGCGACCTCGTCGGTTTCCTCTCTGGCCTCGGCAACTGGAAGCCAAACCTCAGCGGTCGTGCCCGCGCCAAGGCGGCTCTTGAGGAACAGGGCTCCACCAGACTGCTCGGCAAGGCCATGCACCATGGACAGCCCGAGGCCCGTTCCCTTACCCACGCCCTTCGTCGTGAAGAACGGCTCCATCGCTTGCCGCAGGGTGGCCTCGTTCATGCCCGTGCCCGTGTCCGATACCCAGAGGCAGACGTACTTGCCTGGCGAGAGACCGCGTACCTGATCTGCTCCAACCGTCTGCTCGCGCGCGCCAATCGTGATGGTGCCGCCATTGGGCATGGCGTCCCTCGCGTTCACGACGAGGTTCAACAGCGCCAGCTCAAGCTGGTTGGCGTCCGCATAGGCGTCGGGCAATCCCAGAGGGAAGTGCGTCTCGATCTGCACCCGCGGGCCGATGGAACGGCGAAGCAGGTCCTCCATGCCTCGCACAAGATCAGGGGGACAGACTGGCTCGGGCCTCAGACTCTGCCGCCGTGCAAAGGACAGCATGCGCTGCGTCAACGAGGCTCCACGCTCAGCCCCTTGGATCGCGTGCTCGACAAGGCGCGTGAGCCTGGGGTCGTCGGGCAGGCGCTTGCGCAGGAGATCGAGATTGCCAATCACCACGGCAAGCAGGTTGTTGAAGTCGTGCGCGATGCCGCCGGTGAGGCGTCCAACAGCCTCCATCTTCTGGGCCTGCCGCAGCGCCTCCTCCGCACGTCGTCTGGCGGTCACATCGACGATGCCGCCAAGCGCGCGCAGGAACCCGCCCTGCGCGTCGCGCTCGACTTGCGAGGATAGGAGAACGTCAAGGGGCTCGCCGCGTTGGGTCACGAAGCGGTACTCGGCGTCGCGAAGCACGCCGCTCGCCAGGAGCTTGGGCCAATCCTCCTGAACGCGGCGGCGCGCTGATTCCTCATTCATGAAGTTGATCAAGGGGCGACCCACAACGCTCTCGCGCGGGTAGCCGAGAAGGTCGAGCCAAGCGTCGCTGACCTCCTCGATACGGCCCTCGGCATCGAGGGCGTGCAGAGGCAGCGGCGTCTTGCGGTAGAGCGCCCGGAACTGCTCCTCACTCCGGCGCAAGGCTACGGCCTCTCGTTCAGCGAGCACAGCAAAGCGGCGATCGAACATGGCCGCGATTAGCGAGAGGAACAGGATCAGGAACGTGGCGGCGGCGACGGCAAGGGCGAGGTTCGTCTGGCCAATGCTGGCATTGCCATGCCCGCCGTCAGTCACCTCGTGAGCGGTGAAGGAGGCAGCATACATGGCCGTGTAGTGCATGCCCGAGACCGCAATGCCCATCACACCTGCGGCCACGAGCTTTTGCACCAGCCCCGTGTTCTTGAAGGCTAGCCAGAGCGCGATGGTCGAGGCTCCGACGGCGATCAGGATCGAGACGGCCACCCACAGCGCGTCGTAGCGCAGGGAGGCGGGCACATGCATTGCGGCCATGCCGGTGTAGTGCATGGCCGCAATGCCGATACCCATGAGAAGGCCGCTTGCAGCGAGAGCGAAGCGGCTCCTCCTAGGCCGGTTCACGACGGCAAAGCCGATCCCGGTGACCGCGACAGGCACGATCAGCGAGAGGAGCGTGAGGCTGACGTCGTAGTGCGCCTCCATGCCCGGCATGCTGAAGGCGAGCATGGCGACGAAGTGCATGGCCCAGATGCCACCACCCATGGCGAGGGCTGCAGTCGCGAGCCATGCATGCGCCGCCCAGCCCGTTGCTGCACGGATGCGGCCTGCGAGATCAAGAGCGGTGTAGGACGCGACCGTCGCGATGAGGACCGAGAGGGTGACGAGGGTGCTGTCGTGGGCTCCTGACACGGACATACTCGCCGACTCGCCTGGGCGCGACGCGGCTGCCCAGCCAGACCTTAGGAGGCTTTATAGCTGCCTCCAAGTGACTGAGCTTGTCAGGCAGGATCGTGTTCAGCGAGGCTCGCGAGAACATGGTCCGAGAAGGGTCATGTCCGGCCGCTCACCGCGTCAGGCGAATGACTGCTTCCCACCCCATCCGGACCTTCGACATCAGCGCCTCGAATGTCCGCAAGGGTCTTTTCATGCCTTCACACAAGCCGCACCCAGGTCCGCTCGTTCGGATTCGGCAGCGCAGAGCCCAAAGTCCCCAGTCGAATGAGCTCAGCCGTTCTGCTCAGGGTCATTGTGGTTGAGAGACGCTCTGATAACGACACTGCTCATTCTGCCCAAAAACGACGGTCGCTCATTTACGCTGAGAAAAATGTTGTAGAGCCAGATGCTTAGCTGATCACAAAGTTGTGCCACACCAGCGCGCACTGGCCCGAGTGGCGATTTCGATGCGTCTGCCGGTGGTGATCGGTGCGTGTTGCGTGAGTTGACGGCACCTACCCCCCGAATCACCGGACGCTACGTGAGCGACTGTCTTGCTGGTCAAGCGGGTTGCCATGGCGTTCCGTCTCTCAGGATGGCGTTGAGGATGGTGATCAGCTTCCGAGCGGTGGCAATCAGGGCAACGAGCTTGGGCTTACCGGCTGCGATGAGCCGGTCCCGGAAGGTTTTCAGCGCGGCATTGTGACGGCTGGCCACCATGGCCCCCATGAACAGCGCCGTGCGAACAGGTGCGCGGCCGCCTGCAATGAAGCTCCTCCCTCGCCACTGACCGGATTGCCGCGTCCAAGGGGCCAAGCCGACCAGCGCGGCGACTTGCTTCCGGTTGAGGCTTCCAAGCTCAGGCAGCTCCGCGATCAGGGTTCGTGCGATCGTCGGTCCAACACCAGGAACGGAGGTCAGGAGGGTCTCCTTCCTGCGCCATTCAAGCGACCGGTCTACCTCTGCATCGATCGAGCGGTCGATCACACTCTGCTCCTGCTCCAACGCCTCTATGACGCGCCGGACGCTGTCTCGAATGCACGGTGGAGCTTGGCTCGCTCGCTGCCGCTCGGACGCGATCAGTCCTACGATCTGACGGCGTCTTGTGACGAGATCAGCCAAGGCCTGAGTCTCGGCATCGGCCCGAGCGCGAACGGGTGGGTTGGTGGCCGCCGCGAACCGGGCGATCACGGTGGCGTCGATGCGGTCGGTCTTGGCGCGTTGGCCCAAGGCGTGAGCGAAAGCACGGACCTGTGCTGGGTTCACGATCACGGCTGGTAGCCTCCAGGTGGTGAGAGCACGTGCCACCATGGCTTCCAAACCGCCGGTTGCCTCCAGGACGACGAGCTTCGGCTTCAGGGGCCGGAGGCGTTCGCACAGCTGCTCCACACCCTCTGTCGTACGGTCAACGGCGAAGTTCGCTCCAGAGGGATGAACGTGAATATCGAGGCGGTCTCGGGCGACATCGATCCCGACAACAGGAGCGTCCATCTGATCCCATCCTTGCGCAAGCGGGCTTCGCGTTGAGCGGCCCAAGCGACTGTTCGGGTTCGATGGAACGGCGGGCGAGGACCCTGGCTCACTTGCGGGCTTGGTGGCCCCAGAGGCTAACGGTCTCTCACCCGCCACCGCGCCGAAGAGCATACCCGGCGAAGGTGGGATCAAGTTACAAGAGGCTACCAATCAACCGCCCAAGACCGTCCATCTGCTGCGGCGAGTGTGTCATTCTCGTATCAGCCATCTCGGAAACGGCTGCGATCACAAGAGGATAAATTACCTATGGAATTTCTGCACACGATGGTTCGCGTGGCGGACCTCGACCGCGCGCTCGCCTTCTACGTCGATGCCTTCGGGCTCAAGGAGGTCCGGCGCGTCGAGAACGAGAAGGGCCGCTTCACCCTCGTCTTCCTCGCCGCTCCGGGGGATGTCGAGCGGGCCGAGGCGACGAAGTCGCCGCTGATCGAGTTGACCTACAGTTGGGATCCGGAGACCTATTCCGGCGGGCGCAACTTCGGGCACCTCGCCTATCAGGTCGATGACATCTACGCCTTCTGCCAGCGGCTGAAGGATGCGGGCGTGACCATCAACCGGCCGCCGCGCGACGGGTACATGGCTTTCGTGCGCTCGCCCGACGGCATTTCCATCGAGATCCTGCAGAAGGGCGGAGCGAAGCCGCCGCAGGAGCCGTGGGCCTCCATGGAGAACACCGGAACCTGGTAGGTCCGGCGGGTGGGCGCCCGGGCGCGATGCCCCGGCGCCCGTCCGGTCAGAGCTCGAGCTTGGGCGTGATGCCGAGTTCGGCGAGCTTGGCGCAGACCGCATCGACCGGCCGCTTGAGCCGCAGGCTGATGACGGAGAGGGGTATGCCCTCGCGGGCCATGCTGCGCAGGCTCTGGACGGCGTCGAGGCTCCAGTTGGTATCGACCGACATGGCTTCCTCCTGTTTCTCAGGCGGCACGTTCCTCAGGCGGCAAGGCGATCCGGGGAGACATCCTGCGGATCGCTTCGCTCCAACGAGGTGGATCGCCGAGGCAGACGCGGCAAGTTCACGCCGAACATCTGTGCATGCTCGCAAGTTGGGCGGCCCGAAGCGTCGGCCGGCCCTGGAGCGCCCCGCGGAGCGGAACGCGCAGGCTCGAGCGCTCGACGGCGAGGAGGATGTTGCATCCGCCCACCACGGCGCCCGTCCCGTCGCGCAACGCCGTCGGGTAAGGCAGGAACGCCATCCGGCTCCCGTCCGGCCGTTCGAGGCCGATCTGGACGCCGCGCACCGGGCGCGCGCCTTTGAGGGTGAGCGCCATCGGCGACAGGTCGTGCGGCAGCGGCGCGCCGTCCGCCTCGAACAGCCGCCAAGCCCCGCACCAGCGCGCCTTGCCGATCACGGGGCGGAACCCCCAAAGCTGTGCGGCGGCTTCGTTGTAGTAGGTCAGCCAGCCGTTGGAATCGGTGGTATAGAGTGGCGCGTCGATCTGCCGGAACAGATCGGCCCGCGACGGCTCGTAGTTCCAGTCCGAATCGGGCGCGTCGAAATCGTAGGCGAAATCGTCCGTGTTCATCAGGCTCCCCACGACGTCCGGGCATTCGAAATGCCCGCTGCCAGCACTTCGTGCCCCCCTCTGTCATGGGTTCCTGGGGACCTCCCGGCGCCTCGGCCGGTTTGGAAGGTCCTTCGGAGCGGTGCCGAAGCACCACCCTCCAGATCGTCCAACCCTTGCAGGATTGTGCCTCGAAGCTTCCGGGGGCGGTCGCTCCTCGACGCCATGAACGGCATGTTGGGCCGAACTGGGCTCTCTCGCCGGGTCTGATACGGACGAGGGGTAGAATGCACGTCTCGCCGCATGAGGCAAGCACTTCGACGACATTTCATGAGCCGAACGGCTGATTACGATCGTTCGAACTTATTGCAATGCAAAAAAGGACTAGGTTTCGTGGGTGATGATGCAGGTTCCGTTTTCGGCGACGCAGCGAATACCACATTTGTTGTGTGTCATGTCCGTCATGTCGGAATCGTCTGCCCGATGCCCGTGTCCGATCGAAGACTCACAAAGCGTGTTTCGGCGGGTTCCGCATTGATCCGCCGCAAGGATCGGATGCACAGCCCTCACCAGCCTTCTCGGATACAACCTGTCGCAAGGGAGATATCTGCGAGGGAGCCCTCCCTATCCCATCGGTCCGCAGCCGCCGTGCCCGCCCCCGGTTCAGATCGCGTCCAAGGCCGGCGGAAGGTCGTTCGATGACCCGAATGCGCAACGGCGAGGGCGTGCCGGCGTCCCTGCGCTTCCTTGAGGAGGGCGGGCAGACGGGCCGGGAGATCCTGGCGTATCCCTGGTCGGACACACCGCTCGGTCCGCTGGAGGATTGGCCGGTCTCCCTCCGCACGACGCTGGCGACGATGCTGGCCTGCCCGGCCGCGATGTTCCTCGCCTGGGGACCTGAGGGGATTTCCTTCTTCAACGATGCCTACCGGCCGGTCTTCGGCGACCGCTTGCCCCGAGCCCTCGGTGCGCGCTTTCGCGAGATCTGGGCCGACCTGTGGGAGGATATCGGCCCGCTGGTCGATGCCACTCTGCGCGGCGAAAGCGTGGCCCAGCGCAACCTGCCGCTCCTCATGGACCGCTACGGGGTACCCGAACAGAGCTGGTGGAGCTTCACCTATTCGCCGGTGCGCGACGATGCGGGCCGTATCAATGGCATGATCTGCGTCACGGCGGAGACGACCGCCGAGGTGCTGGCCGAGCAGGCGCGCCGCCGCAGCGACGAGCGTCTGGAGATGGCGCTCTCGGCCGGAGGCAGCATCGGCATCTGGGATTGGGACGTCGCGGCCGATCGCGTCACCGCCGATCCGCGCTTTGCCGCGCTCTACGGCGTCGATCCGGAGATGGCGGTGGCCGGGGCGCCCATCGCCGCATTCTTTTCCGGGGTGCACCCCGACGATCTGCCAAGCCTGAAAGCGAGCATCGAGGCGGTCTTCGGCACGGGCGGGCAGTTCGATGCGGAGTACCGCCTCGTTCAGGGCGATGGCAGCATCCGCTGGGTCGCCGCGCAGGGTCGCTGCACCCTCGGCGAGGATGGGACGCCGCGCCACTTCCCCGGCGTCAGCTTCGACATCACCGAGCGCAAGCGCATCGAGCAGGCGCTCCGCGACAGCCAGGACCGTTTCCGCGGCATCATCAATTCGGTCGATCAGATGATCTGGTCGACGCGGCCCGACGGCTACCACGACTTCTATAACGAGCGCTGGTACGCGTTCACCGGCGTCCCCGCCGGCACGACCGACGGCGAGGCCTGGAACGGGATGTTCCATCCCGATGACCGTGAGCGGGCCTGGGCGGCATGGCAGCACGCCCTCGCCACGGGTGAAAACTACCAGATCGAGTACCGCCTGCGGCACCGCTCCGGCCTCTACCGCTGGGTGCTCGGCCGGGCACAGCCGGTGCACGATCCGGAGGGGCGGATCGTGCGCTGGTTCGGCACCTGCACCGATATCCACGACCGCAAGCTCGCCGAAGAACGCCAAGCCTTCCTGCTCGGCCTGAACGACCGGCTGCGGGAGGCGGACGAGCCGCAGGCGGTGACGCTGGCCGCGGCCGCGACGCTCGGCGCCCATATCGGCGTGGCGCGGGCCGGCTACGGCGAGATCGACGAGACCGGCGAGATCGTGCGGGTCGAGCGCGACTGGACCCGCGACCCGTCGGTGCCCAGCCTCGCGGGCGCGTCGCGCATCCTCGACGGGTTCGGTCCGGCGGTGATCGCGGAACTACGGGCCGGGCTCACCCTCGTGGTGGAGGATTGCTACGCCGACCCGCGGGCCGGGCACGATTACGCGGCGACGTGGGATTCCATCGGCTGCCGGTCACTCGTCGTCGTCCCGCTGATCCGCGAGGGGCGGTTGCGGGCGATCCTCTACCTGCACGAGCCGAAGCCGCGGGTCTGGCGTGCCGAGGAGATCGGGCTGGTCGAGGATGTCGCCCAGCGCGTCGGCCATGCCGCCGAGCGCGCCCGCGCGGAGCAGGCCGAGCGCGCCAACGCCCGCGAACTGCGCCTGATCGCCGATTCGCTGCCGGTCCTGATCGCCCTGTTCGATGCGGACGGCGTGTGCCGCTTCGCCAATGCCGCCAGCGCCGACTGGTTCGGCGTCGCCCCGGCGGAGTCGGTGGGGCAGACGCTCGCCGCGCTGATCGGGCCGGCGGATTTCGCCGAGGCGCGGCCACGCTTCGAGAGCGCCCGCGCCGGCCGCGACGTGCGCGCCGAGCGGGCCTGGCCGCGCCGGGACAGCAGCCCGCGCATCGCCGACATCCGCTACCTGCCGCGACCGATGCCGGACGGCTCGACCGACGGGGCCTACCTGTTCGTCACCGACATCTCGGATGCCAAGCGCATCGAGGCGATGCTGGAGCGTGAGGTCGGCGAGCGCACGCGCGAGCGCGACCGCCTCTGGCAGACCACCAACGACCTGATGGGGACGGCCGGCCTCGACGGCCATCTCCGCAGCGTCAATCCGGCCTGGGGGCGCCTGCTCGGCTGGAGCGAGCAGGAGCTGCTCGAACGCCCCTTCCTCGATTTCATCGATCCCGAGGACCATGCCGGTACCGGTGCCGTGCTGGCACGGCTCGCCGGGAGCGACCAGATCACCGATTTCGTCGATCGCATCCTCAGCAAGGACGGACGCCGCCGCACGGTCATGTGGACCGCGGTGCCCGAGAGCGGCTGCTTCCACATCGTCGGCCGCGACATCACCGACCAGCGCCTCGCCGAGGAGCAATTGCGGCAGGCGCAGAAGATGGAGGCGGTCGGCCAGTTGACCGGCGGCATCGCCCACGACTTCAACAACCTCCTGACGGGCATCATCGGTTCGCTCGACCTGATGCAGACCCGCATCGCCCAGGGCCGGATCGACACCCTGGAGCGCTATGCCGGGGCGGCCCTCACCTCGGCGCACCGGGCCGCGTCGCTGACCCATCGCCTGCTCGCCTTCGCCCGGCGCCAGCCGCTCGAACAGAAGCCTGTCGATGTGAATGCGCTGCTGGCCGGCATGGAGGAGATGCTGCGGCGCGCGCTCCCCGAGCAGGTCCATCTCGATATCGTCGCGACGGAGGGCCTCTGGCCCACTCTCTGCGATCCGCACCAGCTCGAGAACGCGGTGCTCAACCTCGCCATCAACGCGCGCGACGCCATGCCGGAGGGCGGCCGGCTCGTGGTCGAGACCAGCAATGCCCATCTCGGGCCCGCCGATCTCAGCCTGCATTCGGGCGCCCGCGAAGGTGCCTATGTCTGCATCCGCGTCACCGATACGGGCCACGGTATGCCGCCGGAAGTCGCGGCCCGGGCCTTCGAGCCGTTCTTCACGACCAAGCCCCTCGGCATGGGGACCGGTCTCGGCCTGTCGATGATCTACGGTTTCGCCCGTCAGTCGGAGGGACATGCCCGGATCGTGTCCGAGCCCGGCCGGGGGACGACGGTGACGATCTGCCTGCCCCGCTACCGTGGTGCGCTGTCGTCCGAGCGCGCGTCGGCCTTGCCACCCGAGCCGGTGCGCTCGGAGCGGAACGAGACGGTCCTCGTGGTCGAGGACGAGTTGGTGGTGCGCGACCTCGTCGTGGAAGTGCTGCGCGAGCTCGGCTACCGCGCGATCGAGGCACCGGACGGGCCGTCCGGCCTGGAGATCGTGCGATCCTCCGCCCGGATCGATCTTCTCGTCACCGATGTCGGCTTGCCCGGCCTCAATGGGCGCCAGCTCGCAGACCACGCCCGCACCCTGCGGCCCGAACTGAGGGTGCTGTTCATGACGGGGTACGCCGAGAATGCGACGTTCGGTGGGGGGCCGCTCGACCCGGACATGCAGATGATCACCAAGCCGTTTCCGGTCGAACGGCTCGCCGCGCGCATCCGCGAGATGATGGAGCTTTCGTGAAACTTGGTCTCACCGTGGCTTGTAACGGGGGCTTTTCCGGCCGACAGGACACATCGACTTGTGGAAGGCCCGGAACGGCCCAACACCGCGCACGTTGACCGGCGCGAAGAGAACGTCGTTTCCAGGCTGCGATAAGCGAACAGACGAGCGGTATGGGTGCTGACACGCCACAGGGCGGACTTTCGTGGAATCATGGGGCGGACACCCCGTTCGACCTCGGCGACGGCTTTCGCCGGTTCGCCGACCACGTACCGCTGATGATGTGGCGTACGGATGAGAGCGGGCGTTCGACCTATCACAACGAGTGCTGGCTCCAGTTCACCGGCCGCCCGCTCGCCGAGGAGATCGCCGACGGCTGGCGCGGCGGCGTGCACCCGGACGATTTCAAACGGCACGCCGAAATCGTCGAGAAGGCCGTCGAGTCGCGCCTTCCCTTCACCGTGGAGTTTCGGCTGCGCCGTCACGATGGGGCCTATCGCTGGCTTCTCGATACCGGCCGTCCGCTCGAGGAGAACGGCGTCTTCCACGGCTATCTCGGCTCGTGCTTCGACATCACCGACCGAAAGAACGCCGAGGAGCACGCCGAGCACGCCCTGGTCGAGAAGGAGACGTTGCTCGCAGAAATCTATCACCGGGTGCGCAACAACCTTCAGGTGATGGTGAGCCTGATCGGCCTCTACGGCCGCGCCGCGCCGGAGGCCTGCCGCGGCAGCTTCGATGCCCTGGGTCAGCGGGTTCGGGCGATCGCCCTGGTGCAGCAGCATCTGCACGAGGCACCGCACATCGCCTCGATCGATCTGCGCGACTATCTGCACCGGCTCGCGTCCGGGCTCGGGCAATTGCGCCGGGCCGGGCGGATCGGCGTGACGGTCGAGGGGGACGGGACGAGCCTGGTCGAGCCGCGCACCGCCAACGCGCTCGGCATGATCGTGGCCGAGGTCGTCGCGGAATGTCTTGATGCCACGACGGAGACGGTGACCTGCGGCATCTCCATCCGCATCGATGCCGCGGCCGGCGCGCCGGTGCGCCTCTCGGTGATCTCCGGGGCCGGCGAGGCTGCGGCCGCGGGACGTGAGGGGGTGCCGAAGCTCGGCCCCCGTCTCATCGCGGCCTACGCGGCGCAGGCCGAGATCGCGGTCTGCGGCACCGCGACCGAGGCTGATCCGCTTCATCTGCAGTTGCCCGAGGTTCGCGCCGACGTGGCCCCGACGATCGCGCCCTCACAGAGCTGATACAATCGGCGCAGGCGAGTGCCTCGCGGCCTCGGCCTGCGATCGCTATATCGGGTTCGATACCCCGACGCGCCTGAACGCGAGTGCCATGCTTCCCGACCTCGACACCATCATCGAGAACTTCGAGATCCTCGACGATCCGATGGATCGCTACGAGTATGTCATCGAACTCGGTAAGCTGATGCCGAAAATGCCCGAAGCGGCGAAGGTCGAGGACAACCGCGTCTCCGGCTGCGAGAGCCAGGTGTGGATCGACGTGTCGCTGAAGAAAGACGCGGGCCACCCGGCGCTGAAGCTCGAAGGGGACAGCGATTCCCATATCGTGAAGGGTTTCGTGGCGCTGATGGTGGCGCTCTATGAGGGGAAGACGCCGGACGAGGCGATCAAGGCCGACGGCTTCGACTTGCTCAAGCGTCTCGATTTCGGCTCGCACATCACGTCGAAGCGCTCGAACGGCGTGCGCGCGATGGTGGACCGCATCCGGAAGGATGCCGGTCGCCTTCAGACGCTGAACTGACCCGCCGCGAGATCTGACTGCGGCGGGCGGAAGGGTCTCAGGACGAGGCTGGCGGCTGGTCCGTCTTGAGGCGCCAAGCGCGGGTGCGGGCCCGCTCCGGCCCCGTCGCTTCGCGTGCGAGGCCGTAATGCTCGGCGAGTCGTCCGAGAGCGATCCGGGCCACCACCTTGGCGGAACGGGCCGGCCAGCGCCGCTCCGCCTCGATACGCTCGAGGCCTTTGAGGAAGCCGCACAGGTCGATCAGAAGCCCCGACAGATCCGACCCCACCGCCGCCAGCGCGAGATCCACCCGCTGGCGCGCGGCGATGACCCGGTCGGAGCCCGAACTCGGATCGCGCGGCCCGCCGCCATCGACCCGCGGGGCGGTCCAGTCGGTCGAGAGCTGCGGCATCATCTGCGCCGAGGCGAGGTCGTGGCGTAGCCGCTCCCCCCGCCGCAAAGGCGGCCGCATCGATCTGCTCGCCGTCGCGCCCGCGCCGCCGCGCCATCCAGGCCAGCGGGCTCTCCGCTGTATCCCGCACGCGTTCCCCACCGCCTGTGCCTTCCCGGACCACCGCGAGATGCTGCATCCGGAAGCTGTCCGGCCCGCCGATTTCCGCCCGCCGCAAACGCGCACGCCCGGCCGCCCCGATGACCAGCCGGTTGCGCCGCCCGTCGTCCCGCGACGCGAGATCCGCCGCCACCAGCGCTTCGCCGGCCCGTACCGGGAAACGGCCGGCACCCAACGACACCCCGCGTCCGCCGCTGCGCACGATCAGCGTTTCCGGCGCACTCGGATCGGGGAAGGCGTAGGCACCTTCAGGCGCCAGCGCCGCCAGCAGGCGTTCGGCCTCGCGTCCGAGACCGCCCGTTTTGTTCATGTTTTGTTCTTTTGACATCGTACCACCCGAACCGGAACCGCTACGGGAGGCTAAGGGGAAAATCGTCCTAATACAAGTCTTGACAGACTTTGATGCCGCCTCTGGTTGCACCGTCACGCTGCCGGTTTCCGGCGGTTTTAGGCCTGGGACGGCTTCGTCGGCGGCTTCTTGAGGATCTCGGCGATCTCGTCCTCGGACTTGCCGCGCACCGCGTATCCCATCTGCTCGAAGCGATCGATCAGACGGTCACTGTCGCAGGCAGAGCGGGCTGCCCACTCTGCGAGCGCTTCATTAGTCTTAGCAAGTTGTTCGGAGGGGCTGTCGTCGCTCATGTGGGGGCAATGCAGCAGAAGTTGTGCCGTTCCACGACTTTGTTGTTGATAACCTGATTCGTCAATCTCCGCCCGCATAAGCCGCCGCTGCGCCGGCCCTGAACAGGGCGGCGCAGCGGGCTTCGCGTGAGGGCCGGGCCGGGAGAAACCTCAGGCGGCCGCGTCGTAGCCGGGGCGCACCTGGCCGAGGCCGATCGCCTTGGCAAGGTCGGAGCGGGCCTTGGCATAGTTCGGCGCCACCATCGGGTAGTCGGGCGAGAGGCCCCACTTGGCGCGATACTGCTCGGGGGAGAGGTTGTATTTGGCGCGCAGGTGCCGCTTCAGCGACTTGAAGGTCCGCCCGTCTTCCAGACAGACGAGATAGTCCGGCTGGATCGACTTCTTGATCGGCACGGCCGGCTGAAGCGCCTCCTGGGCCACCGGCTGCGGCGCGGCGGCCCGGCCCGTTCCGACCTGGATCAGGGCGCCGTGGATGTTGCCGATCAGACCCGCAAGTTCGGCGGCCGGCACCGGATTGTTGCTCACATAGGCGGCGACGATGTCGGCCGTGAGAGCGACGTAATCGACCGGCGTCTCGGTTTCGTTCATGTTCGTGGTTGTCCCTTGGCGGTGCATCGCGCGCAATCGATCCGGTCCATCATCCTGTGCGAAGACGGAAACGGACAGGTACCTATCGGCCTGTGCAATGGTGCCGCTTGATTTCGGTTTGGCGTGACGCCCCCGCAGTCACGGGTTCTACCTAGAACATCCAAATTAGACCTGCAAGACGGGGTCGGTATGCACAACTGAACGGATTCCTCGCGATCTGGGACGTGCGCAATTTGTCGTGAATGCTCGACATCGCTTCCGGGGCGGCGGCCCGCCCTCATCGCTCTCGCGTCGCGGCCGGGGTGCGACGAAGGGGCGGCTCGTTTGCCAGCCTTGCGGCCACGGCCGTCGCACGGCACACCGCCTGGTATCGGACGCGTTTATCCAAGCGTTGCCAGCCAAGCGTTCCCACCGGAGTCCGGCGATGACCTTCGAGCCACCCCCCTTCGCCCTGCCGCCCGAGGCGCCCGTTGCCGAGACGCGCCCGCACGTCTTCGAGCTCTTCGGACGGCGCGTCGAAGACCCGTTCGCCTGGCTGAAGGCCGAGAACTGGCGCGCGGTGCTGAAGGACCCGTCGGCGCTGGCCCCCGACATCCGCGCCTATCTCGAGGCCGAGAACGCCTATGCCGAGGCGGCGCTGAGCGGCTCCGCCGACCTGCGCAAAACCCTGGTCGCCGAGATGCGCGGGCGCATCCGCGAGGACGATGCCTCGGTGCCCGAGCCCGACGGACCCTTTGCCTATTACTCCCGCCACCGCGAGGGCGGGCAGCATCCGCTGATCTGCCGCCGTCCGCGCACCGTCCACCGCATCGCCGAGGAGCCGGAGGACGGCGAGATCGGCGAGCAGATCCTGCTCGATGGCGACCGGGAGGGGGAAGGGCTCGCCTTCTTCGAGATCGCGGGTGCTGCCCATTCCGATGATCACCGCCTGCTCGCCTGGGGCGTCGACACCAAGGGCTCGGAACTCCACACCATCCGCGTGCGCGATCTCGACACCGGCGAGGACCGCCCGGAGCGGGTCGAATCGACCGCGGGCGAGGCGGTCTGGAACGCGGCCGGCACCGCCTTCTTCTACGTGGCGCTGGACGAGAACCACCGTCCGGCCCGCGTCATGCGCCACCGCCTCGGCACGGATCAGGCGCAGGACACGACCGTCTACGAGGAGCCCGATCCGGGCTTCTTCGTGAATATCGGCCGCACCCAGTCGGGCACCTATCTCACCGTCACCGCGAGCGACCACGAGACGGCGGAAGTCCACCTGCTCGACCGCGCCGACGACGAGGGCGCGCTGACCTGCGTCGCGCCCCGCGAGGAGCGGCTGATCTACTCGGTCGAGCACTGGGGCTCGTATCTCGTCATCCTGACGAATGCCGACGGCGCGGTGGACTTCAAGATCGTCACATGCCCCCTCGATGCCACGGCCCGGGAGAACTGGCAGGACGCGGTGCCGTATCGGCCCGGCGTGATGATCCGGCACCTGCACGTGCTCGGCAACCACCTCGTGCGGCTCGAACTGGAGAACGCCCTGCCGCGCATCGTCGTGCGCGACATGAAGGGCGAGGAGCACACCGTCTCCTTCGCCGAGGAAGCCTATTCGCTCGGGCTGCTGCCGGGCTACGAGTTCGAGACGGCGCGCATCCGCTTCAGCTACTCGTCGATGACGACGCCGGCCGAGACCTACGACTACGATTGCGTCACCCGCGCTCGCATCCTGCGCAAGCGCCAGAGCGTGCCGAGCGGCCACGAGCCTGCCGACTACGTCACCCGTCGCCTGTTCGCGACCGCGCCCGACGGCGAGAGCGTGCCGATCTCGCTGCTGCACCGCCGCGGGCTTAGCCTCGACGGCTCGGCGCCGCTGCTGCTCTACGGCTACGGCTCCTACGGCACGCTGATGCCGGCGGGTTTCCGCACCAACCTGCTCAGCCTCGTCGATCGCGGCTTCGTCTACGCCATCGCCCATGTCCGCGGCGGCACCGAGAAGGGGTGGAACTGGTATCTCGAGGGCAAGCGCGAGAAGAAGCCCAACACCTTCACCGATTTCGTCGCCTGCGGCCGGGCGCTGATCGAGGCGGGCTACACGAAGCAGGGGCGCATCGTCGCCCATGGCGGCAGCGCGGGCGGCATGCTGATGGGGGCGGCCGCCAACCTCGCGCCGGAGCTGTTCGCCGGCATCGTCGCCGACGTGCCCTTCGTCGATGTGCTCAACACCATGCTCGACGCGGATCTGCCGCTGACGCCGCCGGAATGGCCCGAATGGGGCAACCCGGCCGACAGCGAGGAGGCCTTCAAGACGATCCTGTCCTACTCGCCCTACGACAACGTCGCCGCCAAGGCCTATCCGGCGATCTTCGCGCTCGGCGGCCTCACCGACCCGCGCGTGACCTATTGGGAGCCCGCCAAATGGGTGGCGCGGCTGCGCGCCACCATGACCGGCGGTGGCCCGGTCCTCATGAAGATCAACATGGAGGCCGGGCATGGCGGTGCCGCCGGGCGGTTCGACCGCCTGGAGGAGGTCGGCCTGATCTACGCCTTCGCGCTGATGGCGGCACGCGCGGCCAAGCGAGTCTGACGCCGATCACCGCCGGCCGCGACATGCTGCGCGGCCGGCGCTTCGACAAAGCTTCGCGAAGCGGGCAGAACAAAGCCCGTGGCTTTGCTATGCTGGTTCGACGAAAAATAAGTTCAAAATAATAATCAAGCACGACGCCCAGGGAGAAACACGATGAAGCATCTCGCGATCGCCACCGCGATTCTGTTCGCATGGCCGCTCGCCGCTGGGGCCGAGGCGCCGGCCGCGTCCGACACCGTCAAGACCAGCCCTGAGGCCGCCAGCCCCGCTCCGGACGCTGCCCCGAAGGCGCCGCAGACCGCGCAGGAGCGCCAGGAGGCGAATGCCGCCAAGCTCGCCGGGCTCGTCCGCTTCGTCGGCGAATCCTGCAAGGAGGCGCAGCCCGATTACGAGCGGTTCAAGGCGGTGGTCTCCGCCATGGGCGTCGATCTCGACGCGATCTCGAAGGGCGAGTTGCTCATGCGCAGCATGGGCTACACCGAAGCATACCGGAAGAACGTCGATGAGAGCTGCCGCAAGGCGGAGGAGATGTTCGGCGAGAAGGGCAAGGCAATCCCCGGCCTCGTCCTGCGCAAGGCTTCGTAACGACGGTTCGTCCTTAAGCGCCCGTTCACTGCGCTGGGCGAGAGTGCCGGCACGAGTGGCGTTCGGCGCCCGGCCTCCGAAGGCCGGCCGCCGGTGAGGGCGGGCGTTTCGGGCGATGGGGGGACGGGCCGGTCAGGCAAAGCGGCGTCCGGGCAGGGCTCTCCTGCGCGCCGGCTTCGCCGTCGGCCTCTGCGCCGTGGCCTCGGCGGCGGAGGCGGCCCGACTCGTCTCGGCCAAGGGCGCCCAGCCGCCGGAGGGCTTCGGCCGCATCGTCCTGACCTTCGACGAGCCGGTCTCCGTCAAAGCCCGGCTGTCGGGCGCGATCCTCGTGCTCAATTTCGGCGAGGCGGTGGGGTCCGGCCCCGAGCGGATCGCGGCGGGGATGCCGGACTACGTCACCGTGGTGCGGCGCGACCCCGACGGCTCGGCCCTGCGCCTCGCCCTGCAGCGGCCCTACCGCGTCAACGTGCAGGATGCCGGCGAGCAGGTCTTCATCGATCTCCTGCCGGAGAGCTGGAACGGCTTCCTGCCGCCGCTTCCCACCGAGGTTGTCGCCGACCTCGCCCGCCGGGCTGCCGCCGCCGAGGCCAGCCTGAAGGCGCGCAACCCGGCCCCGGTGCCGCGTCCGCTCACCCTCGAACTCGCCCGCACCGATGCCCGCACCCGGCTCTCCCTGCGCCTGCCGGTGGGCTCCGAGGCCGCCTTCGCCCCGGACGGCACCGGCACGCGCCTGACGCTGCCGGGGGCGTGGCGCCTCGACGACCACGCCCTCCGCGGCCGGCTCGACCCGAATCTCGGCCGTGTCACGGTCGAGACGGAATCCGGCGAGGCACGGATCGTCGCGAGTCCGGCGGAGGGGGTGACACTCTCCACCTTGCGCGACGAAGATGTCGTGGCGATCGATTTCGTCACCAAGCCGAAGTCGCCCGAGAACGCGACCTCACCCGCTTCGCCTGCCGGAGCCTCGGCAGTGGCGGCGAAGGAGGCGCCGAAAGAAGCCGCGCGTCCCGCTGCATCGAGCGCCGACGCATCGCCGCGGGCCGCCGCGCCGCCCGTGCTGTCGCGCAAGGCGGGCTCGGGCCTCGTCTTCCCCTTTGCCAAGCGTGTGCCGGCGGCGTTGTTCGAGCGCGGCGGGATCGTCACCCTCGTCTTCGCCACGACCGAAGCGGTCGCCGTCCCGCCGCCCGGTGCCACCGGGCTCATCGCCCTCACGCCGCCGCTGAGGAGCGGCGGCTTCACCATCCTTCGCTTCACCGCGCCCGCGGGACGGCTCGTCGATCTTCTGCCCGTCACGGAGCCCGCCGGATGGGAGCTGGCGACCGGCGAGGGTCTCGCCCCGAGCGAGAGAGCCTGACCGCGCAGCGCGCCCCGACGGCTCAGGGCCGGCTCGGCGTCACCGTGCGGTTGCCTCAGGCCGGCCCGGCCGGCTGGCTCGATCTCGACGGCGAGCGCATCGCCGTCGTCACCACCGACGGCAGCCGCCCTGCCGGCGTGGTCAAGGCGCAGCGCTTCGTCGAGTTCGAGCTGATTCCGAGCCGGCTCGGCCTCGCCGTTCTCGCCAACGCCGACGACCTCATCGTGCGGCCGGACCTCGACGGCGTGACGATCGGCCGTGAGGGCGCGAGAGAGGGCGCACGGGAAGGCCGCGACGGCGGGCTCTCCGTGTCGGGCATCTCCCGCCCCGCCGATCCGCCCGTGGGCGCGGTCACGGAACTCGCGGTCGATCGCGACGCCTGGGAGCGGGCGCAGCGCGGCGATGTGCGCGCGACGCTGCGGGAGGGGACTCGCCGCCGCCGTCGAGGCCCATCGCCGCGACCGCGGCGGCGCCCGCCTCGGTCTCGCCCGGGCGATGATGGCCAACGATCTCGACGTGGAGGCGCTCGGTGCGCTGACCGCCGCCGCCGCCGAGGATGTGGTCATCGACGGCGATCGGCAGACGGCGCTGATGCGCGGCATCCTGCTTGCCCGGATCGGGCGGGCCGAAGAGGCGCGCAAACTCCTCTCCGACGAGCGGCTCGCCACCAATCCGGAAGCCCGGCTCTGGCGCGGCTACGCCGATGCCCTGGTTGGCCGGTGGAACGAGGCAGCCGTTGCGCTGCGTGCCGGCGAATCGGTCTTGGAGCGCTACCCCGAACCCATCGCGTCGCTGTTTCACACCGCCGCCGCCGAGGCCGCGGTCGAGACCGGCGATTGGGAAGCGGTCACGCGCGAATCGATTGCCGCCACCCGTGCCGCCACCGATTACACCCGCGATCGGCTGACCTTGCTGCGGGCGAAGATGGACGAGGCGACCGGCCGCGGCGCGGCGGCGCTGGCGGCCTACGAGACGCTGCGGAACCAAGCGCCTTGGCCGCTGGCGGCGGAGGCCACCCTGCGTGCGGCCTCCCTCGGCCACACCCTCGGCAAGACGGCCCTGCCCGAGGCGATCGATCAGTTGGAGGTTCTGGCTCTGACCTGGCACGGCGGCCCGACCGAGATCGGGACGCTGGGCGCTCTCGGCGCCCTTTACGAAGAGGCCGGGCGCTGGCGCAAGATCTTCACCACCGCCCGCCGCGCCAACGCGCTCAGCCCCGAGGCGCCGATCGCCCGCGCCTTGCACGAGCGGGCCCTGGCTGTGTTCGAGGATCTGTTCCTGGGCGCACGCGGCGAGCGGCTCGGCGGCGTCGAGGCGCTGGCGCTGTATTTCGACTTCAAGGATTTCGCGCCCGCTGGCCGGCGCGCCGACGAAATCGTGCGGCGCCTCGCCGACCGCCTCGTGGCCCTCGATCTGCTCGAGTCCGCGGACGAATTGCTGCAGTACCAGATCGATCACCGGCTGGAGGGCACGGCCCGCTCCTCGGTCTCGGCGCGGCTCGCCACGATCCGGCTGATGGAGGGCAAGCCGCTCCAGGCACTCCAGACGCTCGACGCGACCCATCTGCCCGAACTGCCCGAGGACGTGCGCCGCGCTCGCGCGATGCTGCGCGCCCGCGCCCTGTCGGACCTCTCCCGCACCGATCTCGCCCTGGAGACCGTCGAGGGCGAGACCGGCGCCGATGCCGAGCGGCTGCGGGCGGATATCCTGTGGGCGGCCCGGCGCTGGCGCGAGGCGGGCGAGGCGCACGAGATGATCCTCGGGCCGGCATGGCGCTCCGGGAAGCCGCTTGACGACGCCGCACGGGCCGACGTGATCCGCGCCGGCATCGCCTACGGGCTGGCGGGCGAATCCCTCGGGCTCGAACGGCTGAAGGCGAAGTTCGCTGGGCCGATGGCCGAGAGCGCGGATGCCCGCACCTTCGCAATGCTGACGCGGCCGGATGCGCCCCGCTCCGCTGCCTTCCGCGATGCAGCCCTGCGGGCGACCAAGGCTGAGACGCTTGCCGCCTTCCTCTCGGAGTACCGCAAGCGCTACCCCGACAGCGCCGTGCCGGAACCCGGCAGTGCCGCGACGGGCAACCGCGCCGAGGCGCCGTCCCCGCCGCCGGGCTGAGGGTCAGACGCGACCGCGGCCGCGCTGCGCGTCGATGCTCCACGGGCCGGGGCCGGCGAAGGCGATGTAGAGGAAGACGAAGCAGAAGAGGATCGCCGCGTCACCGCCGTTCAGGGCCGGGAAGAAGCTCTTGGGGGCGTGGGCGATGAAATAGGCGAAGGCCATCTGGCCGGAGAGGATGAAGGCCACCGGCCGGCTGAACAGCCCGACCACCAGCAGTGCGCCGCCGACGAGTTCGAGCAGGCCGGCGATGCCCGGCAGCGACAGCAGCGGCGGGTTCATCGAGCTGGCTGGAAAGCCGAGGATCTTCTGCGTCCCGTGGGCCATGAAGATCAGCGCCGAGACGATTCGCAGGATGCTCAGCATCCGCGGGGCCCAGTGCGTGGTGGTGGTCGTCAGATCCATGCGTCGGCGTCCTCGTTACGCGGCCGCCACAACCTCGAATCGTATCGTGACGGGCCTCAGCTTCCGTAGCTCTGAATCAGGGAGCCCGCCACCAGCGTCCAACCGTCGACCAGAACGAAGAAGATCAGCTTGAACGGCAGCGCGACCGTGGCCGGCGGCAGCATCATCATGCCCATCGCCATCAGCACCGAGGCGACGACGAGGTCGATGATGAGGAAGGGGATGAACAGGAGAAAGCCGATCTCGAAGGCGCGCCGCAGCTCGGAGATCATGAAGGCGGGAGTGACGATCTCCAGGCCGATCGCCTCAGGGCCCGCCGGGGCCGGCTGGCGCGCCATGTCGAGGAACAGCTTGAGGTCCTTCTCGCGCACGTTGCGCAACATGAAGGTCTTGAACGGCGCCGAGGCCCGCTCGAACGCTTGGGACTGGCTGATCTGGCCCGCCATCAGCGGCTCGACGCCGGTCCGGTAGGCCTCCCGCGCCGTCGGCGCCATCACGAAGGCGGTCAGGAACAGGGCCAGACTCACCATCACCGTGTTGGGTGGCGCGGTCTGCGTACCGAGCGCCGAGCGCAGGATCGACAGCACAACGACGATCCGGGTGAACGAGGTCGCCATCACCAGCACGGAGGGCGCGAGCGCCAGGACCGTGATCAGCGCGACGAGCTGCAGCGCCCGTTCCGTGGTGCCGCCCGCACCGAGATCGAGGGTGACGCTTTGCGCCCACGCCGCGCCCGAGCCAGCCGCCAGCAGCAGCGCGGCCAGGAGAAGCGTCAGGGGGAGGGATCGCGGCACGGGCCGGCTGGGGGAAGGGGTCATTGCGGGCCGCACCCTGCGGCGTGACGCCGACGCGCACAAGCGACGCGACGACACGCTGCCGGTGGGATCACAGATCGCCGACGACGCCCGCCTCGTCCTGGGCCTGAAGCACCGCCGGGCGGGGCATCGAGATGATGTTGTAGCCCGAATCGACGAAGTGGATCTCGCCGGTCACGCCGCCCGAAAGGTCCGACAGCAGGTAGAGCGCGGAGTTGCCGACATCGTCCAGCGTCACCGTGCGCCGAAGCGGCGCATGCGCCTTCTGGTGATTGTACATCAGCCGCGCATCGGCGATGCCGGCGCCGGCCAGCGTGCGCATCGGGCCGGCCGACAGGGCGTTGACGCGGATGCCGTCGGGGCCGAGGTCGCTGGCGAGATAACGGACGGACGCTTCGAGCGCGGCCTTGGCCACGCCCATCACGTTGTAGTTCGGCATTACCCGGGTCGAACCGGCATAGGTCAGCGTCAGCAGCGCGCCGCCCCGCGGCATCCGGGCGGCGGCGCGTTGGGCGATCTCGGTGAAGGAGAAGCAGGAGATCGTCATGGTCCGCGAAAAGTTCGCGCGGGTCGTGACGTCGACGTAGCGGCCCTTGAGCTGCGCCTTGTCGGAAAAGCCGATGGCATGGACGATGAAGTCGATCCCGTCGGGGAAGCGCTCATCGAGGGTGGCGAAGGCGGCATCGACGGTCGCGAGATCCTCGACGTCGCAGGGCAGCACGATATCGGAGCCGACCGAGGCCGCGAGCGGGGTGACGCGGCGCCCGAGCGCCTCGCCCTGATAGGTGAAGGCGAGTTCGGCGCCGTGCCGGTGCAGGGTCTTGGCGATGCCCCACGCGATCGAATGATCGTTGGCGACCCCCATGATGAGGCCGCGCTTGCCCGCCATCAAACCCGTCATTCTCAAATCCGTACGCGTATCGGCCCGGCGCCGCAGCGCCCTCATCCCGGCTTAGCCCGGCGGGCGAGGGCCTGTCCACGCGCGGGGCCGCCTTGCACCCTGGGCGACGGGAAATGGCATGAGGAAGCCGGCATGAAAAAGCCCCGGCGCGGATGCGACGGGGCTGGACGGGGGCTCAGATGGGGCGGGCAGCCGGCGCTCAGAAGTAGCCGCGGGTCCCGGTCTGCGCGTCCTCGATCAAGGTCTGCTTGGCGCGCACCGCCACGCCGGCCGCAATCGCCAAGCTGGAGACGGTGAACAGAGCGAGGAGGACGATCATGGTGTTACCTGCCTATCGAAGCAGGAACGCGAAGACAACTGGTCGGTTCCCCCAATTCATCAGCCTATAGCTAGGCTTATGCTTGGTCCGTCTTCTCGCAGATGCGAGAAAATCTATGCTGCACGGCAAGGCGCCGCGCAGCGGTTCCGTCCCTTATGCGTCGGGGTGCTTGAGCACGAGCGTCGCGTTGGTGCCGCCGAAGCCGAACGAGTTCGACATCACGTGGCCGAGTTGCGCCCCGTCCCGGCGCTGACGCAGGATCGGCATGTCGGCGAAGGCCGGGTCGAGTTCCTCGATATGCGCGCTCTCGCAGATGAAACTGTTGTTCATCATCAGCAACGCGTAGATCGCCTCCTGCACGCCGGTCGCACCGAGCGAATGCCCGGTCAGCGACTTGGTGGCCGAGATCGGCGGGCACGCATCGCCGGCGCCGAACACCGTACGGATCGCCTCGATCTCCTTGTCGTCGCCGACCGGCGTCGAGGTGGCGTGCGGGTTGATGTAGTCGATCTTGACGCCCTTCAGGTCTTCCATGGCCTGGCGCATGCACCGCACCGCACCCTCGCCGGAGGGGGCCACCATGTCGTGCCCGTCGGAGGTAGCGCCGTAGCCCGCGACCTCGCCGTAGATCCGCGCACCGCGGGCCTTGGCGTGCTCGTATTCCTCCAGCACCAGCACGCCGGCGCCGCCGGCGATGACGAAGCCGTCGCGATTTACGTCATAGGCGCGCGAGGCGCGGGAAGGGGTCTCGTTGTAGCGCGAGGACATCGCGCCCATGGCGTCGAACAGGACGGAGAGCGTCCAGTCCAGCTCCTCGCAGCCGCCCGCGAAGATGATGTCCTGCCGGCCGCCGCGAATGATCTCGGCGGCGTTGCCGATGCAATGATTCGAGGTCGCGCAGGCCGAGGAGATCGAATAGTTCACGCCGCGGATCTTGAACCATGTCGCCAGCGTGGCCGACGCGGTCGAGGACATCGCTTTGGGCACCGCGAACGGGCCGACGCGCTTCGGCCCCTTCTCGCGGGCGATGGCGGCGGATTCGACAATGGTCCGGGTCGAGGGACCGCCCGAGCCCATGATGATGCCGGTGCGGTCGTCGGAAATCTCCCGCTCCTCGAGACCGGCATCGCGTATCGCCTGATCCATGGCGATGTGGTTCCAGGCGGTGCCGCCGCCGTGGAAGCGCATGGCGCGGCGATCGACGACGCCCTCGGGATCGATCGTCGGGGCACCCGCCACCTGGCTGCGGAAGCCGTGCGCGGCCTGCGCCTCGGAGCGGGCGATCCCGGAACGGGCCTCGCGCAGGGAGTCCAGGACCTCCCCGGTATTGTTGCCGATGGACGAGACGATGCCCATCCCGCTGATGACGACACGCCGCATGATGGCTCGTGCTGCTGACGCCGCGGCTGGTGCGGCGTTTCCTCGGGGGTCAGTTAGGATGATGCGCGGCCAATCTCAACCGCGCTTCGCGCGCTCGGCGCCGAACCGGCAGCCGGTTCGGCGCGAAAAACCCTCCGAACCGAGCGGGCCGAACCGGTCTCAGGCCCGGAAGAGCGCCACGCGCAGGTCGTTCGCCTCGTAGATGCGCCGGCCATCGGCCTCGAGCCACCCGTCGGCGATCCCGAGCACGAGCTTGCCCTGACGCACGCGCTTGATGTCGATGCCGTAGACGACCTGCTTGACGGTCGGCAGCACCTGATCGGTGAACTTCACCTCGCCAACGCCGAGCGCCCGGCCGCGACCCAGTGCGCCGAGCCAGCCGAGATGGAAGCCGACGAGCTGCCACAGGGCGTCGAGCCCGAGACAGCCGGGCATCACCGGATCGTCCTTGAAGTGGCAGGGGAAGAACCAGAGGTCCGGCCGGATGTCGAACTCGGCCAGCACGTGGCCCTTGCCGTGGGCGCCGCCCTCGGTCCCGATCGAGGTGATCCGGTCGAACATCAGCATTGGCGGAAGCGGAAGCTGAGCGTTGCCCGCTCCGAACAGCTCACCGCGCCCGCAGGCCAGGAGATCCTCGTAGGAGAAGCTCGAAGCGCGCTGCGGAGAAGCACCGTCGGATTGCTGGTCGAGAGAGGCCATGGATGACGTACGGGTCCTCGGTGACGGACGGGTCCGATGCGAGCGAACGGACGAGGCGTGATGGAATGGGCGCCTCGTTAGCACAGCCTCCGCGCGCCCACAAAGCGGCGCCTGCGCAATACCTATGCTCGGTCGACGCTCGGCGAATCGACCAGAGCCATGCACCATCCACGTATCAACCCGGTGTCGACATCGGCATGGGTTGCCGCAGGGCTCCATGATCCGTATAATTTCTACGCTATACTCATTCTAAATAACTGGGAATCGTTCCCGACGATGTCCGACTTGATGCCTCTCCAGGCCGTGCTGAACGCACGGTCCGCCTCGCCGGGCGACGCTAGCGGCCGTCGGGGCTGTCCCCTCTCCGACCTGCGCGATCGCTTGCGCCGGGCCGGCCTGCGCCCGACCCGTCAGCGCCTCTCGCTGGGCTGGCTCCTGTTCGGCCGCGGCGACCGCCACCTGACGGCGGAAATGCTCTACGACGAGGCGATGCGCGCCAAGGTGCCAGTCTCGCTGGCGACCGTCTACAACACGTTGCATCAGTTCACCGAGGCAGGCCTGCTGCGCCAGCTCGCGCTCGATGGCTCGAAGGCCTATTTCGACACGAACCCGACCGAGCATCACCACTTCTTCTTCGAGGAAGAGGGCGAGGTTCTCGATATGCCGGAATGCGGCATCTCGGTCGATTCGCTGCCCGACGCGCCCGAGGGCATGGAGATTGCCGGCGTCGAAGTGATCGTGCGCCTGCGCCGCCGCAAGGTGTCCGGACGCGCCTAATCCGACGGCGCCCGATTTCGAGACGAAAAAAGGCCCGGATGTACGGGCCTTTTTCATGTCGATTCGCGGCGCGGCGGGTCGGCCTACTCCACCCGCTCGTCGGGGTAGACGCCCCATAACCGGCTCTGGCGGATGTAGCCGTCGACGTCGCCGCGCTTGTCCGGCAGCGGCACCACGAGGCGGCACCATGAGCCGGTACATCCTTTCACGCTGCCGATGACGCCGGGCTGCAGCCGCGCCTGCTCGGCCGACTGCTCGTCGGCGCGGGCGGTCAGCGGAACCGTCGCCTTGGCGGAATCGGCCCGTTCGCCCGACGGGGGAATCACCACGGCGGTCCGGCGGCCCGAGAGCAGCGAGTGCAAGACCCAGCCCTCCGTCCCTTCGGAATCGCGGATGCGGCGCCAAGTCTCGAACTCGGCGACGATCTCGACCGGCAGGCCCTCCCGCTGGAAGACCCACAGGGTTCTGTGATCCTTCGAGGGCCCCTCGCGCAGGTTGACGCGGTTGGTCTTCAGGCTGGCGTAGCGCGGCAGGGGCAGCTTGGTCACGGGCCCCTTGCCGACCTCCGGCGCGGGAGCCGGCGCGGCCTCGGCCGTCAGAGGTATCAACAGGGCGAACAGGGCCGCGAGCAGCGCGAGGCGCGCGGGGTTCATCGGGGGAAGCTCAGGCGGGCGCATCGTGCCTCGTCTCCGATCCGTGTCTCCAAAGTCGGTCCAGCGGTGGCGTTTCGGCGCGTGCTGGGGCACAGGCCGGAAACCTCCATGGGTCGGCGCAGGATCGGCCGGCCCTCCGGCACTGATCCATCCGGGCCAGGGCCGCATTGTGTTCGCCGACCTCTCTGATAGAGAGGCCGAACGTCCTGCAGCGGACCGGGGAACCGGTCCGCCTTCCGCTCCATCTGGCCGCGCCATGGTTAAGGGAGCGTAAGCCGACCCCTCGCGGCATAGCGGGGTGGCGTCCGGCGCAGGCACAGGAATGCGGGCCGCCTCGTCGGGGAGGGAACATGTCGTCGTTGAAGCGCAAGCCGCTGGTGGTCGTCACGCGGCGTCTGCCGGACGCCGTCGAGACGCGCATGCGCGAATTGTTCGATACCCGCCTCAACCACGATGATGCGCCGCTCTCGCAGGAGGCGCTCTCGGCCGCGATTCGCGAAGCCGACGTGCTCGTGCCCACCGTGACCGACGAGATCGGGGCCGGATTGCTCGCGCAGGCGGGGCCGAACCTGCGGCTCATCGCCAATTTCGGCAACGGCGTCGATCACATCGACGTCGCCGGAGCGCTGGAGCGCGGCATCACGGTCACCAACACGCCCGGCGTGCTGACCGAGGACACCGCCGACATGACCATGGCGCTGATCCTGGCGGTCGCCCGCCGTCTCGCGGAAGGTGCGCGCATCATCCCCGACGACGATTGGACCACGGGATGGTCGCCGACCTGGATGCTCGGCCGCCGCATCACGGGCAAGCGCCTCGGCATCGTCGGCATGGGCCGCATCGGCCAGGCGCTCGCCCGCCGCGCCAAGGCTTTCGGTCTGTCGATCCACTACCACAACCGCCGCCGCGTGCCCTCGCATATCGAGGAATCGCTCGATGCGACCTACTGGGAATCCCTCGACCAGATGCTGGCCCGGGTCGATATCGTCTCGGTCAACTGCCCGCACACGCCCGCGACCTATCACCTGCTCTCGGCCCGCCGCCTGAAGCTGCTCAAGCCCGAGGCGATCGTCGTCAACACCGCCCGCGGCGAGGTGATCGACGAGAACGCGCTCGCGCGCCTGATCGAGGGGGGCGAGATCTCGGCCGCCGGCCTCGACGTGTTCGAGCAGGAGCCGGCGGTGAGCCCGCGTCTCGTGCGGCTCGCCCGCACCGGCAAGGTCGTGCTGCTGCCGCATATGGGCTCGGCGACGCATGAGAGCCGCACCGACATGGGCGAGAAGGTCATCATCAACATCAAGACCTTCATGGATGGCCACCGTCCGCCGGACCGGATCCTTCCGAGCATGCTCTGACGGCGGGCCGGAACTCGTTCGCTGCGGCGCTGAAGGCCTGCCTCGGCTCCGCCCCGCAGCGACGGGGCGGAGAGCGCGTAACGCCATCACGAGCTGTCGGGCGCATCCGTTCAGAGGCGCGGTGAGGCCGATTGTGCCTAGCCTCGAAAACCGCGGGCAATTCGTCTGAAGGCTCCCCTTAGCCCAGCATCGACGGCACGCGATCCGTGCGGATAGCCGCCTTGGCCCAGGCCGAGTCGACATCCATCTGCGCGATCAGCGCCTCGGCGCTCGAAAACTTCTCCTCGCCACGCAGATAAGCCAGCAACTCGACGGCGACCTCCTGCCCGTAGAGATCGCCCCTGAAGTCGAACAGGTGCACCTCGAGGAGCGGCGCGCCGTCGTCGAAGGTCGGGCGACGGCCGTAGCTCGCCACGCCGTCGTGCAGGCTGCCGTCGGCCAGGCGCACCCGCACCACGTAGATGCCATGGGCGAGCCCGCAGGATTCGAGGGCGAGGTTGGCCGTGGGGTAGCCCAGGGTGCGTCCGCGCTTGTCGCCGTGGCGCACCTGGGCCAGCACGAACCAGCGATAGCCGAGAAGGTCGTTGGCCCGCGCCACGTCGCCGGATGCGAGAGCAGCGCGGATCGCGCTCGACGAGATCGGTGCGTCGCCGGGATCGGCCGAGACCGCGGGGACGATGCGGCAGGACAGGCCGGCCTCAGCGCACAGCTCGGCGAGCGTCCCCGGCGAGCCCTCGCGTCCGCGGCCGAAATGGAAATCGTGGCCGATCACGACGCCGGACAAACCGAGCCCGTCACGCAGCCAGCCCTCCACGAAATCCCGGGCGCTGGTGCCGGCAAGCCGCTCATCGAACCGGCGCACGATCAGGCCGTCGAGACCGAGGCGCGCGAACACGATCTCCTTGGCGCTGGGGCCGGTGAGACGGAACATCGGCTGATCGGGTGCGAAGAAGGCGCGCGGATGCGGCTCGAAGGTCAGCACGGCGGCAGGGTGTGACCCGGCCTCGGCGCGCACCGCCTCGATCAGCGTGCGGTGGCCGCGATGGACGCCATCGAAGTTCCCGAGCGCGGCGACGGCACCCGCCAGCGCGGGAGGCACCGGGTCGTCCTCGCGGCAGACCGTGAAGGGTCTCGAAGAGGGGCGGAGGCCGGTCCCGGCGGGCGGCACGGCGTTCTCATCGCCTGAGGGCATCGGCTCCTGCGATCGAATGTCTGCGAGTCTCAAGGGATTGTCGGCTGGGAGCATCGACGGGAAGCGTCGGCGCGGCCGGGCTCGTCCGCCTCGTCCCCGCGCGGCGGGAGAGCGGCGGGAGACTTGGCGAAATCAGTCTCTCGGGTCAAGCGAGGGAGAAGGGCGCGGGATTAACTGCTTCGCAATCCGCGCCACCTATTGTCTGGGAACGGAAGGCAGCTCCGCTCGCACGCGTCGATGCGACGTAGATCGCTCGAGAGAGCCGCGCCGCCAGTATCGATCAGGGACAAACGGAGCAATCGTCATATGGCCCTCGACCTCAGCATGCCTATCCTGGTGGTCGACGACTACCAGACCATGGTGCGTATCATCCGCAACCTCCTCAAGCAGCTTGGCTTCGAGGACGTGGATGATGCCTCCGACGGCACCGCCGCACTGGCGCGCCTGAAGGGCCGCAAGTACGGCCTCGTCATCTCGGATTGGAACATGGAGCCGATGACCGGCTACGAGCTTCTGCGCCATGTCCGCGCCGACGAGGGCCTGCGCACGACGCCGTTCATAATGGTCACCGCCGAGTCGAAGACCGAGAACGTCATCGCCGCCAAGAAGGCCGGCGTGAACAACTACATCGTCAAGCCCTTCAATGCCGCCACCCTCAAGTCGAAGATCGAGGCGGTCTGCGGCGCCTGATCGCACGATCCGCCGGTGGACCGTCGCGCTGAACAGAGGCGCGCCGAGTGAAAACGAGCGGACTGAAACGGTCACGAGAGCCGATCCCGGCCGTCATGCCGTCGGGGTCGGAGCAGGAGGAGCGGCCGTCCCTGCGGGTGGCCGTCAACGGATCGAACACGAGAACGTCGCGAGAGATCGCCCATGAAAATGATGGCAACGGCACGCGACGGCCGGTCGCAGAACTCCCACCCGTCGGCGATGGTGAAGGAACTTCTCGACATCGCGGACTACATCGCCAGTCTGCGGGACGCGATCGCGATCCTGCGGGCCAACGAGCTGACGCGTGACCGTCTGCCGATGGTCCACGAGGAGCTGAGCGAGGTGGTGGCGGCGACGGCCGGCGCGACCAATTCGATCATGAGCACCGCGGAAGCCGTGCTCGCCCTGCGCGATGGGCCGGGCTACCGGGACGCGGTCGAGGCCAAGATCTACGACATCTTCGAGGCCTGCACCTTCCAGGACATCACCGGCCAGCGCATCGCCAAGGTGGCGGAGGCGATGAGCCAGCTCGAAGGACGGCTCGCCCGCTTCACCGCCGCCGTGAAAGCCCGCGACGCGGCCGGCATCGATGAGACCGAAGCCGACCGGCGCAAGCGCAACGAGTCGCTCCTGCTCAACGGGCCACAGATGGGCGGTCCCGCGACAGCGCAGGATGCCATCGACGCCCTGTTCGCCTGACCCACGGGACAAGCGGACCCTGGATCGGCGCGGCCTCGGACGGGGCTGAGATCGGCCGGCCGTTACGGCCAAGCTGCCTTGTTCCGAACATCGCCGTTGCGAAAAGCCGTCAAGGTCATCCCTGAAAAAGGGTGCGGGATCCGAGCTCGGGATTCCGCAGGGGCTGGACCATGGCGAACTCCGATCTGCTGCCCGATCGCGCATCCGGCGATGCCCTCGACCGCGCCCGCGCGCAGGGGCAGATGCACCATTCCATCGCGACGACGCTTCTCGTGATCGCGGCCGCCCGCGCCGAGCGCGCGGCGCCTCCGGTCCATGCGGCGCGCCAGCGTCTGGCGAAAATCTACGGAGCCTCCCGGCTGCGCAAGCGGATGGAGCGCGACGCCGCGCGGGGCTGAACCTCCTCCACCGACGTCGCGCCCCCGGCCGGTTTCACCCGGCTCTTCGCAGAAAATCCCGGAACGGGCGACGCTGCGGCGGCGGGCTCGGCGGTGGATCGGGGGAGGGCGGTGGCGGCGGCGCCGCCTCGGGCGAGGCCGAGAGCACCTCCGACCGCACGGCACGCGGGGCGGCGAACACCCCGCCTTGCGCCAGCGGCACGTCGAGATCGATCAGGTCCGGCACCTCCGTCTCGGCCTCGACCCCGGTCGCGACGAGCCGAATTCCGGCCCGCGCCAGGGATGTCACCAGATCCTCCAGGGCGATATCCGGCCGCGCCTCCCGGTCGAGCGGTCGCAGCAGCAGCGCGGCCGCGACCTTGACCTGCGTGATGCCGCGCTCGGCCAGAGCGGTCGGGTCGAACCGCAGGTCGATCGGGCGATCCATCACGAAGCCGATCCGCCCGCGCAGGCCCGCCAAAAGGGCGGCTTGCTCCGCATCGAGGCTGCGCCAGCTCGATTGCGGCAGGGCGATCACGACGCGGCCCGCGAGTTCCGGCCCTTCGCTGACGAGCCGGCCGAGGGGAGCGCAGGAAGCCCGGCTCGAACAGCGAATGCGGCGTCAGGCTGTAGCTGACCGAGGCCGGGCTGCCGCGCCCCTGGAGATGGCGCGCGATCGTCGCGACGCGCTGGAGCATGCGCCGGTCGAGCGCGGTCGTGCGGCCGTGCCGCTCCAGGACGGGCAGGAACGTCTCCGGCGCGTAGACCGCGTCGCCGACCTTGAGCCGCGCCAGCGCTTCGTAGGCGACGACCTTGCGCTGCGGCAGGGTGACGACCGGCTGCAGGAACACTTCCAGTCCCTCGCCGTCGAAGGCCTCGATCAGCAATGCCGCGTCGGCGTCGGTGGCGAAATGATCGGAGGGACGGGCCGCCGGCAGGGTCGTGCGGGGCACGAGCCGCATCGGCGGGGCCACCGGTTCCATCTCGGGGGGAGGGGGCGCGGCCGGCACCGGGCGCGGCCGGACCGGCTCCGGCGCCGCCTGCGGAACCGGCTTCGGCTGGGGAGCCTGCGCCTGGACCCTCAGGCGGGCGATGTCGCCGTCCTGCGACGCCACCACCGCGGCGAGTTCCCGGACGATGCCGCTGAGGATGCCGATCTCGGCAGTCACCTCCTCGATCCCGGCATCGAACCGTGCGTCGAGCGCCTTGACCGCCTCGTCCGGCGGTCGCGCCGACCCGTCGGCCGTCGCCGAATCCTGCATCCGCGACTGGATCAGGGCCGCCGTGACGGCTTCCAGCTTCACGAGGCGCTGGGAGAGGACGCCGATCTCCTTTTGAGACGACCTCCTGCGCGACGGCGAAGGCGGAAAGCCGCCGCCACAGCAGCGCTCCGCCGACGATCGCGAGGCCGGACACGGAGGCGACGGCGGCGAGCGGGAGGATCAGCGCCAGCGGAACGAGGACCAGGACGCCGATGAGGCCGAGGATCCAGGGGGTGCCGCGCGGGCGGATCGTTCGGGCTTTCGGCGTTTTCACCGTCGATCGACGCGTTTCTGTCTGGCGGCCGCGGCCGGGCTTCTCATTCACGCTGCGACGCGAGCGCCCGCAGAACGTGTGGGTAAAACGCGCCGGATCGCATGTGAGGACGCATCCGGCTCGTCGTAACCCTAATGTCGCCGACGCCGCGCCCCGCCGCAAGGCGGCATCATAGGTTTCTCCCGTTCATTCGGCCCGAACGCGCCGTGTGCTTGCCGCGCGCGATCCCGAAGCCACATCTGCGGAGGCGCGTCGGCACCCGGCGGGCAGCCAAGGAGACGATGGCGATGGACCAGAGCCCGATCGAACTGACGATGCGCGTGGACGGAATGACCTGCGAGGGATGCGCCGAGGCGGTGCGCCGCACGATCCGCCGCCTCGACCCGCAGGCGGACGTCTCGGTCGATGTCGGCCTGGGCCGCGTCTCCGCGACGACCGTCGCGCAAAGTCTCGACGTGGCTCAAGCGCTGGCCCAGGCCGGTTACACCGCCACCGCGATGACCGGTTGAAACCATCCGGCCTCGCGCGCCGGCCGGCGGATCACCGGTCCCAAACCACCTGTCCCATGAGAAAACTTAACGGTCGGGTTAAAAAAAATCCGAGACGCTTTTCGTCGTCGTTTCGCTCACACTGCCACGATCGGTTTATCGTGGCCGTTCCGTTCGCTACCACGGAAGCATAGGGACGGACCGGGCGACGGCTCGGCACGCCGCGAGCCCGCGTGAACAAGAAACGACGGTGAGAGAAATGCCCTCAGATATCGAGATCGCCCGCGCGGCGACCCTGAAGCCGATCGCCCAGGTCGCCGAAAAGCTCGGCATCCCGGACGAGGCGCTTCACAACTACGGCAAGCACATCGCCAAGATCGACCACGACTTCATCGCCTCGCTCGAGGGTAAGCCCGAGGGCAAGCTGGTGCTCGTCACCGCGATCTCGCCGACGCCTGCGGGCGAGGGCAAGACCACCACCACGGTGGGTCTCGGCGACGCGCTCAACCGCATCGGCAAGCGGGCGGTGATGTGCCTGCGGGAGCCCTCGCTCGGCCCCTGCTTCGGCATGAAGGGCGGCGCGGCCGGCGGCGGCAAGGCGCAGGTCGTGCCGATGGAGCAGATCAACCTGCACTTCACCGGCGATTTCCACGCCATCACCTCGGCGCACTCGCTCGCCGCCGCGCTGATCGACAACCACATCTACTGGGCCAACGAGCTTAACATCGACGTGCGCCGCATCCACTGGCGCCGCGTGGTCGACATGAACGACCGGGCGCTGCGCGCGATCAACCAGTCGCTCGGCGGCGTCGCCAACGGCTTTCCGCGCGAGGACGGGTTCGACATCACCGTCGCCTCCGAGGTGATGGCGGTGTTCTGCCTCGCCAAGAATCTGGCCGACCTCGAAGAGCGGCTCGGCCGCATCGTCATCGCCGAGACCCGCGACCGCAAGCCGGTGACGCTGGCCGACGTGAAGGCGACCGGCGCCATGACCGTTCTCCTGAAGGACGCGCTTCAGCCGAACCTCGTGCAGACGCTGGAGGGCAACCCGGCCCTGATCCATGGCGGTCCGTTCGCCAACATCGCCCATGGCTGCAACTCGGTGATCGCCACCCGCACCGGCCTGCGGCTGGCCGACTACACCGTCACCGAGGCCGGCTTCGGCGCCGATCTCGGCGCGGAGAAGTTCATCGACATCAAGTGCCGCCAGACCGGCCTCAAGCCCTCGGCGGTGGTGATCGTCGCCACGATCCGCGCCCTCAAGATGCATGGCGGCGTCAACAAGAAGGATCTCCAGGCTGAGAACCTCGCCGCGCTGGAGAAGGGCTTCGCCAACCTCGAGCGCCACGTGAACAACGTCCGCAGCTTCGGCCTGCCGGTGGTGGTGGGCGTGAACCACTTCTTCCAGGACACCGACGCCGAGCATGCCCGGTTGAAGGAGCTCTGCCGCGACCGGCTCCAGGTCGAGGCGATCACCTGCAAGCACTGGGCGGAGGGCGGCGCGGGCGCCGAGGCGCTGGCGCAGGCCGTGGTGAAGCTCGCCGAGGGCGAGCAGAAGCCGCTGACCTTCGCCTACGAGACCGAGACGAAGATCACCGACAAGATCAAGGCGATCGCGACCAAGCTCTACGGTGCGGCCGACATCCAGATCGAGTCGAAGGCCGCCACCAAACTCGCCGGCTTCGAGAAGGACGGCTACGGCAAATTGCCGGTCTGCATGGCCAAGACGCAGTACTCGTTCTCGACCGACCCGACCCTGATGGGCGCGCCCTCGGGCCACCTCGTCTCGGTGCGCGACGTGCGCCTCTCGGCGGGCGCCGGCTTCGTCGTGGTGATCTGCGGTGAGATCATGACCATGCCGGGCCTGCCCAAGGTGCCGGCGGCGGACAGCATCCGCCTCGACGCCAACGGTCAGATCGACGGGCTGTTCTAGCTGCCGCTCTCAGCCCTCCCCCCCCCCCGCCCAAGTCGAGCTTGCCCGACTTGGGCGGATCGTTGCGGATCTCGGGCAAGGCCGAGGTCCGTCGGGGGAGGGCTCTTTGCCCTCTGCGCTACGCCGCCAGACCGCGCTTCTTCAGCAGCGGCTCGATGCTCGGCAGCCGGCCCCGGAACGCCGTATAGGCTTCGCGCGCATCGCGCAGGTTGCCCGCCCCGTAGATCATGCGGCGCAGCCGCTGCGCCGTCTCCGGATGGAAGATGTCGCCCGTCTCGCGGAAGGCGTCGAAGGCGTCGGCATCGAGCACCTCCGACCAGAGATAGCTGTAATAGCCGGCAGCATAGCCGTCGCCGGAGAAGATATGCGCGAAGTGCGGCGCCCGGTGCCGCGCCGCGATCTCCGCCGGCATGGCGATGCGGCGCAGGGCATCCGCCTCGAACGCGACGACGTCGAGCCCGTCCTCTCCGGCCGCGGAGAGATGCATGCAGCGTCATGTCGACGATGGCCGAGGCTGCATATTCGATCGTCGCGAAACCCTGGTTGAAGTTGGCCGCCGCGAGCAGGCGTTCGAGCAGCGCGTCGGGCATCGGCTCGCCGGTGGTCACATGGCGGGCATGGGCGCGCAGCACCTCCGGCTGCTGCAGCCAGTGCTCGTAGAGCTGCGAGGGCAGTTCGACGAAGTCGCGCGAGACCGCGGTGCCGGACAGCAGCGGATAGGTGACGTCGGAGAGAAGCCCGTGCAGGGCATGGCCGAATTCGTGGAATAGCGTGCGGGCGTCGTCGAAAGAGAGCAGCGTCGGCTCGCCCCGCGGGGCGCGGGCGAAGTTCATCACGTTGACGATGATCGGCCGGATGTCGCCGTTCAGCCGTTCCTGCGAACGGAAGGCGCTCATCCAGGCGCCCGAGCGCTTCGAGGGGCGGGCGAAGTAGTCGCCGAGGAACAGGCCGACCTCGGAGCCGTCGGCGTCGCGCACGAGCCAAGTGCGCACGTCCGGGTGATAGCGCGGCACGTCGCGCAATTCCTCGAAGGCGAGCCCGAACAGCTTCGACGCGGTGTCGAAGGCCGCCCGGATCATGCCTTCCAGCGGCAGGTACGGCTTGATCTCGGACTCGTCGAGGTCGTGCTCGGCCCGCCGCAGCTTTTCTGAGTAGTGCCGCCAGTCATGCGCTTCGAGAGCGAAGTCGTGCCCCCTCCGCCCGAACCAGGGCCTGGAGCCCTTCGCGTTCCGTTGCCGCGCGCTGGAGCGCCGGCTTCCAGACGTTGCGCAGCAGCTCCATCGCCGCGTCGGGGGAGCCCGCCATGGTGTCGTCGAGCTTGAGATGGGCGAAGCTGTCGAAGCCGAGCAGCCGGGCTCGCTCGGCGCGCAGGCGCACGATCTCGGCGATGATGGCGCGGTTGTCGGTCTCGCCGCCATTCTCGCCGCGGCGGGTCCAGGCCGCGTAGGCCAGCGCCCGCAGATCGCGGCGGGTGGAGAAGACGAGGAAGGGCTCGATCAGCGAGCGCGAGAGGGTGATGACGTGGCTCTGCCCGCCGCCCCCGCTCCTTGGCCGCCTCCGCGGCGGCATCACGCAGGAAGGGCGGTAGGCCGGCGAGATCCGCCTCGCCGTTCAGCGGCAGGACGAAGTCGCGCTCGTCGGCGAGCACGTTTTGAGAGAACTGAGTCCCGAGTTCGGCCAGCCGGACCGCGATCTCGGCGATGCGGGTCTTGGCCTCCGGGGCAAGGCCAGCGCCGGCCCGGCGGAAGCGGCTGCGGTAGCGGTCGAGCACGCGGCGCTCCTCCGCGCCCAACTCTTCCGCATCGGCATCGATGGCCGAGAGCCGGGCCCAGAGCTCTGGATTCAGGGTGATGGCGCTCGAATGCCGCGCGAGCTGCGGCGCGACTGCCCGCTCGATCGCCTGAAGCTCGGGGCTGGTGATGCTGCCGGTCAGGTTGAAGAACACGTTGGCCACGCGGTCGAGCGCGGCGCCCGCGCGCTCCATCGCCGCGACCGTGTTGGCGAAGCTCGGCGCCGCCTCGTTCCCGGCAATTGCCGCGATCTCGGCTTCGTGCCCCTTCAGGGCGTGCGCGAAGGCCGGAACGTAATGCTCGAGCCGGATCGCCTCGAAATCCGGCAGACCGAACGGCGTCGCCCAGTCCGACACGTCGAACGGGTTGGCTTGCACGCCGCCACGGCCGGGCTCCGTACCCTCGGGGAGGTCGCGTGCGGTGTCGGCGGTCATGGGCAAAACCTTCGGGGCGCGTCGGACAGTGAAGCGTCGAGCATAGGTTTGTGGGCCGAGCCGCGCAAAGCGACAGCTGCCCGCGCCCGGTTCTTTCACGTTTTCGCCGGCCGTGTCCGCCGCGTCCTTGCCGGGAACGGCCGCGCGGCGGATGAGGGGGGCGACGGTGCGCGGCCGGGCGAGCGGGACACACACGGCATGAAGCCTTCCACCCTCGCTTCCCTTCTCGCGTGCCTCCTCGCTGCCGGGCTCGCCCTTCCGGACCCGGCATGGTCCGATCCGGCCAAGCCGCCGCCCGCCACGGTGCCGCTGCCGCCGCCTCAGCCGCCGGCGCGCCCGGACGACCTCGTGCCGCCCGCCCCGCAGGTGACGCCGCTGCCGCCCGAGCGTCCGTCGGAACTGGCCACCGGCCCCGACAAGGGCGCCGTGGCCAAGCCTGACGAGCCGCCTAAGGAAACGAAGAACCCGAACGACACCAAGGACGCGCCCGCCGCCCTGCCGGAGGCACCGCTGCCACCCGCTCGGCCGCCGGAGCTGTCGGGCGAGTCGGCGCTCGCCCTCAAGGTCTCGGCGCCCGACGATACCGCCTGCCTGCGCCGGCTGGAGCGGCTCGGCGCGCGCTTCGAGGCGGCGTCGCCGCTCGGCAACGGCCAATGCAGCGCGCCGCATCCTCTCACCGTCACCGCGCTTGCCGACGGCGTCACGCTGGAGCCGGCGGCTACCCTGAACTGCCGGGCTGCGGAGGCGCTGGCCCGCTGGACGACGGAGGTTCAGGTCGCGGCGCAAAAGGAGTTCGGCGAGAGCCTGAAGAGCCTCGCGCTCGGCGGCACCTATGTCTGCCGCGGGCAGAACCACGACACCGACGCCAAACTCAGCGAGCACAGCTTCGCCAACGCCGTCGACGTGATGGCCTACGGCTTCACCAAGCGCGCGAGCCTCAAGGTGACGGCGGCGCCGGACGGCACGCCGGAGGCGGCTTTCCTGGCCTCGGCGCGCACGGGCGCCTGCACCTTCTTCCGCACGGTGCTGGGGCCGGGCAGCGACGCCGCGCACGGCAACCACCTGCATCTCGACATGCGCGAGCGTAATGCCGGGCACCGCCTCTGCCAGTAGGCGGCTTTCCGGGACCGGACGCTTGACGAAGCGCCATTCGCCGCGGGAACGGTAGCGCTTGGCCAAAGCTTCCTCTTCGTCGTGAGTCGAGGAGCGCGAGCGGGCTATGGAACGGGCGTGGATGCGAGGAGCGCTGGCGGCGCTCAGTGTATGGTCGGCAGCCGCGCAGGCCGCCGAGTCCGGGGCGCCCGACTTGACCCGCGAGGCCATCGAGAACGCGGCGTTCCGAGAGTCGCCGGAAGAGACCAAGCCCGACAAGGCGTCCAAGCCGGGGAAGAAATCCAAAAAGGAAGCTGAGGCGAGGAAAGAAGCCGAAGCGAAGAAGGACGCGGAGAAGAAGCCCGACCCTCTGCTGGTGAAGGTGCAGGTGCTGCTCGATCGGGCCCGCTTCTCCCCCGGCGCCATCGATGGGCGCGACGGCGAGAATCTGCGCGGCGCGCTCAAAGCCTTCGCCGCGGCGCAAGGGCTGCCCGAGGGCGACCGCCTCACCCGCGAGATCTTCGACCGGCTTCAGGCCACCGGCAAGGAACCGGTCGTGACGCAGTACACGATCACGGAGGAGGACGTGAAAGGCCCCTTCGTCGAGAAGATGCCGGCCAAGATGGAGGAGCAGGCCGAGGTCGGGCCGATGCGCTACACCAACGCCCGCGAGATGCTGGCCGAGCGCTTCCACATGCAGCGCGACCTGTTCTCCGCCCTCAACCCGAACGTGCCCCTCGACAAGGCCGGCGGCACGCTGGTCGTCGCGGCCGTGCCGCCGCTCGGCGAGGGCAAGGTCGAGGGCGCGCCGGTCGCCCCCAAAGTCACCCGCATCGAGGTCGACAAGCGCACGAAGCGGGTGCGCGCCTTCGCGGAGGACGGCAAGCTGACGGCGGATTACCCCGCCTCGATCGGCAGTTCGGAGAAGCCGGCGCCGGACGGGTCGGCGAAGGTGAAGGCGGTCGCCTTCGATCCCTGGTACACCTACAACCCGAAGTACCAGTTCAAGGGTGTGAAGGCGACGAAGAAGTTCTCGATCCATCCGGGGCCGAACAGCCCGGTCGGCGTCGTCTGGATCGACCTGTCGATTCCCTCCTACGGCATTCACGGCACACCGGAGCCGGAGAAGGTCGGCAAGACCGAGTCGCACGGCTGCATCCGCCTCACGAACTGGGACGCGCGCGACCTGGCGAGTCATACGAAGAAGGGCGCGAAGGTCGAGTTCCTGGACAAGTAGCCTCGATCAGCCGGCCGTCCGTCCCTCGGGCGGACGTAGTCTGGCGCCGATCGCGAGCAACAGCGCATCGCCGAGGAAGGCGAGCGCCGCGGTCGCGAGCGCGCCCTGGAGCATCGCCGCGATGTTCTGGTTCTGGAGCCCGGCGACGATCGGCGTGCCCAGCGTCGTGGCTCCTGCAAGCGCGCCGACGGCGGTGACGGAGACGGCGAGGATCAGGGCGGTGCGCAAGGTATCCACGAGGCCCGCAGCGGCGAGCGGCAATTCGATGTGCATGAGGATCTGCGCCGGCGTCAGGCCGATGGCTAGCGCTGATTCGCGGGCCTCCGCGGTCACGGCGTCGAGCGCGCCGACCGTGCCGCGCAGGGTCGGCATGATGCCGTAGGCGGTCAGCGCCAGTAGGGTCGGCGGCCCGCCGAAGCCGAGCACCGGCAGGGCCAGGGCCACGACGACCACCGGTGGAACCGCCTGGGCGAAGGCGGCAAGCGTGTCAATGCTGGTCCGAAACCCCGCGAAGCGCGCCCGCGTGGCGATCAGGCCGAGCCCGATTCCGAGTGCGGCGACCAGGGTGAGCCCGGTCGCGGCCAGGGTGAGGTGGTTCAGCGCCAGTTCCGCGATGTGGCCGACGGTCAGGGGTCGGCCGCTTGCGCCGATCAGGCCGGCAAAGGCCGGATGGCTCCCGGCGGCCAGCGCTAAGCCGAGTGCGAGCGGTCCGAGGGCCTCAGAGACGCGATTCATCGCGGCCACCGTCGGCGCAACGCCGCCTCAAGCCTGCCTAGCGCCCCCTCGGCGGCGAGCGAGAGCGCGATGATCGGCAGGGCGCCGAGCAGGATTAGGTCCGGCGCGAACTGCGCCATCCCGTCGAAGACGAGGGTACCGAGCCCGCCCGCCCCGACCAGGGCGCCAAGGGTCGCGAGACCGAGCGCCTGGACCGTGGCGACCCGCAGGCCGCCGATGACGGCCGGGGCACCGAGCGGCAGGCGTAGGGTCGTCAGGATCTGGCCCGATGTGAGCCCGAGGGCCCGCGCGGCGGCGACGTTGTCGGGACCGGTGGCGCGGCGTGCCGCTTGAAGGCCGCGCCAGAGCGGCAGGAGCAGATAGGCCGCGACGCCGATCAGGGCCGGCCCGATGCCGAGCGCCGAGATCCCGTAGCCGCGCAGTGCCGGGGCCGCCGTCAGCAGCGCCGAGAGACCGGCGACGAGGCTGCCGAGCAGGGCGACCGCCGGCACGACCTGCAAGCCGCTGACCGTGAGGTCGACCGCCCCGCGCCCCCGACGCCACAGTGCGAGCCCACCCGCGACGCCGGCGGCCAGCACCAGGGCCCCGAGGGCGAGGACGAGATGATCGCGGATCGCGCCGCCGAGGGCATCGGACCGGGCGCGCCCCTCGACGACGAGCGAGAGCGCATCGAGGCGGCCGGCGCGCCACAGGCCCCCGATCAGCGCCAGGACGGCGGCCGCCGCGATGAGGCCGCCGCTGGGCAAGCGGGCACGCCGCGCGGCGAAGGCCAGGGCGCAGGCCAGCACGACCATGCCGGTCCAGGCGCCGGAGGCGAGGCGCGCCCGCGTCGCGAACGGCTGGCCGGCGGTCAGGTCCGTGGCACCGGCGCCGAGCCCTGCCAGCAGGAGAGCCAGGGCTCCGAGGCAGGCGAGCCCGGCGAAACCGGCAGCCATCCGTCCCCGGCCCGCCGCGAGCAGGCCGAGTCCCCCGGCGGCCAGGGCGGCGATGGGCCAGAGCCTGGTGCCGAGTGCGTCCGAGGCGGCGATGGGTGCGCCCGTCACCAGCCGGTTCGGTGCGAGGTGCAGCAGGGGCAGCCCAGCGAACACCGCCGGGAGCAGAGCCGCCGCGGCGAGGCCGGCGAGGAGGCGTGCCGTCACGGGCGGCTTGCTGCTTCAGCCAGCCATGCCTTGGCCACCGCCTCGGCAGTGCGCCCCTCCACGGTGATGGCCGCGTTGAGCCGCCGCAGCGTGTCGGCGTCGAGGCGCGCGAAGATCGGGTCGAGGGCCTCGCGGATCCGCGGGTGGCGTTCCAGCGTCGCGGCGCGGATCACGGGGGCGGGTTCGTAGACGATCTGCGCCCCCTTGGGATCGCTCATCACAGCGAGGTCGAGGGCGGCCAGCGCCCCATCGGTGCCGTAGACCATACCGGCATTGATTCCGCCGATGCCTTCCGCCGCAGCACGGGCGGTCACCGCCGTGTCGCCGCCGGGCAGGCTGACGATGCGCGAGAGCGGCAGGGAGAAACCGTAGGCGGATTCGAAGGAGGGCAGGGCGGCGGGGCTCTCCACGAACTCCGTCGAGGCGGCGAGGCGGATCACGCCATCCCGCACGGCGCCGGCGAAATCCGCCATGGTGGCGAGCCCCCGCTCACGGGCGAAACGGCCCTGAACCGCGATCAGCCACGTGTTGTTGGCCGGTGCCCGACCGAGCCAGACCAGACCATGCGCGGCGTCGAGCCGCAGGGCGAGGCCGTAGGCACCGGCACTGTTCTTCCAGGCAGGATCGGTCTCGGTACCGGAGAAGAAGGCGACGTTGCCGGTATATTCGGGATACAGGTCGATCTCGCCGGCGAGCAGGGCCGAGCGGACGATCAGGGTCGGCCCGAGGCCGAGGCGGCGCTCCACGCGCAAGCCAAGATCCTCAAGGACGAGAGAAATCAGGTTTCCGAGCAGTGCGCCTTCGGTATCGCTCTTCGAGCCGATCACGATCGGACGCCCCGGTTCGGCACGGGCACGGATCGGAAGCATGGCGGTGGCCGCCGCGGCGAGGAGGCCCCGCCGACTCATGGTTGAGCAGGCCTCGCCTCGTGCCAGGGCTGTCGCCCGGTTGCGACAATGAGCGTGAAATGTTTTGCAGAATAACATTGGGCCGATCAGCATAGCATGGGCGGGGCTTTGCGGCGCTTGACACGCCCAGCTTTACGGGCGACGGCTCGCGGTGTCGGGCAGCGTTTTCCGGGTCGCTCATCCGCTCTCGAAGCGTATCGGAGGGGTCTCCTCCGGAACAATCCAGGCGCGACTGACAGACTCGAGACGGCGTTCCGGATCGGGAACGAATCGATAGGGAAGACGACCCGGCGTGAGTGTGGATTCGAACGAGGATCGTCTGTCCGGCGCGCGGGTGCTGGTTGTCGAGGACGAAGCGGCCATCTCGATGCTTCTCGAGGATATGCTGCTCGATTTCGGCTGCGAGATCGTCGGGCCGGCGGCCCGGCTTGCGACCGCCCTGGAGATGGCCCGCAGCGAGAGCTTCACGGTCGCCATCCTCGACGTGAACGTTGCGGGTGAGCCGATCTACCCGGTGGCCGAGGCCATCGCCGAGCGCAACCTGCCCATCGTGTTCTCGACCGGTTATGGCGGCGCGGGCATCCGCGAGCCGTTCCGCGACCGGCTGGTGGTGCAGAAGCCGTTCAGCCAAGCTGATCTCAAGCGCACCCTCGCCGCGGCTATTGCCGCCGCCGCCGAGGGCTGACGCGGCCCGTCCGGCTCTGAGCCGGACGCTCATAAACCTTCGATCTCGAACGCGTTGGGCAGATGGCGCGGCCAGCGGCGCGGCGCCACGAAGACGGCATCCGCCCGCAGGGTCGCGTCGGCGGCAAGCGGGTGACGCGCGAGCCAAGCCCGCGCGGCCCGCGACAGGCGTGCCCGCTTGCGCGCGTCGATGGCGGTCGCGGCGGCGTCGAGCGTCGCGCGGGCCTTGACCTCGACGAAGGCGATGGTGCGCCCGCGTCGGACGATCAGGTCGATCTCCCCGCCCGCGGCCGCGAAGCGCCGGGCAAGCGGCCGATAACCCTTCAGCATCAGCGCCAGCAGCGCCAACCCCTCGGCCGATAGGCCGCGTCCGTGGGTGGCGCGGCGCCGCGCCTCCGGATCAGCCGGAGGTCTCATCGTCCGCCCGGCGGGCGAGCACCAGGGCGCGGGCATAGACGACGCGCTTGGGCTGGCCGGTCTCGTCGGCAACGAGTGCCGCTGCATCCTTGATCGAGTGGCGGGCGAGCGCCGCCTCGATCCGGGCGTCGAGCCCGGTATCGGCTTCGCGCGGGGCGGCGTCCTCGGGTGCCGTGCCGATGACCACGACGACCTCGCCCTTGGGCGGACCCTCCTGGGCGAAGGCTTCGGCCAGCGCACCGAGGCTGTCGCGGCGGATCGTCTCAAACAACTTGGTCAATTCACGCGCCACCGCCGCGGGCCGCTCCGGCCCGAGGGTGGCGGCGGCATCCGCCAGCATCTCGGGCAGGCGATGGGGGGATTCGAACACCACCAGCGTGCCGGGGATCGTAGCCAACGCCTCCAGACGGTTGCGCCGGGCACCCGATTTCTGCGGCAGGAACCCCTCGAAGAAGAACCGGTCGGTCGGCAGGCCGGCAGCGACGATGGCGGTCATCACGGCGGACGGGCCGGGAATCGGCGTCACCGGGATGCCGGCGGCAATCGCCGCCTGGACCAGCTTGAAGCCGGGATCCGAGACCAGCGGCGTGCCGGCATCGGAGACCAGCGCCAGGGTCTCGCCGGCCTTCAGCCGCATCACCATCCGCTCGCGCACCGCCTCGTTGGAATGCTCATGGTAGGAGAGCAGCGGCGTCGTGATCCCGTAATGCATCAGCAGGGTGCGGGTGACGCGGGTGTCCTCGGCCAGCACGGCATCGGCGGCGGCGAGCGTCGCCAGGGCGCGGAACGAGACGTCGCGCAGGTTACCAATCGGGGTCGCCACCACGTAGAGTCCCGGCGCCAGAGACTCGGCCTCGGCGGCGAGACCGAAGGCCGTGAAGGTGGCGGGGCTGCGGGGGGCCCCTTCGGGGCGCTTGTCGAGTCGCTGTGTCATCGCCGCGACAATGCCACGCCCGCGCGCCTTTGAAGACCGGGGAAAGGCAGGGCCTCACATTTACTTTTCGCAAGCCCCTCCGCATCGTGATCGCGAATTGGGCTCGGACAGGGGGTCGCGATGGCGCGACGCGGCGGACGGTGGACGGCCCGCGCGGGTGCCGCGCTTCTCAGCCTCGGGCTCACGATCGGGCTCGCCGGCTGCCTTGGCGTTCCGGATGCGCCGCGGCCGGCGGCTCGGGCCGTGCCCGAGGGCGAGCCCAACCCCACCGTGACGGCCAGCAACGTCATCGGCGCGGGAACCGTGAAAGTGGCTCTGATCGTCCCGCTGAGCGGGCAGGGGGCGGCGGTCGGCGCCGCCCTGCGCAACGCCGCCGAACTCGCCTACGACGATTTCCAGAAGCCGAACCTCCAGATCCTCGTGAAGGACGACCGCGGCACGCCGGAGGGCGCACGCGAGGCGACGCAGGCGGCCTTCACCGAGGGCGCCGAAATGGTGCTCGGCCCGCTCTTCGCCGCCAATGTCCAGGCGGCCGGGGGTGTCGCCCGCGGGGCGGGCAAGCCGGTCATCGCCTTCTCGACCGACGCGGCGGTGGCCGCGCGCGGCGTCTACCTCATCAGCTTCCTGCCGCAATCGGAAGTGGACCGCATCGTCGATGAGGCGAGCGCGGGCGGTCGCCGCTCCTTCGCCGCGCTGATCCCCGAGACGACCTACGGTAATGCCGTCGAGGCGCAGTTTCGTGAGGCGGTGGCCCGTCGCGGCGCCCGGCTCGTCGGCATCGAGCGCTACCCGGCCGGCAATCCCGGCCCGGCAGTCGATCGGTTGCGCGGCGTAGTCGCGGGCGCCGGCGCCCAGGCCGACGCGCTGTTCGTGCCCGACACCGCCGAGGGCCTGATGGCCGTCGCGCCTGCCCTGACCAAGATCGGGTTCTCGCCCGCGCGGGTGCGTCCTCTCGGGCTCGCCCTGTGGAACGACCCGCGGGTGCTGTCGCAGGCAGCTTTCCAGGGCGGCCGCTTCGCCGCGCCCGATGCCGCCGGCTTTGCCGGTTTCGCCCAGCGCTATCAGACCCGCTTCGGGACGATGCCGCCGCGCACCGCCTCGCTCGGCTACGATGCGGTCTCGCTCACAGCCGCATTGGTGCGCCAATACGGCTCGCAGCGCTTCGCCGACGCGACGCTGACCAACCCGGCGGGCTTCTCCGGCCTCGACGGCACCTTCCGCTTCCTGCCGGAAGGCGTCAGCGAGCGGACCTTGGCGGTCTACGAGATCCGCAACAACGCGGCGAACGTGGTGAGCCCGGCCCCGAAGGTGCTCGCGCCGTCGGGGATTTGATCGAGCCTGGACGATCGCCGCTTACATCTGACCGATCGGTCGCCGCGCCGTGTGGCGTATCGTGGCGACGCCGACGACGTTGTCGGCTTCATCGACACGGTAGAAGATCAGATAGGGTAGGCGTGGCACCGCAAAGCGGCGCAGGTTCCGACCGACAGGCCGGCCCGCTTTCGGATGATCGAGCAGCCTGCGCAGAGCCGCGGTGAGTTGCTGTTCGACGCGACGAGCCGCCTGCGGATCGCGCGCTTCCAAATAGGCGGCAATGCTTTCGAGATCCTCGGCCGCGCGTGCGGAGAGGCGTAATCTCACGGGACGCGGCGTCGGAACGCAGCGGCGACGAGATCCTCCGGTTCGCCCTCGATGTAGGCACCGCGTTCGATCTGCGCGAGCCCTTCCAGGACAGCCGGAAGATGCTCGGAATCGATGTCGAGGGGGATCTCGTTTTCGGCGACGGTGAGAATGGCTTGCGCCAGACACTCCCGGTCACCGACCGGCATCCGACGCAGGGCCTCCACGGCGCGATCCAAGATATCGACCATGACGATCCTCCTCGCTTCAGCGTAGCATGAATGGACACGCGCGCGGGAGCGCGGATCAGCCCGCTAATTCCGCCACCACGGCGTTGAGCACCGGAGCGCCGCGGGCGGTCGCGGCGATGCGGCCATCGGGGCGCCGCGCGACGAGGCCGTCTTTCACCAGCGCGTCGAGGCGACCGGCATGGAGCGGACGCCCTTTCAGGGTCGCGTAGCGGGCGGGGTCGATGCCTTCCGTCAGCCGCAGCCCCATCATCAGGAACTCGTCTCCCTGATCCTCGGCGGACAGCGTTTCGGTCTCGACGATGCCGTGGCCGTCGCGCTCGACGCGGGTGAGCCAGTCTTCGGGCGCCTTCTCGGTGAGCGTGCCGGTGCGTCCCTGCGGCAGGACGAGGCGGCCATGGGCGCCGGGGCCGATGCCGGCATACTCGCCGTAGCGCCAGTAGAGCAGGTTGTGGCGCGACTGCGCGCCGGGCCGGGCGTGGTTCGAGATCTCGTAGGCCGGCAGGCCCGCGAGCCCGCAGATCTCCTGCGTCACGTCGTAGAGCGCGCGTGAGGCGTCGTCGTCGGGCGGCACGAGCCGGCCGGCCTGGGCGAGGCCGAAGAACGGCGTGCCGGGCTCGATGGTGAGCTGATAGAGCGAGAGATGCTCGGCGGCATAATCGATCGCCCGGCGCAGCTCGGCGGCCCAGGCCTCCGGTGTCTGCTCCGGTCGGGCGTAGATCAGGTCGAAGGAGAAGCGCTCGAAATGCGCCGATGCGGTGCGCACGGCGTCGAGCGCTTCCGCGACGCTGTGCCGGCGCCCGAGCCGCTTGAGGTCGCCGTCGTCGAGCGCCTGCACGCCGAGCGAAACACGGTTGACCCCGGCGGCGCGATAGCCGCGGAAGCGGCTCGCCTCGACGCTGGTGGGGTTGGCCTCCAGCGTCACCTCCGCATCCGGCGCCACGCTCCAGGCTCCGGCCACGGCATCGAGCAGGCCCGCTACCGTGTCGGGCGCCATCAGCGAGGGCGTACCGCCGCCGAGAAAGATGCTGGTGACCGTCCGCCCCGGTGCGAGTGCTGCGGCGTGGGCGATCTCTCGCCGGAAGGCGGCGAGAAAGCGCGGCTGGTCCACGCCCGCATGGCGGACATGGCTGTTGAAGTCGCAATAGGGGCACTTCGCGGCGCAGAACGGCCAGTGCAGGTAGATGCCGAATCCCGCGTCACGGGTCGGATGGTCGGGCGGTGTCGCGGGGGGCATCGGTCTGTCTTGTGTCATCGAGCCGCTTGAACCGCGCACTCGTCCAACCCGACGCCCTCATCCTGAGGTGCGGAGCGCAAGCGAAGCCTCGAAGGATCTTCCAGGGATCGCGCGGGAACTGGAAGACCCTTCGAGGCCCGCTGACGCGGGCACCTCAGGATGAGGGCGGCGGATGGGATGTCAGCGTTCGATCGGAGCGCCTTCCATCCTTCACGCGTGATGTAAGCACGCCCAACGCCGCGCGAAAGCTCAGCCCGGCCGCCTCAGGCACGCCTGCGCAAGTAGCACGAAGGCCCGCGCCCGGTGCGAGAGCGCGTTGCCGCTCTGCCAATCGACGCCGTGCTTCTCCTCCGAGGAGATCTCGCCGAAGGTGCGGTCCATGCCCTCGGGGCGGAACATCGGATCGTAGCCGAAGCCGAGGCTGCCGAGCGGCGCCACCAGATCACCGAAGACGCGGCCCTCAAACAGCTCGGTATGGCCATCGGGCCATGCCAGAACCAGAGCCGAGACGAAGTGGGCGCGCCGGTCCGTGGCGCCGCGCTTGTCGAGTTCGGCGGCGATCCGGGCCATCGCGCCAGAAAAATCCTTGTCCGGGCCGGCCCAGCGGGCGGAAAATAGGCCCGGCGCGCCGTCGAGCGCATCGACGCAGAGGCCGGAATCGTCGGCGAAGGCCGGCAGGCCGGAGGCCTTCGCAGCGGCGTGCGCCTTGATCGCCGCGTTCTCCGAGAACATCGTGCCGGTCTCGTCGGGCTCGGGCAGGCCGAGTTCGCCGGCCGAGACTGCCTCGACGCCGAACGGGGCCAGCAGCTCGCGCATCTCCACGAGCTTGCCGGCATTGTGGGTCGCGATGACGACCTTGCCCGAGAGGATGCGATGCGCGCTCACGCGATGGCCTTCCGCTGCAGCTCGACGAGCCCCGCCACGCCGCCCTTGGCGAGCCGCAGCAATTCAAGAAACTGTTCGTCGGTGAACGGCTCCATCTCGGCGGTGCCCTGCACCTCGACGATGCCGCCCTTGCCGGTCACGACGAAGTTCGCGTCCGTCTCGGCCGCCGAATCCTCGGCGTAGTCGAGGTCGAGCACCGGCTGGCCCTTGTAGATGCCGCAGGAGACCGCCGCGACATGGTCCTTCAGGGGATCGACCGAGATGATCGAGCGGGCCCGCATCCAGGCGAAGCAATCGTGCAGGGCCACCCAGGCCCCGGTGATCGAGGCGGTGCGGGTGCCCCCATCGGCCTGGATCACGTCGCAATCGACGGTGATCTGGCGCTCGCCCAAGGCCGGCAGGTTGGTGACGGCGCGCAGGGAGCGGCCGATCAGCCGCTGGATCTCCTGCGTGCGGCCCGATGGCTTGCCGGAATTGACCTCGCGGCGGGTGCGCTCGTGGGTGGCGCGGGGCAGCATCGCGTATTCGGCGGTGACCCAGCCCTTGCCGGAGCCGCGCAGCCACGGCGGGCCGCGCTCTTCCAGCGAGGCGGTGCAGAGCACACGGGTGTTGCCGAAGGTGACGAGGCAGGAGCCTTCCGCGTAGCGGGCGACCGCCCGCTCCAGCGTAACGTCGCGCATCGCGTCCGCCGCGCGCTTCGAGGGCCGCATGCTTGGTAAGCTCCCGTGTCGAAAATCGAAGCCCGGGCTCTTAGGCGCTGCCAGCCCCCCGCGGCAACCGCCGCCCGTCCTGTGGTTTTCCGCATCAGGCTAGTCTCCGGCATGAAAAAGGCCGCCGTCTCGCGACGGCGGCCCTTCAGTTAACCTGCCGGCCGCTCACCAGCGGCGGTGGTTCCAGTGACGGCGGTGATGGTGATGGCGCGGGCCGCCGAAGCGGTGATGGCGGTGCCAATGGCCACGGTGACGCATGTGGCGGCGGTAGTGACGGCGGTCGCCGCGGTACTGCGCCTGCTCGATCATGTCACCGGCCGGCGCGGTCGCCTCGGTTTGGATCGGGAGCGGGGGCAGCCTGCGCAGCGCGGGGCGCCGAAGCGAGGCTCAAGCCGGTGACCGCGATCGCCAGGGCGGCGACCTTGACCATGGTCTTTCGTGCGCCATTCAGCACTATCGGAGGCTCCATCTTTACTCGAGTTACGGGGCGGCGGATCGCGGCTCGAAACGCTGCCCTGTTCATCAAACGACTCGGGGCCGCAGAATGATCCCTAGGATTCCTCGGCTGAAGCCCGCAGGGTGCCGTTCGCCGGGTCGGCACGGCTCGGAAATCGTCCGTAACGTCACGACACGACAGGATTGATCGGCGGCGCCCAAGCGCTCACAATCGTTTGTCAGGATCCTGCATTCGTCAGGTGCTCATCTCCTTGATCGAGGCCGTTCAGCCCATCGTGAATCCGCAACCCCAAGCGCTCGCCGCCCTCAACGAGCGCTCCCGAGAGATTTTCCGGCAGATTGTCGAGAGCTACGTCACCACCGGCGAGCCGGTGGGGTCGCGCAATCTCGCGCGCATCCTGCCGATGAGCCTGTCCCCGGCCTCGATCCGCAACGTGATGGCGGATCTGGAGCATTCCGGGCTGATCTTCGCGCCCCACACCTCGTCCGGGCGACTGCCGACGGAGCTGGGCCTGCGCTTCTTCGTCGATGCCATGATGGAGATCGGCGATGTCGATCTCGCCGAGAAGGCGCGCATCGAGGCGCAGATGCAGGCGGCGGCCTCGCGCCACACCTTCGATTCGGCGCTGGCCGAAGCGTCCTCGCTGCTTTCGGGCATTTCCCGCGGGGCGGGCGTGGTGCTGACCACAAAGGTCGATGCTGGGCTCAAGCATGTCGAGTTCGTGAGGCTCGATCCCGAGCGCGCGCTCGTGGTGCTGGTCTCGATCGACGGCACGGTGGAGAACCGCCTCGTTGATTTGCCGCCGGGCCTGCCGGCGGGGGCTTTGCAGGAGGCCTCGAACTTCCTCAACGCCCGCCTGCGCGGCCGCACCCTCGATACCCTGCGTGCCGATATCGAGAACGGCCGCAAGGAGATGAAGCGGGAACTCGACGCCCTGACCGAGCGGCTGGTCGATGCCGGGCTCGCCACCACGGTCGGCCCATCCGAGGCGCGCCAGCTCATCGTGCGGGGACAGGCCAACCTTCTGGACGACCTGCGCGCGGCCGAAGACTTGGAGCGCATCCGCCTGCTGTTCAACGACCTCGAGACGCAGAAGGACGTGATCGAACTGCTGGCGCGGGCCGAGCAGGGCGACGGCGTGCGCATCTTCATCGGCTCGGAGAACAAGCTGTTTTCGCTCTCCGGCTCCTCGATGATCGCTGCCCCCTTCCGCGACAGCGCCCAGAAGATCGTCGGTGTCGTCGGCGTCATCGGCCCGACGCGGCTCAACTATTCCCGCATCGTGCCGATGGTGGACTACACCGCCCGCGTGGTCTCGGGGTTGCTCGACCGGTCACGGTAGGGCGTCGCCTCGGCCGGTCCGGAGCGTTGCCCCAGTCTCGGCGTAGGGTGATTCGAAAGCAGGAAGCGGGATGCGCGGCCTCGGGATGGGGCCGTAGGCACGGGCTCGAACTTGCCGGAGCCTGCCCATGCCAACCGTCGTCAACCGCACCATGTCGCCGTTCGAATGGGCGATGCTGCTTGGACTATCCGTGCTCTGGGGCGGATCGTTCTTCTTCGCGGGTGTGGCCCTGTCCGCGCTGCCGCCTCTGACGCTCGTCGTCCTGCGTGTCGGATTGGCTGCGCTGATCCTCAATGCCGCCCTGCTGCTGGCCGGCCTCCATCTCCCCCGCGGCCGAGAGGTCTAGGGTGCCTTTTTCGGGATGGGGCTCCTCAACAACGTCGTGCCCTTCTGTCTCATCGTCTGGGGGCAGACGCAGATCGCCTCGGGGCTCGCGGCCATCGACGGACGGGTTCTCAGGTGCGTGAGGAGACGGCGCATCGAAGAGCCCGGCTTCTATCAGGGCCGGGATATCTGAGCGGGCGGAGACGAACCCGAGGCGCTCCAGCGCCGGTGGCGGGGCATCCGGCGGGATGCGCGAAACGACATCGCAGAGCGGCCGTCTGTCCGCCCTGCCTCTCCCGCACCGGCCATCGAACGGGTCGATGCGGGGACGGGTTCAGCCGTGATGCGCGGCCGGGGCGGGTGCGTCCTCGGCCTCGTCGCGAGGGCCGACGAAGCGGCCGAGCCCGCGGCCGATCAAGCCGCCGAGGCTGTCCATCAGCAGGAACACGGCGGGGACGAAGACCAGCGAAAGCAGGGTCGAGACGATGAGTCCGGCGATCACCGCGACCGCCATCGGCGCGCGGAACTCGCCGCCGATGCCGAGCGCCATCGCCGAGGGGACCATGCCGGCAGCCATGGCGATGGTGGTCATCACGATCGGCCGTGCGCGCTTGCGGCCGGCATCGACGATGGCGGTGACCCGATCGACGCCGCGGGCCATCTCCTCGACGGCGAAATCCACGAGCATGATCGCGTTCTTCGTCACCAGACCCATCAGCATCAGCAGGCCGATGACGACCGGCATCGAGATCGGCATGTGGCAGATCAGCAGCCCGAGGATCGCCCCGCCGATGGAGAGCGGGAGCGAGAACAGGATGGTGAGCGGCTGCAGGAACGAGCCGAACAGCAGCACCAGCACCGCGTAGACCATCATGATGCCGGCGCCCATCGCCATGAGGAAGCCCGAGAAAACCTCCTGCATGATCTCGGCGTCGCCGGTCTGACGAATGGTCACGCCCGGCGGCAGGCTTTTCGCCGTCGGGGTGGCCAGCGCCTGCGCGATCAGTGAACCGAGCGCGTCCGAGCCCTCCATGTTAGCCTCGACCGCCACGCGCACCGCGCGGTCGTAGCGCTCGATCGCGCCGGGGCCCTGGTCGAGTTCGATGTCGGCCACGGCGGCGAGCGGCACCGCCGTGCCGTTCTTGGCCGGCACCTTCAGGTTCTCGAGCCGCGCGATCGCGCCGCGGGCGCTCTCGGGAAGCTGCACCCGGATCGGCACTTGGCGGTCCGCCGCGTTGAACTTGGCGAGGTTGATGCCGATGTCGCCGATGGTGCCGACCCGCACCGTTTCCGCGATCACGTCGGTCGCGACGCCGAGATCGGCCGCGGCGCCGGGCTTCGGGCGGATGCGCACCTCGGTGCGGTTGAGCGGCGCCGTAGACATCACCGAGACGAGGTGCGGGATCGCCGCCATGTCGCGCTGGAGCCGCGCGGCGACCTCCGTCACCACATCGACGTCGGGGCCGCTGACGACGAGGGCGAGGTCGCGCTGGCCGCTGTCGCGCAGGGTCCAGGAGCGGATGTCGGGCTCCTGCGCCAGAAGCCCGGCGATCTCGGACTCGATGGTCCATTGGCGCTTCACGCGCTCGCTCTTCGGGCTCAGGTTCACGATCAGCGTGGCGAGCCGCGTCTCCTTCTTGCCGCCGGCCTGACGACCGCCATCGACGAAGACCGAGGTGACCTCGGGCAGGGCGCGGATGCGCTCGACCACGCGGTCGGCCACCGCGATGGTGTCGGGGAGCCGGGCGCCCGGCGCCAACTCGATCATGAACAGGGTGCGGGCGTTGTCCTGCTTCGGGATGAAGCCTGACGGCAGGAGCTTGGTCGAGACGATCGAGCCAGCAAACAGCGCGAGCCCGACCATGAGGGTAATCCACTTGTGGCGCACCGACCAGCCGACGAGGCGGGTATAGGCGCGCATCACCGGGCCTTCGCGCTCCTCGGCATGGCCGTGATCGCGCAGGAAGTAGGCGGCGAGCAGCGGCGTGATCAGGCGTGCCACCAGCAGCGACATGAACACCGAGACGGCGATGGTCAGGCCGAACTGGATGAAGTAGCGCCCGGCGATGCCGCCCATGAACGAGACGGGGGCGAAGACCGCGATCAGCGTCGCGGTGATGGCGATGACGGCGAGCCCGATCTCGTCAGCGCCCTCGATCGAGGCGCGGTAGGGCGATTTGCCCATCCGCATGTGGCGCACGACGTTCTCGATCTCGACGATGGCGTCGTCCACGAGGATGCCGGTGACCAGCGTGATCGCGAGCAGGCTGATGCCGTTCAGGGTGAAGCCTAGCGCGTCCATCGCCCAGAAGGTCGGCAAGACCGAGAGCGGCAGGGCGACCGCCGCGATCAGGGTGGCGCGCCAATCGCGCAGGAACAGGAACACCACGATGACGGCAAGCGCCGCGCCCTCCATCAGGGTATGCATCGCCGAGGCGTAGCTGCCCCGCGTCGCCGCGACCGAGGAGTCGATCTCCTGGAACTGGATGTCGGGGTAGCCCTGGGCGAACTCCGCGATCTTCTTCTCGACGCCCGCCGCAACCTCGGCGTCGCTCGCGCCCGAGCCACGGGAGACCGAGAAAGCGACGACGGATTCGCCGTTGAAGCGGGCGAAGGTGCGCGGCTCCTCGATCGAATCCTCGACCGTGGCGAGGTCGTCGAGGCGGACCTTCCGCCCGCCCGGCAGGACGATGGAGGTCGCCTTCAGGTCGCGGATCGTGCGCGAGGCGGCCAATGTCCGGATCGACTGCTCGCGTCCGCCGACTTCGCCGCGCCCGCCGGCCAGGTCGGCGGAGGTGACGCGGACCTGCTTGTTGACGTCCGCCGCGGTGATGCCGAGCGCCAGCAGCCGGTCGGGTAGGGGCGTGATGCGGATCTCGCGGGCCACGCCGCCGACACGCTCGACCCCGCCGACGCCCTTCACGCCCTGCAGCGTGCGGGCAACCTTATCCTCGACGAACCACGACAGGTCGGCCGGCGTCATCGCGGGCGATGTAACGCCGTAGATGAGAATCGGCAGGCCGGTGATTTCGACGCGCTGGATCACCGGCTCATCGATGGTGCGGGGCAGGTTGATGCGGATTTTCGAGACCGCATCCTTCACGTCGTTGACGGCGCGGTCGGTGTTCACCTCCAGCCGAAACTCGACCGTGGTGACGGAAGCCCCTTCCGTGATCGCCGATGTGATGTGCTTGACGCCGCGCACGCCCGCGATCGAATCCTCGACCCATTTCGTCACCTGGGTCTGCAACTCGGACGGGGCGGCGCCGCCCTGTGTGATCGTCACCGAGACGATCGGCACGTCCACGTTCGGCATGCGGGTGACCGCGAGCCCCCGGAAGCTGACGAGGCCAAGCACCACCAGCACGAGGAACAGGACGAGGGGCGCGATCGGATTGCGGATCGCCCAGGCGGAGATGTTCAGGCGCATCGGGGCAAACCGTCAGAAGGAATGTCGAGGGGCCGAAGCGAAGCCGCCTCAGCGCGAGCCGGCGTCGGCGGTGGCCTGCGGCGAGGGGGCGGCGGAGACCGCGGCCGGTGTCTGCCCCTGCCGCGCGAGCGAAACTGGGCGAACGCGGTCGCCGTCGCGCAGGAAGCTACCGGCGCGGGCCACGACCCGCTCGCCTTCCGCGAGGCCGGAGCGGATCTCGATGTCGTCGTCGTCGGACAGGCCGGTGCGGACCTCGCGGGACTCGACCTTGTCCTCCGCGACGACGAGCACGGAGCTTCGTTTTCCGCCGCCGTAGAGGACAGAGGCCTGGGGCACCGTGACGCCGCGGGTGCGGGCGAGTTCGACGGCGCCGCGGGCGAAGGTGCCGATGCGCAGGCGCGGATCGGGATCGAGGCGGACGCGGACCTTGCCGAGCCGGCTCGCCTTATCGACCTCTGGGTAGACCGCGCGGACGCTGCCCGTGACGCGCTCGCCCTCGCCGATCTCGATGAAGGCGGGAGCGCCCTCGCGCAGCAGCGGCAGCTTGGTCTCGATGACCTCCGCTTCCAGCTCGATCTCGCCGCGGGCGATCAGCCGGAACAGCGGCTCGGCCGAGGCGGACGTCGCCATGCCGACCCGCGCCGTGCGGCGGCTGACGATACCGGCTTCCGGCGCGCGGATCTCGGTGCGGGCGAGGCGCAGTTCGAGTTCGTCGCGCACGGCCTTGGCCTGCGCCAACTCGGCCTTGGCCATCGCCAGCCCGTTGCGGGCGAAGGCGAGCTTGCCCTCCGACTGCCGCAGGGCGGCGGTGCGGTTCTCCATCACGGCCGCGGTGGTGATGCCGGTCTGGATCAGTTGCTTGGCGCGATCATGGGCCAGCCGCGCTTCGAGTTCGGCGGCCTCCGCCTGTTCGATGTTGCTCTGCGCCTGGAGAACGGCGGCGCTCACTTTATCGATCAGCGCATTCTGCTGGCTGAGCTGACGGTCGATCAGGTCGCGGTTGAGACGGGCGAGCACCTGCCCCTTCTCAACGCGCATGCCCTCCTCGGTCAGAAGCTCGACGAGACGGTAGCCGTCGATCTCGGGCGTCACGAGAATCTCGTCGCGCGGCACCAGGGTGCCGGTCACGACCACGCTCTCGACGATCTCGCGCCGCTCGGCCTCGACCACGCTGACGGTGGCCGCCGGGGCAGTCTTCGCCGGGGGGCGGGGCGGTCTCGGCCCATGCGGGACCGAAGCTCAGGGCAGTGAGCACCAGGGCCGGAACGGCCAGGGTCCGAGCGCGGATCATCGGCCGGCTTCCTTGTCGGCAGGGGCGAGGGGCCAGCGCGCCCGAAAGACCCGCCTCGATCAGCGACTGGAGCTGAGCGACGGCGGGACGGGCGTCGTAGCCGGGAATGAGCGCCCGGCTGACGATCATGCCCTTCATCAGTGGCGCGATTGCGTCGAACAGGGCGGCGGGATCGCAGTCCGGCGAGGTCTTGAGCGCGTCGAACATTTCGGTCAGCCAGACCCGGCCTTCCTCGTCGCCGCGCTCGACAAGGTCGGCGATGGCGGGGTTGCGGGTGGCTTCCACCCATAGATCGAGACGCAGCACCGCGGCCTCGCGGCTGATTTCGAGAAAGAAGCGGGCGAGCACGCCCATCAGCACGGCACGCTTGTCGCCGGCTCGCTCCATCGCCTCGACGAGGACGGCACCGCGTTCGCGGTCGCGCTCGGCCAGCCCGAGGACGACGGCCTCCTTGGAATCGAAGTAGCGGTAGATGTTGCCCGGGCTCATCGAAGCCTCGCGGGCGAGATCCTGCATCGTGGTGCGGTGGAAACCGTTGCGGACGAAGCAGGATTCGGCCGCGTCGAGGATGTGCTCGCGCCGGGCCGCCTGTCCGCTCCGGGCGTCGATGACGGCGCCGGCCGCTGCACTCATGATGTGGTTCCTACGGTGTCCGTCGCGGCGGTGCGGCCCGGCTCGCTGAGGAGCTGCACGGCGGCGCAGGAGCGCGGCTGAAGGTCGAGATCGGCGCAAAGGCGGGCCTGCCAGCCATCGGGCCCGGCGCCGGTCCAGCCGAGCAGCGCGAACCAACCGAACGCCACGACGGCGCAGACGAGCAGGTTCGCGGGCGTGCAGACCGCCTTGAACAACCGCGCCGGGCTGAAGCCCTCCTGCGCGGTGGCGAGATCGGCACCGAGACCGACGGCGTGAGGGAAGGACGCCCGATCACCGACAATCATGCTCATGGCCCAACTCCGACGCTGCCTCGATCGTGATAGTGAACGTTCATTCTCATGTCAATGAACGTTCATTCTCAGTGTCGGGCCGACCGTGCATCGCTCACCAAGTGAGGCGCCGGCGCCACGCCGAGGGATCGTTATCGTCGCGTTAACGAACCGGTTACCACGCAGGAATAGCGCAGCAGGCAAGACCGCTGCGGCTCTTGGCGCGGTCGGCACTGCTTTTGCGGCGGACCGCAAGGATCGCGAAGGAAGAGCAAGAACGATCTTCAGTAAATCGCCCGTCACGAGCCAATTACGAACGCGTCGTTCGAGACCCTAATCATGTCCCCCGCAGATCTCGCTCCCCTCGCGTGGAATGCCGCGCGTGAACACCTCGACCTGTTTGGAGGCCTGGGGCTCTGCCTGGGCTTTGCCGGCGGAATGATGCCGCGGCGAAGTTTGATCCTCTTCACCTCGGCGGCCTGCTCAGCCTGCTTTGCGCTGCACTTCCTGCGGCTCGGCGCGCAGACCGGCACGGCGATGTGCCTCGTCTCGGTGATGCAGAGCGTGGTGGCGGCGCGCTGGATCGGTCCTGAGTCGCGCGCAGCCTGGGTCGCCCCGTTGTTCCTGGCAAGCAGCCTCGTCGCGCTCGGTCTCACCCTCGCGACCTGGAACGGATGGCCCTCGGCCTGCGCCGGGCTGGGATCGCTGCTGGCGACGACGGCACGGCTTCAGGGGAATTCCCAGGCGATGCGCCGCTTCTTCCTCGGCGCGTCGTCGTGCTGGGCGCTTCACAACATGCTGGTCGGCTCGGTTTTCGGCCTGACCTGCGATCTGCTCACGCTCACGGCGCTGGTGATCGCACTGGTGCGCGGCGGAGCGGAGAAGCCGTCATCCGTCGCCAACCCAGTGGCACCGCTGCAGGGCGCGGCATAACCGGACGGAGGAGCCTGACGGCTCCTCCGCTGCTATTTTACTGCTGGAAGAACTTCAGATCGAGCGCCGCGAGCGCGAGCAGGGGCGGCGGCATGACAACGCCGGCCACCCGCATGGAGCGAGCGGCCTCGCGGCAGGCGGCGAGGTCGTTGGCGCCGGCCGCTGCCTCGATCTTCTCGATGGTCGCCACGTCGGGCTTCGGCGCCGGAGCGGGCGGGGCCGGGGGCGGCGGATTCTTGGCCAGGGCATTCGCCTTGGCGTTCGGGTTGTCCGCCGGGTTGCCGGCCGCGGCCTCAGGCTTGGAATTGTTGGTTGCGGCGCCGGGCGCGGGTCCGTTGCCGGTCTCGCTGACAGCGCCGCTGAGACCCGACGTCTTCTGGGGCTCGCCGCCATCCGCCGGCTTGCCGCCCTCGGTCTTGCCGGAGGGATTCGAGACGGCGGTGGCCTGCTGCTGCGGCGTCGCCGCGGCCTTGTTGGCCGGCTCCGGCTGCTTCACGAACGCCACCAGTTCCTGGCAGAGATTGGCCGGCTTGCCGGAAGTCTGCAGCGTGGCCGGCGCGCTCGGGCTCGCATCCTGAGCCAGGGCGGTGCCGGCGAGAAGGGCACAGGCCGCAAGGCCGCCGGCGAGGTGCCGGATGATCGGCGAAGGCTTCATCGGGCTCACTCCCTCGTCTTCGTTTTCAGGTTTCTTGAATTCGTTCAGGAGCGCTTCGGGTGCGACGCTTCACCCTCGGCCTTGCCGTGGGGTTCGCCGTTGTACTCGTCCGGCTTCGGATCGCCGTTCCAGCGGGGACCGACGAGATTGGTGCCGGGCTCCGACACCCGCGCCCCGGAGGTCGCGAACGCCTGGTAGGCAAACTTCTGATTGCTCGTAAGCGCGAACATCGCCAGCACCCCGAGGGCGATGGCGGCGATCACGGCGGCGAGGAAGGCTTTCATGGTCGTGTCTTCCTTGGAGGCCTGGAGCCTCGGTCAGCGCAGGTGGTCTTGCCCTTGGCTGGAGACCGGCCTGCGCCGCCGGTCTCCCGCTCTCATCACTCCGCAGGGGCGGGATGGCCCTTGAGCTGCGGGCCGCTGGCGGTGCGCGCCTGCTCCTGCTCGACCCAGAGGTCGTGGTGCGCGCGCGCCCAGGCGAGATCGACCTTGCCGCTGCCCATGGCGTCGTAGGCGCCCTCCATGCCCAGCGTGCCGATGTAGATGTGGGCGAGGATGCCGGCGATGAAGATGATGCCGATCACCGAGTGGATCACCTGCATCACCTGCATCCCGTTGATGTCGGTGAGCGCGAACGGGAACAGCATCATCAGGCCGGTAACGCCCATGGCCGCGCCGAATCCGGCGACCATCCAGAACACACCCTTCTGGCCGGCATTGAAGCGGGCGGCGTGGGGGTGACCCTTACCGATGAAGCCGCCGCCAGCCTTGATCCAGGCCCAGTCAACCTTGTTCGGGATGTTGTCTCGGATCCAGAGGACGAACATGAAGGCCACGCCGAGCATGAACGGCCATGCGAGGTAGACGTGGCTGTACTTCGCCCATTGCGCGATCGCGCCGAACGCCTCCGGGCCGATCAGCGGCATCAGCAGCCGCTTGCCGAAGATGTAGTTCAGGCCCGACAGCGACAGAATGATGAAGCACACCGCCGTCATCCAGTGCGTGAAGCGCTCGAAGGCGTTGAAGCGCAGGATCTTCTTTCCCGATTCCTGGCTGTGCTCCATCATGATCCGGCCGCGGAACAGGAAGAACGCACCGAGCGCGGCGAGCATGCCGAGGATGGTCAGCGCGCCGATCCACGGCAGCCAACGCTCGCGGAAGTTCTGATACTCGCGGCCCTGCGGCTGGATCAGGTTGGCTGACTTGCCGTCGGGGATCGAGACCCGACCGCGGATCTTGGATTCCTGCTTGAACAGGAACTCCTCGTTCACCGAATCCGCGGTGGGCCGAGCGCCCATCGGGTTCTGGCCATCGGCCTGGATCGGGTTCTGCGCCTGCGCCGGGCTGAGGGCGCCGGGCACCGCGAGGAGCATCACCGCCAGGAGGAGGGTGCTGAGGAAGGTCGTTGCCCGCCGCATCGGCGTTCCTTTCGAAGTCTCGTCACAGCTCGCGGGCGCGGGCCGCAAAGCCCGCGCTCGACACCGGATCAGATCGCGACGGTCTCGCGGTAGGCCGTCTTCCAGCCCCAGGCGCCCGAGCCGTAGCCGCGCTTGATCACCCGCTGCTTGTAGATCTCGGCGATCATCTCGCCGTCGCCCGCGAGCAGCGCCTTGGTCGAGCACATCTCGGCGCAGAGCGGCAGCTTGCCTTCCGCGAGGCGGTTCGAGCCGTACTTCTCGTACTCGGCGGTCGAGAAGTCGGGCTCGGGGCCGCCCGAGCAGTAGGTGCACTTGTCCATCTTGCCGCGCGAACCGAAGTTCCCGACCCGCGGATACTGCGGCGCGCCAAAGGGGCAGGCGTAGAAGCAGTAGCCGCAGCCGATGCAGATGTCTTTGGAGTGCAGCACCACGGCATCGGCCGTGGTGTAGAAGCAGTTCACGGGGCAGACCGCCGCGCAGGGCGCGTCGGTGCAGTGCATGCAGGCCATCGAGACCGAGCGCTCGCCGGGCTTGCCGTCATTGAGGGTGACGACGCGGCGGCGATTGATGCCCCAGGGCACCTCGTGCTCGTTCTTGCAGGCCGTGACGCAGGCGTTGCACTCGATGCAGCGATCCGCGTCGCAGAGGAACTTCATCCGGGCCATGGTTCGGGGTGCTCCTCTTACGCCGCTGCGATCTGGCACAGGGTGCACTTCGTTTCCTGCATGCCCGTCACAGGATCGAAGCCGTAGGTCGTCACGGTGTTCACGCTCTCGCCGAGCACCACCGGGTCGGTGCCCTTCGGGTAGAAGTCGCGCATGTCCTTGCCCTGGTACCAACCGGAGAAGTGGAAGGGCATGAACGCCACGCCCTTGCCGACGCGGTCGGTCACCAGCGCCTTGACCTTCGTCTTGGCGCCGTTCTCAGGGCCCGACACCCAGACCCACTGACCGTCCTTGATGCCGCGCGCGGCGGCATCGCCGGTGTTGATCTCGACGAACATGTCCTGCTGCAGCTCGGCGAGCCACGGGTTCGAACGGGTCTCCTCGCCGCCGCCCTCGTATTCCACGAGGCGACCGGAGGTGAGGATGATCGGGAAGTCCTTGGCGACGCCGCGATCGACCACCGACTTCTGCACCGAGAAGCCGATATTCGGCATGCGCAGCTGCCGCTCGTCGGGGCGGGTCGGGTACTTCGCCACGAGTTCGGGACGGGGCGAGTAGACCGGCTCGCGGTGGACCGGCACCGGGTCGGGCAGGTTCCAGGCATTGGCCCGGGCCTTGCCGTTGCCGAAGGGCGAGACGCCGTGATCGAGGCAGACGCGCTGGATGCCGCCCGAGAGGTCGGTGGCCCAGCTCACGGTGTCGGGCTTCTCGCCGCCGATCTTGAGGATCGTGGCGAGTTCGTCCGGCGTCAGGTCCTTGTCCCAGCCGAGCTTTTTGAACACCCCGAAGGTGAATTCGGGGTAGCCGTCGGTCAGGTCCGAGCCCTTCGAGAACGAATTCTCGGCAAGCAGGGTCTGGCCGTTGCGTTCTGTGCCGAACCGCGCGCGGAAGCCGCCGCCGCCGTCCTTCACGTGCAGGCTGGTGTTGTACAGGATCGCCGAGCCGGGATGGCGCAGCTCCGGCTTGCCCCAGCACGGCCAGGGCAGGCCGTAATAGTCGCCGCCGACCTCCGGATCGTCCTTCGGCGCGCGCAAAGTCACGAGGTCGAACTTGTGCTGGTTGCGCATATGCGCCTTCAGCCGCTCCGGCGACTGGCCGCAATAGCCGGTCGACCAGCCGCCGCGGTTGATCTCCCGCAGGATGTCTTCCGCTTCGGGGGCGCCGTCGACGATCTTGATGTTCTTGCAGAGCTTGTCGGCAAAACCGAGCTTCTGCGCGAGGCGGTAGAGGACTTCGTAGTCGCTCTTCGATTCGAAGGCCGGCTTCACGATCTGCTCGCCCCACTGGATCGAGCGGTTCGAGGCCGTGCGCGAGCCGTCCATCTCCAGCGAGGTGCAGATCGGCAGAAGGTAGGTGTTGTCCTGCCGGGCATCGAGCGCCGCGAAGGTGGTCGGGTGCGGGTCGGCGACGACCAGCAGCTCGAGCTTGTTCATGCCGTCGATGGCTTCGGGCATGCGGGTCACGGTGTTGCCGCCGTGGCCGAACACCATGAACGCCTTGATCGGGCTGCGCTGGTCGATCTGCTCCGGCGGCAGGTTCACGGCATCGAACCACCGGGTCGAGGTGATGCCGGGCGCCTCCATGTTCTCCTTACGGGTGCGCGCCTTGCGGCCGCCCTTCGCCGGAACCTCATCGAAGCGCGATTGCAGCCAATCGTACTCCACGTCCCAGACGCGGGCCCAATGGCGCCAGCCGCCCTCGACGAGGCCGTAATAGAGCGGCAGCGACGTCACATCGAGGCCGAGATCGGTCGCGCCCTGCACGTTGGTGTGGCCGCGGAAGATGTTGGCGCCCGTGCCCGGCTTGCCGACATTGCCGGTGGCCAGGCATAGGATGCAGAGCGCGCGCACGTTGGCGGTGCCGACCGTGTGCTGGGTCGCGCCCATGCACCAGATCAGCGTCGCCGGCTTTTCCTTGGCGAACTTCTCCGCCACGCGCTTGAGCTGCTCGCCCGGCACGCCGGAGACGCGCTCAACTTCGTCTGGCGTCCACTTGGCGACTTCCTTGCGCACGTCGTCCATCGCGTAGACGCGCTGGGCGATGAACTCCTTGTCCTCCCAGCCATTCTGGAAGATGTGCCAGAGGATGCCCCAGACCACCGGAATGTCGGTGCCGGAGCGGATGCGCACGTATTCGGTGGCGTGCGCCGCGGTGCGGGTGAAGCGCGGATCGATGACGATCATGTTCGCGCGGTTGATCTCCTTGCCCGACAGCACGTGCTGCATGGAGATCGGGTGCGCCTCGGCCGGGTTGCCGCCGAGGATGATCATCGTCTTGGCGTTGCGGATATCGTTGTAGGAGTTCGTCTGGGCGCCGTAGCCCCAGGTGTTGGCCACGCCCGCCACCGTGGTCGAGTGGCAGATGCGCGCCTGATGGTCGATCGAGTTCGTGCCCCACAGGGCCGCGAACTTGCGCATCAGGTAGGAGGCCTCGTTGGTGAACTTGGCCGAACCCAGCCAGTAGACCGAGTCGGCGCCGTTCTTCTCGCGGATCTGGACCAGCTTGTCGCCGATCTCCTCGTAGGCCTGATCCCACGAGATTCGCTTCCACTGCCCGCCTTCGAGCTTCATCGGGTACTTGAGGCGGCGGTCGGACGAGACGAGCTCGCGGATCGCCGCGCCCTTGGCGCAGTGCGTGCCGCGGTTGATCGGGCTGGCATAGGACGGCTCCTGGCCGACCCAGACGCCGTTCACGACTTCGGCCGTCACCGTGCAACCCACCGAGCAGTGGGTGCAGACGTTCTTCTTGATGACCGTGTCCGGTCCGACGGCGGAGGAGCCGGCGGCCTGCGCCTTGCGCACCGAGCCGAGCTGGATCGTGCCGGCCGCGGCGAGCGCGCCGGCGGTCAGCCCGGACTTGCGGAGGAAGGCGCGGCGGTCGAGCACGCCCGCGGCGAGGCCGGCGGCGACGGCCTGGTGCTTGGTGCGAGCAGCGTCGCCGCTCTTGCGCTTGATCAGCATGGCAGCCTCACTTCGGACCGGTGGAAGCCGGATCAGTGTTCTTCTTCAGCGTCTCGTAGCCGTTGGTCCGGTAGAACGCCTTCACGTGGTCGCTCTCCCGGTAACGGGCCTTGGTCTCGTCGTTGCCCGGATCGTAGGCCTGGGCCTCGGTCGCCCCCATCGGCGAAGCGACGGCGGCCGCGGCGGCCACCGTGCTGCCGCCGAGCGCCCGAAAGAACTGGCGACGACCGAGCGTCTTCGGATCCTGTCGCATCACCCTCGTCTCCTCCGGCGGCTGCCTGCTCTGGGGCAACGCGCCTCGATTTCATTTGTCACGACGGAGCAGCCCTTCAGCCTTCCATGGCGAAAGCTTCCGCCTCGATCTCGATAAAGGCGCGGCCGAGCCCCCCGACCGCGCGGTAGAACCGGCCCGCCTTCGCCTTTTCCAGGTCCGCGAAGAAACGGTCCGCCCAGGGTTCGATGTGCCGGGCGAAGAAGTGCGCCTGCATGCCGGGCTCCGCCTCGAACCGCCCCGCCGCGAGCCCGGCCATCACCTCCAGAAGGATCGCGAGATGATCCTCCGGCTCGCTCATCGACTCGTCCCGCTCGATCCCGAGCGCGGCGAAGTCTTCGCGCACGCGGGCGAGCGGACGCTCGTTGAGGAAGCCGGTGAGGTAGTAGGAGGCGTAAGGCAGAAGCTCGCCGCGACCGACGCCGATGAACAGCGCGAAGAACTCGCGCTCGACGGACTCCGTATCGGTCTCGGCGGCCGCACGGCGCAGGGCCGCGACCTGTCGGCCCAGAACCCCGTCGCCCTCCTTCACGGCGGCGAGCGCCGCGAGCAGCGACGAACCCGGTGCCCGGCCGAGCAGCGCGGCCAAGAGATCGTATTGCTGCGCGCGCAGGAGGTCGATCTCGTCCGGAACGCCGACGACTCCAGACACCTCATCTCCCGGAAGTGCCATCACCGACGCGACCGAACTCATCGTTTCCCTCGGGCCCGCCTGGAGGACCGCTTGTTTGGATCGATAATAAAAAGCGTTTGGCTTTGCCGCAATCGAAATGCGCGTGAATTACGAGGGCATCGCCCCACCATGGCGCCGCAGGCGAGGCCGGGGGAGGGTGGATTGTACGACCTCAGGGGACTCGACGGCGGCAACCGCGACCGGAGCGTGCAGGTCCGGCATCGGAAGCGGAACGCCGTCGGTTTCAGGGGCGGTCTCGGGTTCCAGGGGCGCTGCGTCGGCGATCTGCGGAGCTTCCTCCGACGCCGCCGTGGGAGCGTCCTGCGGCTCGGTATCCGGTTCCTCCTCCGCCGGGACGGGGACACCGTCGATGATCCGCTTCAGCATCGCCTTCACGTCGTCGGTCGGCAGGAGCGGGCCCATGCCCGGCACGCCGCCGGGCGTGTTCCAGTCATAGGCGTATTCCCGCGCCTCGCTGACGAAGTCGCGGATCGCCGGGTCGAGCGACCACATCCGCCGCAGGGCCGCGTTGCGCAGGGCCGTCGGCACGCCGGACTGGAGGAAGGCGGTGAGGTCGGTCTCCGGCGTCAGGGCGTCGAGCGAGGGAAGCCGCGCCAGAAGATCGTCCGTTCCCGCCTCCGGTTCATCGCCGGTCAGGACGACAGGCTGCGGCGGAGGTGATCCCTCGCCGGTATGCGCCTCCGCATCGAGAGCGGCCTTCGCCTCGACCTCATCCGTGACGGCGGGCGCAACGGTGCGCTCGGTGGCGCGCACGGCCTCCTTGCGGCGGGCCCATCGGGAGAGGAAGCTGCCGCTCATTCTGGCTTCCCCTGCGTGCCGGGGGCGCGGCGCGCCAGGGCCTCGGGATCGGCGCGGTCGCGCTTCCGCTTCTCGAACTTGCGCTCGATGTGGAAGGCCTCGAAGAAGGCGAGCAGCTTGGCCTGCACTTCGGGCGGCATCGGCACCGCCTCGACGATCTCGCCGATACCCTCGGCCATCGATTCGCCCTCGTAGGGATCGGCGGTCACGCTCGCCACCGTGTAGGTGTCCTCCGATGTGGCGTGGAGCGTGACCCAGAGCGAGGGGCGGCCGGAGACGAGGTTGTCGCGGTAATGCGCCGTCTCGCCGATGTGCAGCGTGACCTCATGGGCGCCCGCGTAGAAGGTCGCCTCCTCCTCGGTCTCGGAGAGCTGGGTCCAGAGCGCGGTCTCCGGCGCTGCCGGAAGTGCCTCGACCGGCAGCCAAGCGTGGCTCGCCCACGGCCCTTTGAGGCGGCGGCGCGCCACAATGATGCCGACCTCGAAGCGGTCTTCCGGGATCTGTTCCGGCGTCATGTCCGACCTCACGCGGCGGCCCGGTCGGAGGCCAGCGGCAATCCGACCACGAGGTTCTGTGGTTTGAGCTGCACGGTCTTGTCCGGCGACATGGCGAGCAGGAGATAGACCGGCCGCTCGCCGACCCGCGGATCGACGCGGGCCGGATCGGCGAAGGTGAGGCTGAACACCGCGATCACCCGCTCGCGGGCGGCGTCGTCCAGCATCTCGCCGCGCCAGAGCGCGTTGCCGATCCGCGTGCCCTCCGCGTCGAGCCCGACGAACCAGCGCCAGTCGGGATCCTCGAGCCGGTCGAGGGGCTTCACCGTGACCTCGGCGTTGAGGAGGTGACGCACGAAGGCCTCGATCGCCCGCGCCAGCCCGTCCCGGCTTCGGCCGCTGGAGCCGAGGTTCAGCGCCATGGTGAAGGCGTCCGACCGGCTCCAATAGGTCCAGGCGTTCTCCTCGTTGAGCACGTCGAGTTCGCTCGCCGCCTCCTTGCCGAGCATCGTGACCAGGGGCGAGAGCGGCGCGCCGCCCTCCCGCGCCTCGATCACCTCGGCATCGGCGAGCAGCACCGCGCCCTCGTGCAGGCTGGCGCGCTGGGAGCGGAAGAACAACTCGGCGGCACGCAGCACGAACGGGTCTTCGCAGCCGTCGAGCGCGTTGCGCAGGATGAGATGCACGAGTTGGATCAGGAACAGCCCCGGCACGCCCTGCAACCCGCCGCGCACGAGCGCGAGATAGGCCGCCTCGACCGAGCGGGCCGTGAGCAGCCGCTCGCGAAAGGCCAGCATCACCTCCCAGTTCTCCCGCGCATCCGCGTCCGCGATTTTTTGGAGTTCGCCGGTCGAGACGGGTCGGCGTGGGTCGCTCAGAAGGCTGGCGTGCAGCGCGCGTTCGGCCGTGCAGGCCTCCTCCGGCGGCACCAGTTCGGGGCGCGCGAGATAGGCGAGGATCAGCTCGTCGGTGACGGCGAGACCGCCCCCTTCCGTCCGCTGCGTCAGGTGATGGCCGCTCGATACCCAGAACTCGGTCATGCTCTCTCAGCCCCCGCGGAGGCATCGCTCAAAAGTCCCACGAGGTCGGCCTGTTCGTCTGGCCCGTCCTCGTCGGTCTCGACGAAGTGGAAGGCGCGTCCGTGCATCGGGTCCGCGCCCGGTGCGCGCTGGTGCAGGGTGCGGAATTCCTCCGCGATTTCCCCATCCTGCGCGCTTCGGTGCATGGCCACGACGCTGCCGACCGGCAGATTGCACAGCGAGGCCGCGACCTCGATCTCCTCGCGCGCGGCGGCGCGGGCCGCCTCGCGATCCGGGGCGCCAAAGCGCTCGTGAATATGGCGGGCGAGATCCTCGATCGCCGCCTCGCGCTCGGCCTCGCTCGCCTCGCTGACGACGACCAGGGTCGAGAAGCCGAGGGAGCGCACGCCAACGAAACCGGAACGGAACGCCGCCCGCTCCTTGCCGGCAAGCGCCGAGAGGTCGGCATCGAAGAACAGGAACGAGCCCGTCACCGCCCATTCGCCGGCCTCGGCGGCCCGCGCGAAGACGAAGGTGTCGGAGGGGTCGAGCCGCAGGGTCCGCGGCAGCTTGCCCACACTCACAGCCGCACCGTGCCGGAGACCGGGTCGCGCCAGGAGGGGGCGGCCAGCGCCGGCCGCAGCGGAAGCGTCTCACTGCGGCCGTCGGCGTGGACGAGCCGGGCATCGCCGCTCGGCTCGATCGTCGCCCGCACGCCCGGCGGCAGCGCGAGGCGGGTGAGATAGCGGCCCGTCGAGCGCGCGGCGCCGTCCTCGTCCCAGATCTCGAACGCCTTGGTGAGATGGCGGGCGAAGCTCTCGACCAGGGCTTCGCGCAGGTCGTTCGGGAACCCCTCTTCCTCCAGGGAGGTCGAGTCGGGCGTGAGGCCGGGATCGCCCGCATCCCGCTTCGAGGCGAGCAGCATCGCCGAGAAGACGAGCCAGTCCGGCGTCTCGGTCTCGTCGCAGCCCTCGGGCCAATGCAGCGCGCCGCCGCCGAGACGGGCGCCGTTGAAGCTCAGCGTATCGGGCCAGTGGAGCGTCACGGGGATTTCCGGTGGCCCGAAGGCGCCGACCGCGTCGGCGAGCGCCTGCATCCCGATGAAGATGGCACGCCGCGCCGTGGCCAGCGGCTCGGTCGGCGCCAGCACCACCGCGAAGGCGATGACGTCGTCGCGCTCTTCCATGAGGAGGGTGGCGGCATCCGCCTCGCCGCTCTCCGCCATCCGGCAGGCCAGCCCGGCCGCGGAGCCCGCCGCGACGAGACCGGTGAAGGCCGGCGGCAGGACGAGCGGCGCGAGGCGCAAACTCGGCGATCCGATATCGAGGGGGAGGGTCATAGGCGGTCTCGGGCGGGGCACGGTCCCGGGAAGAGTACCTGCGCCCGCATGTCCGTTCGTCGTTTTAGAATGATACGATTATAAGGAAGGCAGGCTTCCGCGCGAAGGCCCTCGCGCTCCCAATCGTCTCAGGTTCAATCGTGTCCGATCGTCTCGTGTTCGCCTGTTCCTGCGAGAAGACGATGCCGCTCGATGTCGCGGCCCTGGAAAAGGGTTGCGGTACCCGCGTGCGCACCGCCGACCAGCTATGCGGTCGGGAACTCGACCGTTACCGCGAGGCTCTCGCGACGGGCTCGCCCGTCACAGTCTCCTGCACGCTCCAGGCGCCGCTCTTTGAAGAGATCGCCGCCGAGATGGAGGCGGAGGAGCGCGTCACCTTCGCCAAGATCCGCGAGACCGCCGGATGGTCGTCTCAGGCCGAACGGGCCGGTCCGAAGATGGCGGCTTTGCTGGCTGCGGCCGCGGAGGCGGTCCCCGTCGCCGGCACGGTGCCGCTGGAGAGCCGCGGTGTCACCCTGATCTACGGGCGCGATGAGGCCGCCATCGAGGCCGGGCGGCGTTTGGCCGAGCATCTCGACGTCACCGTGCTGCTCAGCTGGCCGGGCGAGGTCGCGCCGCTCCATCGCAACGAGTTCCCGGTGATCCGGGGTACGGTGCGCGGGGCGACGGGCCATCTCGGCGCGTTCGACCTGCGCATCGACGACTACGCCCTGCCGGCGCCGTCCTCGCGCACCCACCTCGTGTTCGGGTCGGGGCGCGACGGGGCGGTTTCGACCTGCGACCTGATCCTCGACCTCACCGGCGGCACGCCGCTCTTCCCCGCGCACGAACTGCGCAGCGGGTACCTGCGCGCCGACCCGCGCGACCCGGCGGCGGTCGAGCGCGCGGTGATGGCGGCGTCCCACCTCGTCGGCGAGTTCGACAAGACGCGCTTCATCGATTTCCGCGGCGAGCTCTGCGCCCATTCCCGCTCGCGCATCACCGGCTGCACCCGCTGCCTCGACGTCTGCCCGACCGGGGCCATCTCGCCCGCCGGCGATACGGTGGCGATCGACCCCTATGTCTGCGCCGGCTGCGGCAGTTGCGCCGCCGTCTGCCCCACGGGGGCGGCCAACTACGCCCTGCCGCCGGCCGACGCGCTGATGCGCCGCCTGCGCAGCCTGTTGCGCGCCTACCGGGCAGCCGGCGGTGCGGACGCGGTGGTGCTGTTCCACGACGGCGACCATGGCGAGCCGCTGATCGACGCACTCGCCCGCTATGGCGAGGGCCTCCCGGCCCACGTCCTGCCGGTGCGGGTCAACGAGGTGACGCAGTTCGGGCCCGAGGTTCTGGCCGCCCTGTTCGCCTATGGTGCGGCTGGGGCGCGGGTGCTCGTGCGTGAGCGCCCGAAGCACGACCTCGACAGTCTGCACCGCACCGTCGCGCTGGGCCGGACGCTCGCCGACGCGCTCGGCTACGGCGCCGGCACGGAGGCGCCGACCGTCGCCCTGATCGAAACCGACGACCCCGATGCGCTCGGCGCGGCGCTCCGCTCGGACGTTCCCGGCCGGGCGACCACGGCGCCGGCCGGCTTCGTGCCCGTCGGCGGCAAGCGCGAGATGCTGCGCCTCGCCTTCCGCGAGATGCATGCCGCGGCCCCGACGCCGGTGGCCGCGGTGCCTTTGGCGGCCGGGGCGCCGTTCGGCGGGCTCCAGTTTCGCACGGAGGACTGCACGCTCTGCCTCTCCTGCGTCGGCGCCTGCCCGACCCACGCGCTGTCGGACAGCACCGACCGGCCGCTCTTAGCCTTCGAGGAGAGCCTTTGCGTGCAGTGCGGCCTGTGCGCGGCCACCTGCCCGGAGGACGTGATCAGCCTGAAGCCGCAGATCGACTTCGAGGCTTGGGCCGAGCCCCGCCGGATCGTGAAGGAGGAGGAACCGTTCTGCTGCATCACCTGCGCCAAGCCGTTCGGCACCCGCGCCACCATCGAGCGGGTGATCGGCAAGCTGCGCGAGCGGCACTGGATGTTCTCAGGGGAGGCCGGTGAGCAGCGCATCCGCTCGCTGATGATGTGCGACGATTGCCGCGTCGAGGCGGCCCTGACCCAGGGTTTCGACCCGCACGCCGTGCCGCCGGCCAAGACGCGCACCACCGAGGACTACCTGCGCGAGCGGGAAGCCGCCGGTCGGCTGCCAGGATGAGCACAAAAAACGACCCGCCATCGCATCGAGGGCAGGTCGGATAGGGGGTCTTTTGTCGCAGGAGAACAGTTCGTCAAACCCTGGAGTGCTGGCTGGTTCCGCGGTTCGCGCGCCGAGGACGGGGAAACGGCGGAAAATGTAACCGGCGATCGCGGGGTTCGCGGCCCCGATCGCCGTGCTATAGCGCGCCGCCCATTCGTCAGCCCCGAGCCCCGATGCCCCCGATCGTTTCGATCGCGAACCTGTCGAAGGTCTACGCCTCGGGGTTGCACGCCCTGCGCGACGTCAACCTCGACATCGCCAAAGGCGAGATCTTCGCGCTGCTGGGGCCGAACGGCGCCGGCAAATCGACCCTCATCAACATCGTCTGCGGCATCGTCACGCCGAGCACGGGCGAGATCCGTGTCGGCGGCTACGATATCCTCAGCGAGTACCGCGCCGCGCGCCGGATGATCGGGCTGGTGCCGCAGGAACTCACCACCGACGCCTTCGAGAAGGTGTGGGACACGGTGAGCTTCAGCCGCGGCCTGTTCGGTCTCCCGAAGAATCCCGCCCATATCGAACGGGTGCTCAAGGACCTTTCCCTCTACGACAAGCGCGAAAGCCGCATCATGCAGCTCTCCGGCGGCATGAAGCGCCGGGTCCTCATCGCCAAGGCGCTCGCCCACGAGCCGCAGGTACTGTTCCTCGACGAGCCGACGGCGGGCGTCGACGTGGAGCTACGCCAGGAAATGTGGCGCCTCGTGCGCCGCCTGCGCGAGCAGGGCGTCACGGTGATCCTCACCACCCACTACATCGAGGAGGCCGAGGAGATGGCCGACCGGGTGGGCGTGATCCGCAAGGGCGAGATCATCCTCGTCGAGGACAAGGTCGAGCTGATGCGCAAGCTCGGCAAGAAGCAGCTCATCCTGCATCTGCGCGCGCCGGTCACGACCCTGCCCGAGAACCTCGCCCGCCACGACCTCCACCTCGGCGAGGACGGGCGCAGCCTCGTCTACACCTACGACACGCGGCGTGAGCGCACCGGCATCACCGGCCTGCTCCGCGAGCTGGCGGATGCCGGCATCGCCTTCACCGATCTCGATACCAGCCAGAGTTCGCTCGAAGACATCTTCGTCGATCTCGTCCGCGAGCGCGCATGATGGGCGTATCCATGCTGAACGTCCCGGCGGTCCTCGCCATCTACCGTTTCGAGATGGCCCGGTTCTGGCGCACCGCCTTGCAGAGCATCGTCGCGCCGGTGATCTCCACCTCGCTCTATTTCGTGGTGTTCGGCGCCGCCATCGGCTCGCGGATGCAGACGGTCGACGGCGTTCCCTACGGCGCCTTCATCGTTCCGGGGCTCATCATGCTCTCGCTGCTGACGCAGAGCGTCTCGAACGCCGCCTTCGGCATCTATTTCCCGCGCTTTGCCGGCACGATCTACGAACTGCTCTCGGCGCCGATCTCGCCGTTCGAGGTGGTGCTCGGCTATGTCGGCGCGGCGGCGACGAAGTCGATCATCATCGGCCTCATCATCCTCGCCACGGCCTCGCTGTTCGTGCCGCTGCACATCGAGCACCCTTTCTGGATGGTGTTCTTCCTGCTGCTCACGGCGCTGACCTTCAGCCTGTTCGGCTTCGTGATCGGCCTGTGGGCGGACGGGTTCGAGAAGCTGCAACTGGTGCCGCTCCTCATCGTCACGCCGCTGACATTCCTCGGCGGCAGCTTCTACTCCATCGACATGCTGCCCCCGTTCTGGCGCGCGGTGACCCTGTTCAATCCGGTCGTCTACCTCGTCAGCGGCTTCCGCTGGGCCTTCTTCGGCAAGGGCGACGTGGCGGTTGGGGTCAGCATCGCCGCGACGCTGGCGTTCCTCGCCCTGTGCCTCGGGCTCGTGACCTACATCTTCCGCACGGGGTACCGGCTGAAGAGCTGAATCCGGACAGGGGTGGCGATCCGCTCAGAGCGGGCGCACAGCGTCGAGCGTCAGCGTCCGTGCCGCCGCCCCGCATCCGAGAACGCGGAGCGAAACGCTCTTGCCCACGTTCAGCAGGGTTTCGAGGGAGTGCTTGACCGCGCCGTTGGTGGCGGCGTCGAGATTGCGATAACCGTCCTCGACGTTGATGAAGCTTCGCTGGCCGGATTTCTCCTCGACGATGACCGACTCGAGAGAGAGCCCGTCGCGGCCGAACGCCCGCACCACCACCCGGCCCGCCAGCTTGGCCGGAAGGCAGCCTTCATCGGTCGAGAGGTTGCTCAAGCCGACCACCTTGCCTGCGGCATAGGTGAGCTTCGGCTGCGCCAGGGCGGTGCCGCCGAACACCAGCAGGAGGATGGCCAGGACGATCAGGGCGTTGGCGAGCGCATCCGCCACCACCGAGCGGAGAACGCCGTCCGCGGATGTTTGCGAAGTCCGACCCGGCATGACCCATTCCCGAAGAATGGCCACAGCTTAAGGGCGGATCGGGCTCCGGGCGCAGTCCGTCAAACGATCTACCACCAATAGGCCGTTCGGACTGGCGCGGGAGCCGACGGGACAGACTCTGCCCCGTGACGCGCGCCGCTACGGACGCTGCTCCAGGAATTCCAGCACGCCCTTGCGGTGCAGCCGGTCGCCGACCGCCGTCGAGTGGTCGCGGTTCGGCAGATCGAGGGCGCGGGCGTTCGGCAGCAGCTTCACCAGTTCCGGGCCCGAGCCCGCCACCGTGTCGAGCGTGCCGACCGAGACCAGGGTCGGCGTCTCGATCGCCGAAAGTTCGGCCCGTGACAGGGTCTGGCGTGAGGCGCGGATGCAGGCGGCTAGCGCCCGCAGGTCGCTCTTGGTCTGCTCGGCGAAGGTGCGGAAGGAGGCGGCCGTCGGGTTCGGTGCGGGCACGCCGGCGGGCGCTTCCAGTGCCTCGGCGATGCCCTGCGGCAGGCCGCGCCCGTCCACGAGGTTGAAGCCGAGGCCGCCGATCAGCAGCGAGCGGACCTCCGCTGGATAGTCGAGCGCCATATGCGCGGCGATTCGTGCGCCCATGGAATAGCCCATCACGTCCGCCCGCTCGATGCCGAGATGGCGTAGCAGCCGCACCGCGTCGCCGGCCATCTGGTCGGAGGTGTAGGATGCGGGATCGTAGAGCTTCTCGCTCTGCCCGTGGCCGCGGTTGTCGTGGGCGATGACCCGGTAGCCGGCCTCGGTCAGCGTGCGGACCCAGAGCGTATTGACCCAGTTCACCGCGTGGTTCGAAGCGAAGCCGTGGATCAGGAGGACGGGATCGCCGCTGCCGCCGGAGGCACCTTCCTTGGCTGGTACGTCAATATAGGCGATCTGCACGCCGTCGGAGTCGAAGCTCTGCATCCCGATGTCTTCGGGTGCCGGCGCGCCGTTGTCAAAGGCGGCGATGGTGCTTCGTGCGACAACGGACGGCGTTTGGCGCGTCGCGCTCGATGGCGCCCGACTTGCCGCGGCTGCGCCGGGCTGGCATCACCCCGGCACGATGACGGACACCTCGCCCTACGGCACCTACGCCCCCACCGGCCTCGTTGCGCGGATCGCGGAGCGCACCCAGAAGCTCCCCGAGCATTCCTGGCGTGCGCGGCGGATGGCGATGTTCCTGCGCCGCCTCGCCATCTCGATGATGCGCGGCCGGCCGCTCGACGTCGAGCGCTACGGCGCGCGGATGCGGCTGCACCCCTACAACAACAACTGCGAGAAGAAGGTGCTCTTCACCCCGCAGTTCTTCGATCCGCAGGAGCGGGCCTTCCTCAAGGAGCGCCTGCGCGACGATGCGGTGTTCCTCGACATCGGCGCCAATATCGGCGCCTACGCCCTTTTCGTGGCGGGCTTCACTGGCCGGCGCGCGCGCATCCTCGCGGTGGAGCCGCAGCCCGACGTGTTCGATCGCCTGACCTTCAATATCGGCCAGAACCCGTTCGGCACGGTGAAGGCCATCGCCTGCGCGGTGGCCGACAAGTCGGGCGAGCTGACCCTGTTCATCGATCCGCGCAACCGTGGCGAATCGAGCGTGAAGATCGTCGGCACCCACAAGAACGCGACGGTGCGCGTGCCGGCGGTGACGCTGGTGGAGCTGTGCCGTTCGGAAGGGATCGAGCGCATCGACGCGATCAAGCTCGATGTCGAGGGCGCCGAGGATCTGATCCTGGAGCCGTTCCTGCGCGATGCGCCGGCCTCCCTGCTCCCGTCAGTGCTCGTTATCGAGAACGGCGCCGACCAATGGCAGATCGACCTGCCGAACCTGCTGAACAAGTACGGCTACCGCCAAATCGCCCGCACGCGGCTCAACCTGATGTTCGAGCGGGTTGAACCGTCGCGCCCGGCGTGAGGATCGGGACGGGCGTGTCGATGGCGACGCCCTCCGGCCCGACCGCGCAGGTATAGGCGTAGGCCTCAACGCCCACTTCCAGCGCCATGCGGAGCGCGCGATCGAAGACCGGGTCGATGTCGCGGGCGACGTCGAAGGCGCCTGCCCGCATCTGGATCACCACGATCAGCATCGCCCGTCCGCCCGCGGTGACGACGCCGGCCAACTCCTCCATGTGGCGGGCCGAGCGGGCGGCCTTGCAATCGGGAAATTCCGCGAGGCCTGCCTGGCGCATGAGGTGGCAGTTCTTCACCTCGACATGGCAGGGCAGCAAGCCGCCGCCGCTCGCCAGGAAATCGACCCGGCTCGCCTTGCCGTAGGCGACTTCCGGCCGGAGCGTCTCGTAGCCGATCAGGGGCGCGAGCTTGTTCTCGCGGAACGCCTCTGCGACGAGGGCATTGGGCCGGGCGGTGTTGATGCCGACCCATTGCGGCCCGCCGGGCAGCTCTGCCTCCACCAACTCCCACGAGTACCCGAGCTTTCGCGAAGGATTGGTCGAGGGCGAGAGCAGTACCCGAAACCCTTCGGCGTTGAGCCCCAGCATCGCGCCTGGGTTGGCGCAATGCGCGGTCACCATCGTGCCGTCGACCAGCGTTACATCGGCGAGGAAGCGCTTGTAGCGCCGCACGAGGCGCCCTTCGATCAGGGGAGTGGGGAAACGCATCGCGGGCCGGGGCGGAACGAGGGGCTTTCGCTTTCGCGCATCCGCGCCCTAGCTTCCACCCCGATCATCGCCCCCGAGGCCGCATGCCCCAGAGTTCAGACGTCACCGCCGCCATCCTCGTCATCGGCGACGAGATCCTTTCGGGCCGCACCAAGGACAAGAACATCGGCACCATCGCCGAGGTGCTGACCGAGATCGGCGTGGACCTGCGCGAGGTGCGCATCGTGCCGGATGTGAAAGACGAGATCGTCGCCGCGGTGAACGCGCTGCGGGCGCGCTACACCTACGTCTTCACCTCCGGCGGCATCGGCCCGACCCACGACGACATCACCGCCGACAGCGTGGCGGAGGCCTTCGGCGTCGGCATCGACGTCGATCCGCGGGCCCGCGCCATGCTGTTGGAGCGGCACCGGCCGGAGGATCTCAACGCGGCGCGCCTGCGCATGGCCCGCATCCCCGACGGGGCCGACCTGATCGCCAACCCCCGTGTCGAAGGCGCCGGGCTTCCGGCTCGGCAACGTCTTCGTCACGGCCGGCGTGCCGCAGATCATGGCGGCGATGCTCGACGAGATCCGCCCGACGCTGACGGGCAACGCGCCGGTGATGTCGGAGACGATCGAGGCGGGTGCGATCCCCGAGGGCAACTTCGCCGGCGGCCTCTCCGACATCGCCGCCGCACATGGCGACGTCTCGATCGGCTCCTATCCGTCGATGACGCCGGAGGGGTTTCGCAATCGCATCGTCGTGCGCGGCCGGGACGCGAACGCGGTGGCGGCCGCGCGGGCGGCGGTGGAGGCCTTGCTGGCCGGACTTCGGTCTTAGGCATTTCGCTTCCGGCCCCCCGGCCGGATCCCATGAAATAAATCTCTGCCGGCTGGGAGCGCGCAAGCGCTGCCATACGTTGGGCTGCGACGAGACGACCGCCGAGGGCCGCATGTCCCAGGAATCCTGTACGCACGGAGACCCGGACGACCAGGGTGAAGCGAAGACCCACGGCGCCCATACCCGCGAGAAGGACAATGCCCAGGTCGAGAAGGCCCACCGCCCGGACGCGCTGATCCTGCACGAGATCATCCGGCGGGAAGGCGAGGAGGAGATGCGCCGCACCTGGCTGGCCCTCTCGCTCTCGGGGTTCGCCGCCGGGTTGACCATGGGCTTCTCGCTGATCGTGCCCGGCGTGCTCAAAGGGCATCTGCCGCACGCGCCCTGGGCCGAACTCGTTACCAGCGCGGGCTATTCGATCGGCTTCCTCATCGTCGTGCTCGGCCGCCAGCAGCTCTTCACAGAGAACACGGTCACGCCGATCCTGCCACTTCTGACCGAGAGGACCTTCGGTGCGTTGCTGCGGGTCGTGCGGCTCTGGGGCATCGTGCTCGTCGCCAACATCCTGGCGACGATCGCCATCGCCTCGGTGCTGGCCCATACCGATGCGTTCAAACCGGAGGTGCGGGAGGCCTTCGCCGAGATCAGCCGCCACACCATCGAGGACCCGTTCTGGACCACAGTGATCAAGGCGGTGTTCGCAGGCTGGCTGATCGCCCTGATGGTATGGATCCTGCCGGCCTCGGGCTCGGCGGCGCCCTTCATCATCATCCTGATGACGTGGCTGGTCTCGATGTGCGGGCTCGCCCACATCGTCGCCGGCTCGGTCGATGCCTATTACCTCGTCGCCATCGGCGAGATCGATTTTTCGAAGTACCTCACCGGGTTCTTCGTCCCGACGCTGCTCGGCAACATCGTCGGCGGCGTGACGCTCGTCTCGGTGCTCAATTTCGGGCAGGTGGCGCCCGAGATCGAGGATCACAATCGCGTCGGCGCCTGAGCGTGCAGGGGCGCCACCGCTTAATGCCCCGGCAGCGGCGGATCGATCAGGCCGCCGGCGGCTCCGGCTCGCTGGCGAAATGCTTCGAGAGCTTCAGCCCCTGCGCCTGATAGTTCGAGCCGGCGCCCGCGCCGTAGAGGGTCGCGGGTCGTTCGAGCATGCGCTCGTAGACGAGGCGGCCGACGATCTGGCCGTCTTCCAGGAGGAACGGCACGTCGCGCGAGCGCACTTCGAGCACCGCACGGGCGCCGGCCCCGCCCGCTTCACTGAGGCCGAAGCCCGGATCGAAGAAGCCGGCATAGTGGACGCGGAACTCGCCGACCAGGGGATCGAACGGCACCATCTCGGCCGCATAATCGGCCGGCACCCGCACCGCCTCCTTCGAGGCCAGGATGTAGAACTGGCCGGGATCGAGGATCAGCGTGCGGCTGCCGTCGGCCGGCAGCGGTTCCCAGAAGTCGCGGGTTCGGTGACCGCGCGGCCGGTCCACGTCGATCAGACCGGTATGGCGCTTGGCCCGGTAGCCGATCAGCCCCTCGAAGCCTGCGAGATCGACCGAGACCGGCACGCCGCCCTGAAGCGAGGGGGTTGCGGCATCGATCAGCGGGTCGCTGGCGTGAAGCGCGGCCAGTTCCGTCTCCCGCAGCCGCGGGTCGCCCTGGCGGAAGCGGATCTGCGACAGGCGCGAGCCGGTCCGCACCCGCACCGGGAAGGTTCGCGGTGAGATCTCGGCGTAGAGCTGACCGGCATAGCCTGCCTCGATCTGGTCGAAGGCGCTGGCGCGGTCGGTGATGACGCGGGTGAACACGTCGATGCGCCCGGTCGAGCTTTTGGGGTTGGCGCTGGCGCTGAGATCGGGGGGGAGCGCCAGGGTTTCCTGCAATTCGGCGATGTAGACGCAGCCCGTCTCCAGCACGGCGCCCTGCGTCAGGTCGATCTCGTGCAGCGCGAAAGCCTCGACGCAGGTCGCGACCGAGCGCCCGCTGCCGGGCAGGAAGCTCGTGCGCACCCGGTAGGCGCGGCGACCGAGCCGCAGGTCGAGGCTGGCGGGCTGGATCTGGTCGGCGGCATAGGCGGTCGCGGGGCGGATCGCCCCGGCTTGCGTCAGCGCCGTGATGGCCTGCGCCGGCAGGATACCGGATGTGGCCGGCACGTCTCCGCTCATCGTCCCGTTCCCTCGCCTTTGCGTTTGGCCTCGGCCTCCGCGCGCTCCGCCGCCTCGATGGCGACGACCATCCGTGCCAGCGCGAGCCGGGCGCAGGCGCCCATCGCCACGAGACCGGCGAGCGCGCTCGCGAGCAGCGGAAACAGATCGGGCCGCAGATAAGATACGCCCGCCACCACAAGCGCACCGATCCCCATCGCCTTGCCAAGCGCCAGCATCGGCGTAGGCAGGCCGCGGATCTCAGTCTCCACGCCCGTCCGCTGCCGGACGGCCCGAGCCGCGATCCGCGCGGCGGTATCGAGGCCGAGCGCCATCACGAGCGCGAGCGCCGGCCACCGGTTCTGAGCCGGGTCCCACCACGCGAAGGCAAGGGCGAGAGCGAGCGTCAGGACAGAGCCGAGAGCCGGCCCCGCCGCGAGGGGCGGGCGGTCGGGCCGCGTAGCCATCAAGGCTCCCTCGAATTCTCCCCGGTGCGAAGCGTTCGGCACGTGGTCTCCGGCCTCCGCTCACCGTAGGATACCGTGATTGACGAGGTTTCTGGCGCCACGTACCACGGCGCGTCGCGGATGTCGCGATGCGGCCTGCGTGCCGTCCACGGAGATGCTTTCACGCGATGTACAAGGCCGAGACGCGCGGCATCATGGTGACGGTGGAGCCCCGTTTCGTCGAGGAGGAGTCCTCGCCGGGCGAGAGCCGCTACTTCTTTGCCTACACGGTCGAGATCGTGAACAACGGCAGCGAACAGGTGCAGCTCCGCTCGCGCCACTGGCGGATCATCGACGGACGCGGCGCCTGCCAGGAGGTGCGCGGCGCGGGCGTCGTCGGCAAGCAGCCGGTTCTCGAACCGGGCGAGTCGTTCAGCTACACCAGCGGCTGCCCGCTCACCACGCCGGACGGCCTGATGGCCGGCAGCTACACGATGTCCACGCTTGGCGGCGAGAGCTTCGAGGCGGAGATTCCGGCCTTCTCGCTGGACTCGCCCCATCTGCGCCGCGTCGTCCATTGACGACGCCGGTCGGCGGCACCCGCCTGACGCCATTGGAGCTTCTGGAGCGGCTCGTCGCGTTCGACACCGAGAGTTCGAAGTCGAACCTCGCGCTGATCGACTTCGTAGCCGAGTATCTCGACGGCTGGGGCGTGCCCAATATCAGGGTGCCGAACGCGGAGGGTGACAAGGCTGCCCTGTTCGCCACCCTCGGGCCGATGACGGATGGCGGCGTCGTGCTCTCGGGCCATACCGACGTCGTGCCGGTAACGGGGCAGGCCTGGACCTCCGATCCGTTCCGCCTGCGCGTTGCCGACGGCCGCGCCTATGGCCGTGGCGCCGTCGACATGAAGGGATTCGACGCCCTGGCGCTCGCCATGGTGCCGGCGGCGCTGGAGGCCGGGCTGACACGGCCGATCCACATCCTGCTTTCCTACGACGAGGAGACCACCTGCCTCGGCGTTGCCGACACCATCGCCCGCTTCGGCGCCGACCTGCCGCGGCCGGGCGCCGTGATCGTCGGCGAGCCGACGGAGATGCAGGTGGCCGACGCACATAAGAGCGTCGTGACCTACAACACCACGGTGCACGGCCACGCGGCGCATTCGGCCAAGCCCGGGCTCGGCGCCAACGCTGTGATGGCGGCGGCCGACCTCATCGCCGAACTGAACCGCATCGCCGACGCGATGGTCGCCCGCGGCGACGCCTCCGGCCGGTTCGACCCGCCGAACACCACCGTCCATGTCGGCGTGATCGAGGGCGGCACCGCCCGCAACATCCTGCCGAAGCTCTGCACCTTCCTTTGGGAGTTCCGCGGCCTGCCCGACCTCGACATGGCCGAGATTCCTGCCTTGTTCGCTGCCGCCTGCGAGCGTGTGACCCGTGAACGCCTCAACCGCTACGGCGAGTTCGGGCACATCGCGACGGTCGAGGAGGTCTCCGTGCCGGGGCTCGCGCCCGATCCGGGCTCCGAGGCCGAGCGGCTGGCCCTGCGGCTCGCCGGCCGCAACGCGACAATCACCGTGCCCTACGCGACCGAGGCCGGACGCTTCCAGCGGGCCGGCATCCCGACCGTGGTGTGCGGGCCGGGCTCCATCGATCAGGCGCATCAGCCCGACGAGTTCGTCACCCTCGCCGAACTCGCCCGTGGCGAGGCCTTCATGCGCCGGCTGGTCGCGGCCTGCGCCGGCTGAGACACGTGCCATGATCGTCCGTCCCCGTCCCGGCCTGCTGACGATCCTGTTCGCCATGCGCGGCTCGATCCTGCCGAAGGTCGCGCCGCAGGTCATCGTGATCGCCGCGCTCTCCTTCCTCGTCGTGGCAATCGAGCAGCGTCACGCGGCCTGGTTTCCGGTCACGGCCGGGATCGGTCCCTTCACCCTGGTCGGGCTCGCGCTCTCGATCTTCCTGAGCTTCCGCAACGGCGCCTGCTACGATCGCTGGTGGGAGGCGCGGCGGGCCTGGGGCAGCCTGATCGTCGAGTTGCGCGGGCTCGCGCGGCTGCTGCCGGCACTGCTGCCGGAACCCGAACACGAGGCCCTGCGCCACCGCAGCCTGCGCCGGGGAGCCGGCTTCGCCCATGCCCTGCATGCCCGCCTTCGCGGACTCGACGAGACGGAGGCGCTCGCCCCCTGGCTGCCCTCGGAGGAAGTTGCGACCCTCGGGCAGAGGCCGAGCGGGGCCGACGCGGCGCTGACGGGGCTGACGCGGGATCTCGCGGGCGCGGCGAAGGCCGGCGCGCTGAGCGACGTGCTGTTCGTGAGCCTGGAGCACAAGATCGCCAGCCTCTCCGCGATCCAGGCGACCTGCGAGCGCATTCACGGCACGCCGCTACCCTTCGCCTACACGCTGCTGCTCTACCGGACAGCCTGGCTCTACTGCCTGCTGCTGCCGTTCGGGCTTGCCGGCTCGCTCGGCTGGTCCACCCCGATCATCGCCGCGCTCGTCGCCTACGCGTTCTTCGGCCTCGACGCGCTTGGCGACGAGCTGGAGGAGCCGTTCGGCACCGACGCCAACGACCTGCCCCTCGACACCCTGCTGCACACCGCTGACGCCGCGATTCTTGATGCGCTGGGCGAGACCGGCCGAGAGGCACCGAAGGCCGACCGGTTCATGCTGCGATAGCCGCGCGGCCCTGAAAGGCGGCCAAGGTCACGGCGACGACGAGCTTGACCCGGCCAGAGTTCCGCGTCGCGCGTCGATGCCCGTTCCGGAGGCTCAGCGCCTGTGACGCGTCGGGGTCGTCGCCCGGCCGGTGAGCCGGCGGCTGATGAAGGCGATGACCCTCGGCAGGACGAGGGCGGTGAGAAGCTTGCGGATCATGGTTGTCTCCCAAATTGCGGCGCTCAGCGCGACGGGCGCGCGAGCCAGCCCAGCGTGAAGGCGGCCGCGGCGATGCCGAGCAGGGTCGAAGTGCGGTTGGAATCGGCGTAGCGGACGCCGCGGCGACCGTAATCCCGGCCGCGGCGGCGGGCCTCGCCGGCGTAACGGCGCCCGTCCTGAAGCAGGTCGTCGGCCCGTTCGCGTGCGGAATGGGCGAGGTGTTCGCCGTCGCGGGCGAGATCTTCGATGCGGTCGCGGGCGCTGCCATAGGCGTATTGCGCCCCGCCGGCCACTTGGTTCGCGGCACCGCGCACTTGGCGGACCGGGTCACCCGTGACGCCGCCGAGGGCGGTCTGGGCGCGGCCCTTGATGTGACGGGACGCGCCGCGGAACTGATCGCGGTTCATGGCTCTCTCCGAATGACGAGTGGGAAGGGCAAAGGGGAGGGGGACGGGGCCGGCCCGGCCGGCCCCGAACAAGGATCAGTGCTTGCCGGTGACCTTGTCGGCGAGGTTCTTGGCACCGTCCTTGACGTCGCCGACCGTCTTCTGAGCCTCGCCTTTCAGCTCTTGGGCCTTGCCCTCGGCCACGAGCTTGTCGTTACCGGTGACGTTGCCGATGCCCTGCTTGACGTTGCCGGCCGCCTCGTTGGCCAGGCCCTTGATCTTGTCGGTCGTGCTGCTCATCGGATGCTCTCCTTTTAGGTGGTCAGGCTCACCGGCAGCGCCGGTCGTGGAGGCTCCCGCCGCTGGCGGCGGGAGCCGAGGGAAGGGTGATCAGGCGCGGCGGCCGTCGTAGGTGCCGACGAGCGTTGCGGGCTTCGGGGCGCCGAGGCGTCCGCCGAAGAAGGCGGCGAGGGCGCCGAGGATCAGCGCCAGGGCCGCGTAGAAGGCGCCCTGGGTGGCGGCGGACTTGGCGGCGACGGCGGCGGCTTCGGCCTTCTGCTTGGCCGTGGCGACGGCCTGCTCGTACTGCTTCTCGTATCCGTCGATCTGCGCCTTGGCCTGGTCGGGCGCGATGCCCTGCGCCTTGGCGAGCGCGTCGGCGGCGCGGCTCTTGGCCTGCTCCTTCTGGGCCGGGTCGCCCGACAGGACGGCACGAACCGCTGCGACGGCTGCATCACGGGCGGCCTGCGGGTCCTGGCCGGCGGACTGCTCGCGAACCGTCCGCTCGATGCCGTCGAGCGGGTTGGCGATCTTCGACAGCGAGGGGGCTGCGGCCTGGGCCGCGGTCTGCACCGTGCCACCGACGAGGTTGCCGGCGCTGCCGAGCGCGCCCGAAACCGTGCCGAGCGTGCCGCCGACGAGGCCGCTCGCGGCCGAGGTGATGAGGTACAGAACCACCAGCGTGGTTACTGCCCAGGCGACGAGGCCGTGCAGGGCGGCCACGCCGGGCAGTGGCTTGCCGGAGAGGCGACCGGCGATGACACCGCCGGCCAGCGAGGCGACGATGCCGGAGACCACGAACCACAGCCCCGCACCGAGCGAGAAGGTTGAGGCGTCCGGATTGTCGGCGGCATTGGTGCCGACGGAGGCCAAGCCGACGCCCACTCCGACGAGGTTCAGGACGACCTGGGTCACGAGGGCGGTCACGGCGCCGGCGAAGATGGCGCCCCAGGACACCTCGTTGAGCAGTACGGCCCGCGTGTCGCCGGCAGCGACGGGGGATAGGCTTGTAGTCGTGGTCACGCAGTTACTCCGGTGGTCAGAGAAGTCGAAAAGAAGGGAGGTGTCAGAGCCGGCTGACGAGAAGGCCCAGGCCGAAGCCGACCGCGGCGGCAATGAGAAGCGAGGTGCCCGGCGCCTCGGAGACGTATCCGCCGACATCGCGGGATCCCTCGCGCAGGGTGCGGCGGCTCCGGTCGTAGGCGTCCTCGGCATAGTCGGAGACCTCGTCTGCGGCGTGCCGGACAGCGTCCTTGGCCTGGCCGTAAAGGTTCTCGGCGGTGCCTTGTGCTTCGCGGAAGCGGCCCTCGACGGAATCGTTCTTCGAGCCGGTCAGGTCGCCGACCGCGCCCTGAGCCTTGCCGCCGAACTCCTTCGCGGCGCCCGTGATCCTGTCCGTATCGACCATGTCATTCTCCTCGTGTTCTTGAAGGACCGGCACGCCGATGTGCCGGATGACCTTCGGGTCATTTGCTGCGCGGTGCGGCCTTCGACCGCTGCACTTGGCGCTTCTGAGCCTTGCCCTCGGCTTCGACGCGGGCATCACCCGTCAGCTTGCCGATGGCCTCCTTCACCGAACCCTTGGCTTCGGTGGTGGACGTCGATTTCAGGCGGTCGGTCATGAGCACCTCGCGAGCGACTGGGAAAAACCCGGCCGGCTTGAGATGTCCGCTCGCGCGCGCCAATCAATAGTATCAAAATACCAGTAGAGCGGTTTTTACGTACCGGCGGGGTGGAGCGGAAAGCCGTTCTCGCGTCCCCAGATCACGGCCTCCGCCCGTTTGTGGACGCCGAGCTTGCGGTAGAGCGCGGCACCGTGGTTCCGGACGGTGTTACGGGAGAGGTTGAGCCGCTTGGCGATGGCGTCGTCATCGAGGCCGGTGCAGATCAGGTTCAGGATCTGGCGCTCGCGCACGGTGAGGATCGGGCTGGCTCCGTCGCCGTCGTGGCCGCCGGGCTGGCGCAGGTTGGCCAGCTTCTCGATGAGCCCGCGGCTGAACCATGAAGTGTCGGCCATCACCGCCTCGATGGCCTCGAACAGCTCGCGCTCGCCGCGCTTGCGCTCGGTGATGTCCTGCAGGACGAGCAGAGCGAAGGTCTCCTCGCCGATCTCGACGCGCTCGGCGGAGGCGAGGCAGTCGAGTTCCGACCCGTCCTGGTGGCGCAGGCAGACCTCCTGCCCAGGGACGAAACCGGTGCGCCCGACCGCTTCCTCGAACCGCTCGCGGGCTGCATCGGCCACCCACAGCCCGGTCTCGGAGGGTGAGCGCCCGACCACGCTATCCTCGCCGTAGCCGAAGACGCGGGTGAACGCGTCGTTGATGCTGGTCACCGTGAAACCGTCCAGGCGCGCCAGCAGCGTCGGCACCGGGGTCAACCGGAACGCCGTGGCGAAACGCTCCTCGCTCTGCCGGAGCGCGGTCTCGGCCTTCCGGCGCAGTTCGAGATCGGCGAAGGTGAACAGCATGCAGGGCTCTTCGCCCATCTCGATGGGCTGGCCCGCGACGATGACGAAACGCGAACCGCCCTCCGGCAGGTTGAGACAGGCTTCCATCTGCGGGATGGTGCCGCCCTCGTTCAGGCGCGACACGGCGAGGTCGCGGTTGCGGGCGCCGGCCAGCACATCGACCTCGTAGACGCTGCGGCCGATGACGGCATCACGGACATAGCCCGTCATCTCCAGGAAGCCGGCGTTCACCTTGACGTGGCGCAGGTCGGACAGCCGGGTGATGATGGCAGGCGCCGGGTTGGCGTTGAAGGTCTTCTCGAAGCGCTCCTCGGCCTCGAACTGGTCCGACACGTCCTTGAGGATGAGGGCGAGGCAACTCGGCTTGCCGTCGCGGTCGGTGGCGACCAAGCTGCGGAGCGAATGGACGAAGTAGACGTCCGGGCGGTCTGGCTGCCGCACCTCGAGGACGACATCGTGGAAACGCTCGCCTGCGACCACCCGCTCGATCGGATAATGCTCGGGCGCGCGATTGTTGCGGTAGCGCAGGGCAAAGCGCTCACGGTAGGCATCGACGGTCGCGCCCAGTCCGTCGAGGGTCTCGACGCCATGCATGGCAAGCGCGGCCTCGTTGGCGTAGGCGATGGTCTGGTCGGGCTCGACCAGGATCACGCCCTCGCTCAGGCCGGCGATGATCTGCCGAAGCTCATGCCTGTCTACATCCGCCGTCACGCCCGCGTCGCTCCCTCTCGCGCCAAGCTGCCAAGCCGACAGCTGTGCTCAAACGAATTGCGCGCAAAGCGGTTCCGGAACGGAGTTAGTAATTCGGGATCACGCCGCTGATATCAGGGGACCGGACGCCTCGCTCGGTCCGGCGTCTGGCGTCGCGATCTTGAAGCCGTCAGCCCCGGCGACGAAGCGTACGTGAGAGGGCAGTTCGCGTGTGCTGACCGTGTGTCGCAGCCACGGCCGATCTCGGCAGCATCGTCACCGGTTTGACGGGGCGACACGACGATGGGCGGGACCATCATCGTTCATTTTGAAATTAGGCAAGCATACCCTCGCACCACCCCGCGTATCCGCAAGGCAGTGATTACGATCGCGCCGCGTAGCCGAAGCTTCGGCGTCACTGGATATGCTGAAAGTCGGTCAGGAAGCTGACTTCAACGCTCGCCGGAGCTTAGTGATCTCAACGGCTTACGAGTTTGCAAAGCAGGTGGCGGAGACGGAGGGAATTTCCGAAGGAATGGCCCAACCCGTTCTCGTGCGCACAAGTCTCTGCGGTCGCTGGACTTTCGGGACATGCTGCGGGACAAATCGATGTTCCGAGGCGGCCGCCATGCCCCGAAAGCCCGATCCGAAGAACGGCTATCTGGGACTGCACGACGGGTACGACCGCGTCACGATGGGCGTTCCGGCCAAGCTATGTCCACTGCTCGGCTACCGGCCCAAGTGGGCGCTCGGCACGAAGTCTTTGTTGTCTGCCAACGTGCTGAAATGGCCCGTCGTGAAGGCTTTCAAACCGCCGAAAGACAAAGCCAGGGGATACTTGAAGACCAGCCGCGCTCGGCTCAAGCGGAAGCAATCGAATGGGTGAAGATTGTCTCCGATGGTCGCGAAAGAAACGATCCGGAGCTTTATGAGCTCCTCGGAGCCATTGATCTTCGCGCCTACGAAATCGAGTTCGAAGGCGCGGCAACCCAGCTGGTCGACGTCGACGACGGAGAGTCGCTCGAGCAGCACGAGGAAGCCGTGCTGCGCGAAGATGCGGAACAGCGGGCGGCACACTTCGCGGCCGTGGCTCTCGGCACCGCGACACCCATCGCCCTCCATCACGACGCCTTCATCAAAAGCACGAAGATCAAGGAGCGATCCCTCAAGGACGATGTCCGGGCCATGCATATCCTGCTGAAGTGGTGCGCCGCACGCGGGATCGAGCCATACCTGGAACACGTTACCATCAAAGTCGCCGGCCGCTTCGGGGATGAGATCGAAGAGTTCACGGGTCTCGGATGGGCCTCCTGCACCAAGTACATTAGTCGACTTAGGGCCTACTGGAAGTACCTCGTGAAGAGAACTCCCATAGAAGCGAATGTCTGGATCGGGATCAGCCTGAGCAAGCCCAGGATCGAGCCAGACGAGGAGGAAAGAGCCTTCACTGATGCGGAGGTTCAGCGTCTGCTGATGGGCACGGCCGATCTCGCCATGCTCGACGTCATGCTGGTTGCAGGTTTGACGGGCGCCCGACTCGACGCGGTGATCGACCTGCGCGTCGGCGAATGCGAGGATGGATGGTTCACCTTCAAGCCGCAGAAGAAGGAGAGGACGATCCGCGATGTGCCGATACATCCGGACCTGTGCGAACTCGTCGCCCGGCGTGTTGAAGGCAAAAAGCTTGGAGACGACCTGTTCCCCGAATGGCCTGGTCCGAGAGCTGCATGATCCGTAAGGGAGCGCTCATCATACTTCTCTAAGCGTTTCACGAAGTACCGGAGAGATCTCGGCGTCGACGACGTAGTCGAAGGCAAGCGCCGCTCGCTCGTGAATTTCCATTCCTTCCGGCGATGGTTCATCACGAAGGCCGAGCGGGCCGGTGTCGACGGAGACCTGCTGGCTGCGATCGTCGGCCACAGGCGGTCGGGCCTCACCTTGGGCCGCTACAGCGAAGGTCTCGAGATGGAAGCGGCAAAGGCTGCGGTCGCGAAGGTCAGACTGCCGCCGTTGGACGGCACTCCGATCGTCGAAGCGCGGCCCCTGATGCCGAGGCGCCGGCAGGTCGCTTCACGATGGCAGGCGGCGGTCCGGCAGCCGATGTCGCGCACTCCCGACGGGTTCCGATGCAAGCCGTCCCATGTCGCGGCTCGTCGAGGACGTAGAGCGTGCTCCCTCGCGGGCCCCTCTGCAGCTTGGTCTAAAGCTTGATGCGCTGGGCCTCGCCACCGGAGAGTTCGGTCGGCAGTTGACCTAGGTCGCGACGCCATATCGGTTGGCACAGATGAGGCCTGCCGTCATTGGCCCTGTGGATACGGAGGGTCTGGGTGGCTCGGATTGTACTGACGGATGGGGAGTGGGCGTTCATCGAGCCGTTATTGCCAACGGATGTGCGCGGCAAGGCGCGGGTGAACGACCGGCGTGTGCTCAAGGGCATCTTCTGGCGGCTACGCATGGGAGTGCCCTGGGCCAACTTCCCAGGCTGCTACGGTCCCCCCTACACGACCTGCGGCAACCGCTTCCGGCGTCGGCGCAGGCACGCGGGATCCTTGAACAACTTATGGATGCTCTATCAAAGGCATGCAATTGTGACCTGCAGATGAATGCGGCGAGGCGGTTGCGGCACCCGCCGGCCGGTAAGCGAGCGAAGGCCTACCGAATGGTGTGCCACAGATCGGAGACGGTGCGGGCCGCCGCGGTTCGGAGCAGGCCCTTCAACTTGGCGAAGATCTGCTGAGGGGTCGCCGACCGCCAGGTCGGTTGGTGACCACTGATCGGATTGAAGTCTGGGTTGTAGGGCGGAGGGTAGAGCAGCCTTGCCCCGGCGGCCTCGATGGCCTCGCGCACACCCGTCACCATGTGGGCCTGCAGGTTGTCGAGGATGAAGGTGTCGCCGGACCTGAGCACGGGCACGAGTCGGCATACTCTTTCACCCCTCAACGTCCCAACTCCCAAGCCGTCCCAACCCGCTCAGCCAGGACTCGGCGCTCCATTGTCTGTCGAGCCCTGTACCAAGCTTACCTTCAAGCCGGCTCGGCGACCTTGCGAGACTGACCAGCGCGCTTCGGCTTAGAGGCCATCGTCGGTTTAGGTGCCGGCTCAGGCGCAGGCTCCGCTTTTTTGCGCGGATTGCCCAGGCCGAGCTGCTTGGCCAGCGCCGAGCGCGATGCCGAGTAGTTTGCAGCGACTGAGGGGTAATCGTTCGGCAGTCCGTAGCGAGCTCGATACCCTTCGATCGTGAGACCGTGCACGCTGAGATGCCGCTTCAGGGTGCGATATGGCTTGCCATCAACGTACGAGATCAGCGCGTCCGGCGTAACCGACTTCTTGATCTGCGCTGGCGTCGGCTTCTCGATCTCGCTACCAGCTTCGGCTGCCGGTGTTGCTGACAGGCTGACAAACGCACCATGCACCTGCAGCAGCAGGGTCGGCAAATCGCATGCTGGGACGGAGTTGTTGCTGACATAGGCAGCGACGATATCCGCCGTCATCGTGAGCAAGTGGGGTGATGTGTTGTCGTCCATAGTGGTGTGCTCTTTCTCAGGCGGCACAATCACGACATTTGCCGTATCGCAACAGGTCCACACTAAAATATTTGTGTGGAGGCGTTCAGTTTATCCGGCAGGAGCTTCAGCGGGTAGCAGCGGCAAGGCTGCCACCCGCCGGAAGAGTTAAGCTGCCTGGGCGACGGGCGCAGGAGCATCCATGGCGCGCAGGTAGACCTCCAAAAGGCTCTCCTGTTCGTCGCGCTCGTCCTTGTCCTGCTTGCGCAGCTTCAGGATCTCTTTGAGCACCCTCACGTCGAGGCCTTCGCCCTTAGCCTCGACGAAGATCTCCTTCTTGGTCTCCATTAGATCCTTGATCTCGTCCTCGATCCGCTCGACGCGTTCGATGATGGAGCGGATCCGCTCACCTGCGACGCCTACCGTGTCCGTGGTGTCGGTCATGCGTTCCTCGTGCTCACTGGGCACGCGCAATCTCGCGGCTCAGGGTAAGCGAGGCGTTAAAGCCGAGATCGCGTACGCGGGTGCGGGCGCTGGCCCGGCCCGGTAATGACCGAGCTGATGCGGGTGCTTGATTGGCGGATCATGCGGCCTGCTCCGCCGGCCATCGCACGACGACGCGGCCGCCCTACCGGCCGGTGCGCTGCCGGTGCTGCGCAAGCCTTTCGCGCTCGGCGACCTGCGGACGGCCGTCGAGCGGCTCCTGGAGGGCCGACCCGGCCGCATCCTCCCATTCCTGCGGACGGACGATGGTGGGGACGGTCGGGCCCGTGGAACGGCGGGAAGCCGCCGAGACGGCTCTCCCATCCAGGGCCGCGTCGAGGAAGCCGGCTTGCTCCGAACGGCTCCGAAGAGCCGGCCTCACACCTGGGCAGCCCCCGAACGCCTCCCACGACATGCTGGTATTGTGTTCGCCGCTTACAGGTCCGCTTTCTACTACTGAGCGGACTTCTGGACCAGCACGCTTGAAAGTCCGCAAGAATTCGGGAGTTCATACCCCATTTGTTCGGCTGTACGCCACGAGCCGACATTGAGTTAGCAGGCGCTGAACCGCAGCTCTCGGCCCTACTCGGACCCCTGAAAAGGCTGCTTCAAGGCAGTCTGATTGAGTGGCCCTGAACGACCGAAGCTAATCGATCGTGGCCCGACCTCCTTTTGATCAGTTTGGGAGCAATCCCGCCTTTTGATAGCTCTCGATCAACGAGTCGAACAAACGTATGTCCGAGCGGCTTCGAGCGATGATCTGTGCCCCAGCAACAGCAGCATAGATAGCGCGGGCTCTCGACTCGCTATCTGTTGGCTCAACTAAGCTTGCAGCGACTAGCTGCTTGCTTAGCCAAGCCGCATTAACGTCTGCAAAAGTCTGAACCTCCTTCAACACAGGCTCGGGCAACTCGTCATGTTCTGTAGCCATAAAGCTGCTGAGGCATATACGATTATTGCGTTCCAATGATAAGCGAAAAATACCGGGATACTGCTTCAACGCGTCAATCGGGCTCTGAGTAGACATGGAAATAGACTCAAGGTCGCGCGCTATATCTTCCCAGTAGCGACGCGCTATCGCCTCGCCGAGGAGAGCCTTGTTGGCGAAATAGTAGTTGATGCTCGCGGCTTTGATGCCGACAGCTTCCGCGAGGTCGCGAAAATTGATGCCGCCGTAGCCATAGGCCATCGCTGCATCCCTCGCGGCGGCGAGGATTGCCTCCCTTACATTCGCCTTCAACGTTGCTGCCATCTCCAACCTCCGTCTGCCATATGGCAGACAGGGGTTGACAGCACAAGGCTTGGGCCGTAGCCCTCTATCTGTCATCTGACAGACAGACGACCTTCTTCGGAAAGCGAGACGACAATGTCCGACAAGCTCAAGCTCTTCACCTCTCCCTCGGCCTTCCCCAACCCGCAGCGCCTGCGGATCTTCATGCACGAGAAGGGTATCGCCGGTCACTTCGACGAGACGATCTATGATATGTCACCAGTCGGCGAGCAGCGGGGTTGGAAGCACCTGAAGATGAACGCTTGGGGCGAGACACCGACCCTTGCGCTTGCTGACGGCTCTTACCTCAGCGAGACCTCCGCCATCGCCCGCTACCTCGACGACACGTTCGAAGGCCGCAAGATCATGGGCGAGACGGCGCACGAGCGCGGCCTCGATCAGATGTGGGACAACCGGGTGTGGGTGCACATCCTCTATCCCATCGTCACTGCATTCCATGTCCTGCACCAGGGGCTGGGACCGAAGCTCGAACTGACCAGCAATCCGGCCTGGGGCGAGCATTCGCGTAAGGTGGCACTGACGCACGCGGGTCTGGTCGACCGACATCTTGCGGACGGGCGGGAATGGCTGCTGGGCGGCAGTCAGCCCACCTTCTCGGACATCACGCTGGCGACGGCGATCGCTTTCTCCAAGTTCCCGATCAATGCCACCCCGCTCGATGAGCGCTTCGAGCATATCGACGCCTTCTGGCAGCGCTGGCAGACTCGGCCAACCTTTCTTGCTGCCTACGCCGATAGAAGCAGCGGCGTGCCAGAGATCGACAGCCGCGCTTGAGTATCCTGCAGTGATCTCGGCGGCTGACTGCTCTTACTTTGAGCCGAGGAGACGATTAAGCCTTATATCTTGGTGCGGAGGGCTTTGATGACCCTCTGCCCAAGAGGGCCCATAGACTGATTGAGTGCACGAGGACGAAGGTCCGGTTTTGGGCATCAATCTAGCATCCGCTGTCCACCCTTTGCAGAAGCTGGGAACGTCTGCTTGTGAGATCGTAGGTTAGCCCGCGACCTATAGGCGGGTTGGGTGGGTTTGCGGCGGTCTGCTTCTGAGTGGGAGTTGTCGAAAGCGGACGCTGCCGGCGCCCCACTCGCCAGCGATGCCTGCCGCTCAGGTCATCCGCATGTTGAGCAGCGAACGATAGATTGCAGGAGTAAACTAAGCGGGTACCTATCATTGGCGCTGTTCAAGGTCTGGGTCTCGGTGGCCTGCCTCCTGAACAGTGGTCCTCCTTGAGGTATGGCTTTAAGCAATGTGGAGGACGTTTTGATGCGTCGGAAGAGGCATGCGGCTAAGATTCCGTCGCCAAGCTGCGTTAGGTCGATGTCTTGGTCTCGCAAGGCCGCAAGGTCGCTGAAGCAATACGGTCCATCGAGGTAACGGAGGTCATGTACGGACGAACTCCTCAACGGCGAGGTGTCCTACACCCTCTAGGAAGCCAGAGTCGTGATCGAGCAATGGCGGACGCTCTACACCAGCATTCGGCCGCACGCTTCACTCGGCTGCCGCCCACCTGCGCCGGAGGTCGTCATTTGCCAACGGAACCGAGCGGCTCAGTGCCGTCCGCTCGCCCTGCCATCGTCACACGACCAACGATGCACGAACTTCGAACCTGGGCCACTGGATCGGGATAGGCCACTTAGACCTGATCGGAGCCTTTATCTGTGCGCCGATCAGGAGCCATTGAATGCCTAATGACGCGAGGTCTCCGGCCTTCGACAGTCTCGCCCCTATCCCGCCGGCAGACTTCGTCGCGGCTTGGCGCACCATCGTCGGTGAGCCTCCCGCTGTCCTGCTTCCGAGCCGGTCCGAGATGATCCGGATCCTCTTTAAGAGCATGCCGGTTGCGTCAGCTCGCATTGACGAGCCGGCTCCATGCGTATCCCAATAGAGATCTGGCAGAACCCAAAAATGGAACGGCCACAGGGGCCGGAACGAAGGTGCACGTACATCCGGCGTCACCTTAATCCCGGCATCGTGGCCGCGTCCGATCAAGCGACAGGATCGCGATCTGCATGACCCTGCGATGGGGACAGCATAGTTAACAATCAATGAGCGGCCCCGCCGCCCGATCTGCTCACGGGCTGGCGGGGCGTGTCGTGCCCCTGTTATCGCCTTGGGCCACCAGAGGTCATGCCGTAATTGGGCACATAGCGGTCATTGAGTTCCGCGTTGCCCTCTTTGTCTGAGCGATCGATGCCGCGGTTCCAATGTGTGCCGATGGAGCCGGTCGTGAGGTCATCGAAGGCGTGCGGTGCCGGCCGATCCGTGAAGAAGCTCGACGGCTTTTCACCTCGGATCGTTGAATAGTTCTGAGCAAAGGCAGGCGGTGAGAACGCACTAACGCCCAGAACAAAAGCGGTGATAGCAGAATTGATACGAGTGTTCATAGCACAACCCTGTAAGGCTTGCGCGGTCTCCGTCGAATGGCGGCTGGCCGTGACTTGTTGCGTAGCGGTGAGGTAGGCCTGAACTTTCTGGAATGACGTGCCGTTTGGCACTGCACCATCGATGCCTTTCTCCTCATCCGATGTATCGCGACCCCGCAGGTTCTCCAGGTTTTCGTCGGCGGCTGGACCATGATGCTGATCGGCAGGATGGTGACCCAGGCGCGTGGCGATTGTGAACATCTATCGCCGCCCGCGCCGGCCAGTATCGCCGATGTGCCGCCGCCCTTCCTCTATGGGCCTTGAGGGGCGGTGGACCTGATACTCGAATTGCGCGATCTCGCCCGCCGCCAGAGGGAGGACACGGACCGGATCGCCGAGTGCGTCCGCATCATCTGAGAGGAGTCGAAACGCCAGACCGAACTCCTCGGCCTCATTGAGCGCGAGCAAGGGATCGAGAACCGGGCTCATCACCCCGGAACCAGCCGTGAGCCCCTGCTTCGTCGCCATCACCCTGGCCAGCATGCTTGCGAGCGGGAAGCCGTCTAAGGACGCCCGCACCTACCTCTACATCGGCCCAAGCACGCGCATCACGATCCTGCACTAAAGCGCATGAACCTTACATGTATTAATATTTCTTTAGATTTAGCGCGCAATCACCATATTACTATAAACTTATAAGCGATATTTGCATCGACAAGCACCTAATGTGCTGCAGGCGGGACAGCTGTTTGCGCAATTGATCGACCGATACGGCTCATCGGGGGCGCCGTCATTTGAGCGTTAGACATTGGCACGAGGATGCAGATCAAAAATAAGTTACGGGTATCGTAAGCGGTCGAACGTGAGGCGGCAGTCCGACCGCTCATAAGTTGTGAGTTATAAGTATATCGTGCGGCGGGTCGGTTGTGGTTGTTCGTATTGTATCCGGCCTGTCCGGATCCATAGGCCAAGCTTATGCGAGATGGCGGGATCCCATAGGCAGCCACAGAAATCGAATGGCTGCTGTTGGGTGCCAAACAGCCATTCCGACAGCGGAGATCGAAGTTCCGAAAGTGGCGCGTAGCCGACCAGTCGGCATGCTAACTCCTGACCCATAGCTGACTATTCGCATCAACACTTTGAAGGTCTGCTCTTCGGCCTGAAGCAGACGCGTCACGGCCAGTCATAACGTCAGCAGGTGCGGGCAAATTTGCGACCGGATCGTACCCGGCCCTAAGGCCACGTCACATCCGGGCTAAAGCTTACTCACACCGACGATAGCGTGCGGCCTGCAAGCCGGGCAGTGCCCGCCTGCGTCCAGGACCGGTCGGGTGCCCAGGCGCACACTTTAGATCGCAAGCTAACGAATTGTTTGGCTTGCCACATCGTTCGAGGCTAGAAGGGACGAGACATCGACGCGCGGGAGAGAGCCGGCTTGGACCGGCCGCCGAAGGAGCAACCGCCCCGGAAACTCTCAGGCACCCGGACCGCACGTCGTTCAACACTCTGGAAAGCGGAGCGGCAGCTCCCGCCGATGGTGTAAGGTGTGGCCTCTCCCGAGGCCGCGTTGAAGCTCTCAGGCCGATGACAGAGGGGGCTCGCACGCATGCGGCGTGCGGAGCAACCTTGGAGGCCTGCGCGATGACGCCCCCATAGCCCGACACGCCGAGCCCTCGGGCTCGGCACATCCTTCCCATTCGCACCGACCGGCTCACACCGTGGGTCGCGGCGCCGACGCGCACGGCATCGACCATGCGGTGCGTCCGGTCCTGCGCGTCGGCGCCTCCCCCTATCCTGGATGTCATCCGATGTTGGCCACCCGCCGCGCCTTCCTCCTCACTGCCGCCGTCCTTGCCCCGGCACGGGCCCAGGCCTTCTTCTGGGATAGCGAGCCTGATCCATCGACGGTGCCGCAGCCGGTCGAGACGCCACGGACCCGCGATGCCTGGTACGTCGCCGAGATCCCGGACGAGCCTTTCAACATCCCGAAGGTCGACATGGCCCTCGTCCCGCCGGAGTTCCGCCGACAGCTCGTGGACTATGACGGGCCGGAGCGCGGAGGCACGGTCGTCATCGACACGCACCAGCGCTTCCTCTTCCTGGTGCGCGAGGACCGCACGGCGATCCGGTACGGCATCGGCGTGGGCCGGGCCGGCTTCACCTGGTCAGGCATCGCGGTGATCAAGCGCAAGGCGAAGTGGCCGGGCTGGCGGCCGACCGCGGCCATGCTGAAGCGCCGGCCCGACATCCCCCGCTACGTCGAGCCGGGGGTCAACAACCCGCTCGGATGCCGCGCCCTCTACCTCTACCAGGGCGACCGGGACACGCTCTACCGCATCCACGGCACCAACGAGCCCTGGACGGTCGGCGGCACCGATTCCTCCGGCTGCATCCGGCTCCTGAATGAGGACATCCTCGACCTCTACGGTCGTGTACCCCTCGGCACAACCGTCATCGTGAGGACCACGCAGCCCGAGGTCATGGTGCAGCGGGAATGGGACGAGCGCTCCCGCGCGGACAACCAAGTCCTGCTCTTCAGGTGAGACACTGAGACGAGCCGGAGATCCACCGTACCCACGATGTCGCGCGGCCGATACCCGAGACGAGACACGATGTTCGAGACTGCCACCGCAACCCTGGACTGGATCGGCGTGATCGTCTTCACGGTCACGGGCGCCCTCGCCGCCTCCCGTAAGGCGATGGACTTTGTCGGCTTCGCGGTTCTCGGCACGGCGACCGGCATCGGCGGCGGCACCCTGCGGGACCTCTTGCTCGGGCTGCCGGTGTTCTGGACGGTCCAGCCGGCATACCTGCTGACCTGCCTCATCGTCTCGGGTGCGGTCTTTTTTTACCGCCCACATCCCGCAGTCCCGCTATCGGTACCTGCTGTGGCTCGATGCGCTTGGTCTGGCGCTGTTCGCCGTGGCCGGGGCGGAGAGGGCCCAGCAGGCCGGGGCGAGCCCCCTCGTCGCCATCGTCATGGGTGTGGTCACGGCCACCTTCGGCGGGGTGATCCGCGATCTTCTGGGAGGTGAGAGCCCGGTCATCCTCAGTCGCGAAATCTATGCCTCGGCGGCGGGCGCCGGCGCAGCGGTCTTCGCGATCCTGACCCTACTCGGCGTCCCACGCGAGTTCGCCTTGGGTATCGGCTTCGCCGTCGCTCTGCTCGTGCGGGCCGCATCGCTCCGCTTCGGCTTGACGCTCCCGCGATATCGCCCGCGCGCCGGCGTCCCCTACCATTAATGTTGGCCGACCCGTCGCGGCCCGGCGACTTCGAGGCGTCTCGGAACGGTAGTCTTCATCGAAGAACCAACCCTGCGTTCTGATCATAAGGGAAAGCCAAGATGGTCATCGGCAAACATCGTTGCGGGCTCGCTCTGGCGGCCCTCGTGTCGCTTGCGGCCCTTTCGAGTCCCGGGTTCGCCCAAACCGATGCCAAGGGGGTTGCCCAGCCCGACCGAGGAGCAACTCGCCAAGCTGCAGGCCATCTACGAGGACATCCACGCAAACCCCGAACTCTCGATGCAGGAGAAGCGCACGGCCGGCATCGCCGCCAAATGGCTCAAGGAGCAAGGCTTCGAGGTCACCGAGGGCGTGGGCGGCACCGGCGTGGTCGGCATCCTGCGCAACAGCGACGGCCCGACCGTGCTTCTGCGCGCCGATATGGACGCGTTGCCGATGAAGGAGAACACGGGCCTTCCCTACGCCAGCACGAAGAAGGGGACCGATCCGGCTTCCGGCCGGGAGACGGCGATCGCGCATTCCTGCGGCCACGACCTGCACGTCACATGGCTGATGGGCGCGACCCAGATCCTGGCCGCGAACAAGGACACGTGGCGCGGCACCGTCATGGCCGTGTTCCAGCCGGGCGAGGAGATCGGCGAGGGTGCCAAGGCCATGGTCGACGACGGCATGGTGAAGCGCTTCCCGCGGCCGGTCGTCACGTTGGGCCAGCACGTGCTGCCGTTCCCGGCCGGGCAGGTGCGCCTCGCCAGCGGCCCCGTACTGTCCCAGAGCGACAGCCTCAAGGTGACGCTGTACGGCCGCGGCGGGCACGGGTCCGGCCCGGAATCGACCATCGATCCGGTGGTGATGGCCGCCGCGACGGTGATGCGGCTGCAGACCATCGTCTCGCGCGAGGTCTCCATGACCGACAGCGCCGTGGTGTCGGTCGGGTCGATGCAGGCCGGCTCCAGCGCCAACATCATTCCGGACCAAGCCGAGCTTCAACTCAACGTCCGAACCTACGACGAAGGAGTGCGGGACAAGATTCTCGCGTCGATCAAGCGGGTCGTCGATGGAGAGGCCTCCATCTCCGGCGCGCCGAAGCCGCCCCTCCTCACGATGCTCGGACGGTTCCCGCTGACGGTGAACGACGGGGAGGCGACGGCCAAGGTGACCGAGGCGCTTAAGCAGCGCCTGGGTGCGGACCGGGTGCAGCCTGCCGGGCACGCGGCCGCCAGCGAGGACTTCACCGTCTTCGCCCGGACCTGGGACGTGCCCTCGGTGTTCTGGTTCGTCGGCGGCACCGATCCGAAGCGCTACGCGGAGGCCGAGAAGGCCGGAACCCTGAATGCGCTTCCCTCAAACCACTCGCCGGAATTCGCGCCGGTCCTGACACCGACCCTTCGGACCGGCGTGGAGACGATGCTTGCGGCCGCCGCTCCCTGGCTGTCGCCCTGGGCTTCGGATGCGAAGGCACGCTGACGAGGCCGGAGTCGGGACGCCTGCCCCGGCTCTTTGCTGAACCTTCAACGCGCCGGCTTAGCTTCAGGTCACGGCTTCGACCCGATACGGCGCCCCGGACCGGACGCGATCCGGCTCGCCATAGGGCCTGTCGGATGTCCCTGACGTCACGATCTGCCTCGCTGTCATTCTCACGTCTTCGCTGGGATCGCCGGCCGCTCTTCAACGGGTGGCTGCGCCGCGGGGCACGGGGTCCGGGGCGCCCCGCCAGGCACCGAACAGGCTGAAATGCGGGGTCTCGCCATCGGGCTCGACTGCGACCGTGGCGGTGCGACCCGCGACCAGCCGCGTCTGGTCGGGAACGCCGTCGAGCTTGATCCGCACCGGGATGCGCTGGGCGAGCCGGACCCAGGCGAAGGTCGGGTTGACGCTGGCGAGCAAGTTCGAGCCCGCCGTCCGCTCGCGGTCCTCGATACCGCCCGCGAAGCTCTCAACGTGGCCGGTCAGCGCCTCCTTCTCGCCCATCAGGCGGATGCTGGCCTTGTCGCCCACATGGATGCGCGGCAGCTTGGTCTCCTCGAAATAGCCCTCCACCCGCAGGGTGTCGCTATCGATGAGCGCCATGACGCCGTGGCCGGTCGAGACGTAGCTGCCGGGCCGCAGGCCCATATTGGTGATGCGACCGTTGACCGAGGCCTTCACGGCGGAGCGGTCGAGGTTGAGCTTGGCGAGATCGCGGTCAGCCATCGCCTGGCCATAGGCGGCCTTGGCCTCGAGGTCGGCCGCCTGCGCCGCCTCGACCCGTTGCTGGGACGCCGCGGCGTCGCTGAGCTTCAGGTATCGGGCGTAGTCCGCCGCGGCCTGCACAGCGGTCGCCTTCTTGCCCTCGACCACCGCCTCGGCCTGCCGCAGGGCCAGCGCGAAGCGGTCGGGGGCGATGCGGAACAGGACGTCGCCGCGCTTCACCACTTGGTTGTCCGTGATCAGCACCTCTGTGACGAGGCCGGAGACGTCGGGGGCCACTTGAACCACGTCGGCCCGCACACGCCCGTCCCGGGTCCAGGGGGCCTCCATGTAGTAGTCCCACAGGGCCAGCCCGACGACGATGGCGGCGGCGACCATCCCGAGGGTGACGAGGAGGCGAAACGAGAGGGCGAGGAACCGAGACATGAGTCTATCCGGAAGGTCTGGGGCGTGGCCGGGCGCGCCCGTCGATCAGGAGGTGAGCGGCACCGCGACCGAGACGACGGCGCCCAGCAGCACGACGTAGAGGGCGAGATCGAACAGGGGGCGGTGCCAGACGAGGCGGTAGAATCCAGCCCAGGTCAGCACGCGCCGCAGCGGCAGGCCAATGACGAAGGCAAGCAGCATCCAGGCCGCCAAACTCGGCACGAAGACGCCGTAGAGGTCGAGTTCACCCGTCATGCCGCGAGTTCCGGATGCGTGGTCGAAGGCAGGGTCGGACGGTAGGGCGGCGCATCGGGAAAGAGGCCGCGGCGGATGCCGACGAGCCCCATCAGTGCAGCACGCCCGGATGCCTGCCGCGCATTGAGGGACACGGCGCCGAGCGCACCGTCGATGGTGTCGAGCAGTTCGAGGGCAGGCTTCTCAGCTTGGTCCGCGAAGTGCCGCGACAACGCAGCGAGAAGCCTCTCGACGGCTTCCCGAGCGGGCTTTGAGAGGTGCCGGCGGTCCCGCCGCAACTCCACGACGTTGATGCCGACGCGCACCTCCGCCAGCAGGTCCGCCGTCCACTCCGCGTCCTCGGTCGGCAGGGCGGCCAGCCGCGGCGCGATCAGGCCGACCCGGTCGAGCATCAGGGCCGCGAGTTCTAGGCCGTTCTGCGCGCCCTGGCGCTCGGCCGCGCGGGCGAGGCTGCGGCGGTTGATGGCCCGCAGGCGTCGGGCCGACCAGCCGGCGCCGACCGAGCGGACGAGGCGTGTGACGATGGCGGCCACCCACATTCCGACGATGACCGCGACGGACGAATTGGCGAAAGCGGCGAAGTCGCCCGTGTAGCTGCCCTGGAGAGCGATCATGGCCGAACCGTTGACCGCCGCGCCCATCGCCAGGGGCGCCGTCTTCGGCTGCGCCATGAAGACCCCGCAGACGAGCAGGGCCGGCGTCAGCGCGAGGGCCAGCATCTCGAAGGTGGTCGCCAGCGGTAGGACCGCGAACAGGTAGGCGGCCGCCCCGAGGGCGCCGACGATGGCCGAGTTGGCGAAGCTGACGATGAACGGCGCAGGGTCGTCCTGCGCGGCGAAGAAGCTGCAGCCGACCGCCGCCATCATTGGGGCGGCCGAGCCGTGCGGCCATCCGGTCGCAATCCAGATCGCGCAAGTCACCAGGATGGTCAGGAACACGCCCAGCGCCGACAGCAGCGCCATGCCATGGTCACGGTGGCGGATCGTGCGCGCCGCGGCGGTGTAGCGGAAGGTCATGTCCTCGGTAACCGGCGTCCCGTCGGCGATGTGCCGTTGAAGGATGCGGGCGTCCTGGCGCAGGTCGATGAAGTCGCGCACGCGCGCCAGCAGGCTCGCCAGCACCAAGGCATCCCAGGATGGTCGCTCGCCGAGGGCGGGTTCGAGCGCGTCTGCGGCGGCTTTCAATCGCTCGGCTTGCGCCTGCTCGGTGGTTCCGGATGCAAGCCACGCGGCCATGTCGTCGAGCAGGGAGCGCAGCCTTTGCGGTAGGGGCCCCGCCCGCTCCAGCGTCTCGATGCGGTCCGAGACCGCGGAGGCAATGGGCAGGAACATCAGCATGTGCTGGCGCAACGTCGCCATCGCCTCCGCCGACCGCTCGGCCCCGGTCATGTCGTAGCGCAGGGGCGTCGCCAGGGCGTCGAAGGCGACGGCGTCCGAGGCCAGCTTCAGCCGCGTCGCGTGGGTATCCTTTGCCGTGCGGGCGCGGCCGAGGACGTTGATGGCCCAACCCCGGGCGTCGCGCAGCCAGAGGTCGAGCCGAGCGGTGATCACGGGCGCCACTGATTGCGGCAGCACGACCGTGTTCACGAGGCTAGCGCAGAGGATGCCGAGGGTGATCTCCTCGGCCCGGGCCACGGCAGTATCGAACATCGTTCCGGGGTCGCCGACAGCAGGGAAGCCGATCAAGGCCGCCGTGTATCCGCCGAGCATCATCAGGTAGCTGCGCGGGGTGCGGTCGAGCAGCGAGAAGTACAGGCACGTCGCCACCCAGAGCGCGATGGCCAGGGTGAGAAGCTCCGGAGCGTTCACGAGGTTCGGCACGAGAGCCACCGTCACCACGGCCCCGAGCAGGGTTCCAAGCACCCGGTAGAGCGCCTTCGAGCGCGTGGCGCCGGCGAGCACCTGGCTGGTGATGTAGACTGTGCCGAGCGCCCAGTAGGGGTTTGGCAGGTCGATCCAGAACGCCAGGAACAGGGCCAGGATGGCCGCCGCGAAGGTCTTGAGCGCGAACGCCCAGTCGCGCCAGCCCGGCAGGATCATTCCGCGGCCTCGCCGTGCGCGATCCTGTCCCGGGACATGCCGGGCTCGGGCGGGCCGCCCAAATGGTCCTGGATGGCCCGGAACACCCGCAGGCTCGCCTCCAGGTCGGACGCGCTCACCTTAGAGAACACTGCCTTGCGCAATCGGTCGAGGTCGGCCTCGATCCGCGCGACCACGGAGCGTCCGGTGTCGGTGAGGCTCAGGACCTTGGCGCGACGGTCGGTCGGGTCCTCCTTGCGCATCACGAGGCCAGCCGCTTCGAGTTGGTCCAAGAGGCGCACGAGCGACGGCCCCTCGATCCCGACCGCTTCCGCCAACGCATTCTGGCGCGGCTCACCACCCAGACGTCCGATCAGCACCAAAGGCAACGCCTTCGCCTCGGAGACGCCGTGCGCTTCCGTGGTGGAATTGGCGAGCCGCCTCCACTGGCGGCCGGAGAGCAGAAGCGAGTGAGTGTAGGTCATCCAAAGTTGGCTCAAGCCCTTCGGCGCCATCGACCGCTTCCCTATGGACAGGGGTTGGGCACATCCCTCAGACCCACGCAATGAATAGCAAACTATCGATTGGTTTGCATCCATTCAAGCCGGGCCCGATCCTTGGGCGGCCGGACCTGACTTCGTTGGTCGAGCCGTACCCATCCTGGCGTCGAGAGGACGTTTATCAGCGAGCGAGTGCCATTACGGCTGTCGCGGCCGCCGCTGCGTCCGGGCAGCCCTCGATTGCACATCTGAGGTCGAGCGAGGGGACGCCATTGAGGACCAGGACTCGTTCTGCAAGGGCCTGAGCCACGGGCGTGGGGTGGCTGAGGATCAGGTGTTGGAGAACGTGCTGGGCACCAAGGCCTGCACGACCGCCGACGGACGAGGACGCGCGATCGGCTTCCGGTCAAACCCAGTCTGTGAAGGAGGAGCGGTCTGCCGGTGATCGGACGTTCCGAGTGTCTGCAATGGGGCGAGATCGGCGGCTCGGCTCCTGCCGGCCCAAGGTCAGCTCATGGCGCGATCCGGACACTCGGCATCCATTGACCAAACTACCGCTTTCAACCCATTGCGGCTGTCGGAGACGTCCGCATTCCAGCGCAAGGCTAGCTACGAAACCTGCGGTCAGGGTGATGTGGGACGACCCGCCCCCGGGAGAGCGGCATGCGGAGACTGATGTCGCCTGTCTGAATTCCCTCACGGCTTGAGCACCGCGAGAACAGCTATCACGATCACGGACGGTATGACGAGGGCTGCGGCCCGCAGGGGCTTTACGTCCGCCGCCGCCGTGAGTCTCCGGATCTGTCCTGATTGCAGGCCGTGGACTGCGGACAGAAGCACGACGAGCACCAGCTTTGCTTGGAGCCAGCCGTACGTGAACCAGCCGCCCGAAGTCGCCAGGCTTATGCCGAAGGCCCAGACGCCCAACATCGCCGGCACCGTGATCAGGCGATCCCATCGCCTCTGGACTGGCGCGACCCGGGCTCTCGCCTCACGCCCTGTGGCGAGGACCAAACTGCTTGCAACGACACCGCCGACGAATAGCAGCGCGCACGCGACATGCAGCGCTTTGAGACATGTGTATGCGTCTATCGGGATCATCTCGCCGAACCCCGATCGGGCCGTCCCGAGACGCGTCGAGTGAGGAAGCGTGCCGTGAGGTAGCCGGCCACGGGAACGAACGCGGAGGCGGCAAGCCGGGCCGCCTCGCTGCGCGACAGAAGGCCGGCACCGAGCGATCGGAGGAGCAGCCAGAGGTAAGCGACGAAGGTGAAGCCGTGGACCGGACCTAGGACGCGGACTGCCAAGGGCCAGTCGCCGAGGTGCTTCAAGGGGACTGCCACGCCAACGAGAAGGAGCAGCGTCGTCGCCTCCGCAATAGCGGCGATCCCGAGCCATTGCAGCGGCTTCAGGTCGGCATGTTCGCTTTCGACGGTCGGGACAACCGATCCGATCGGTTCGGGCCCGTAAAGCCACTCGTTTCGCCAACGATCCGTACTCAAGATTTTTGCCCCCGCGCTCGATGCCAGTTCTGGTTACCGGACGCGATAGACGCACCGTGAGTGGCGGAAACGACGTTGACCGATCGCTTTCTGCCAACCATGCGATCCACTATGGATGGACGGGTAGCGAAGGGGCATCGGTGGCATGGTTCACGTCGTCGGCGTGTTGGCGATGGATGGGGTCGTCCCTGTCGATCTATCGATCCCCTGCGCGGTCTTCGAGCGGGTCGAACGGGCGGATGGCGTGCCCTTCTACGAAATTCGGGTTTGCGGTGAAGCGCCAGAGGTCCGTGCCCGCGCGTTCGGGTTACGGGTTCCCTTCGGACTGGATGCACTTTCTACGGTCGACACGCTCGTCGTCCCGGGCATCGATGATCCGACTGTGCCGGTGGCGCCGACCGTGCTTGCTGCCATCCGCCAGGCCTGGGCAGCCGGCGCACGGGTCGCATCGATCTGCTCGGGTGCCTTCGTGCTCGCGGCAACCGGCTTGCTAGATGGACGGCGTGCTACGACGCACTGGCTTGCTGCGGGTCGCCTCGCCGAGCGTTACCCCTCCATCGACGTGGACCCGAACAGGCTGTTCATCGACGAGGGGCGCATCATTACATCGGCCGGTGCCTCGGCAGGCCTGGACATGTGCCTGCATTTGGTGCGGCGCGACTTGGGACAGTCGGCGGCGGCGCAGGCTGCCCGTCTCGCAGTTGCTCCGCTCGACCGTGACGGAGGACATGCGCAGTTTATCCGCCACGAGCCGCCACGCACGAGCGCCTGCCTTGCACCCGTGCTCGAATGGATGCTCGAGAACGTCGACCAGCCCCTGAACATCAGGGCCATGGCCGCCCGTGCAGGCATGAGTGAGCGTACCTTCGCCCGGCGTTTCCAGGAACAGACAGGCACCACACCGATGCAGTGGCTCCTCTCAGTTCGGATCAGGCGTGGCCAAGAATTGCTGGAAAGCGGCAGTGCGTCGATTGATCAAGTGGCGCTGGCCAGCGGCTTCGCATCACCAGTCACCTTCAGGACGAGTTTCCGCAAGCTGACTGGGGTCAGTCCGGCATCTTATCGAGCACGCTTCAACGCAGAGCGTAGGCTGGAACGGTGAATGCTGGGGACTGGCAACTTCTAAGAGGCCGCTCGGGACGTCAATGGCCAATGGGTCGCAGGCGATCCATGTGTCTCAAGTGGAAGGTCCGCTTCGACGCGAAAGCCGAGGTGCCGCTTTCCACCTCGTCCAGACTTTCGGCCGCGGCGCCTCGAATGTCAGAAACGGGTCGATCACGATCCCTCGCAGCTGGTATCAAACACCGAATTTTGACGGCTAGTCGGCATACTCCGTTCCAATCTCTACGCGCTCCAGCCCCTGGGGAGTCATGCGGAATCGTGCCAAGACCCGGTTCTTGTCGTTGACGAGGATCGACTGGGTAGGCTTCTCCTTGGGGCCCTTCTTGGACTTGAAGTTGTACGCTAAGCGGCTACCCGTGGCCTCTATCGCTCCGTCCAGATCCTCCTTGGGATGAGGCACGTCGGGCACGCCCGCATCGCCGATGTTCGTGCAGTAGACCTTGATCGTTAGGAACTGGGTCACGGTGCTCTCATACTCAGCGGCAATCGCAGGGTGGCCCCACAGACCGCGCGCCGCTACAGGCGTCAACCCGCAGTAGCCGCTTGACCCCGTCTGGCGATCCCCGGCCTTTCGTTATGCGTCGTGAGACGTGCGGGCAGGGCTCCGCCTCGCCCCTCCTGAACATCCCGTTTGACGCGTGTCGGTACTCTCGGCCGATTCCGCGCGTCATCGCCGATCCCGCAGGCCAGTGCATTCGGCGCAGGCCACGAAGATGTGGTCGGCCATGGCGCAGACGTAGCACTCAAGCCTCGAACGCCCAGATTAGCCCAACGGGCGAGGATCGCTCAGGGTCAAGAGCTCGCACGCCGCTTGTTCTGCCGTGCGCCACTTCCAGGCCTTCAAACATGGCTTCTGGAATGGCCGCTCTTGTCCCGCAAGCTGCCACTGCACGGAATGTTCAAGCGGGAGACACAAGATCCTGATGTCGTGACCGCCGCACAAAGGTGTGTTTCAGCGTGCAACTTTGACCCCTTGAGGCGGGGGATCGGCGTCCAATTCTGACCCCCTAACCTCGTTCTCGCAGACTGCCCTCCGGTGCGGCCGGAAGGGTGGTGCAGGGGGATGAAGGGCGTGGACACGATTGCGCGCATCCGGCGCGAGTTCTTCACCCGCGGCCGCGCGATCAAGGACATCGTCCGCGGCCTGCACGTCTCCCGCAACACGGTCCGGAAGGTCATCCGGTCGGGGGCCACTGCCTTCACCTACGAGCGCGACGTGCAGCCTCTGCCCAAGCTCGGGCCGTGGCGCGACGATCTCGATCGGATGCTGACCACCAACGCCGGCAGGTCCGCCCGCGAGCGACTGACGCTGATCCGGATCTATGAGGCGCTGCGCGGGCTCGGCTACGAGGGCGGCTACGATGCCGTTCGGCGCTATGCCAAAACCTGGAAGCGCGAGCGCGCCTCGGTCACGGCGCAGGCCTTCGTGCCACTCATCTTCGCCCCAGGCGAGGCCTACCAGTTCGACTGGAGCCACGAGATCGTGCTGATCGGCGGCACGACCGTCACGGTCAAGGTCGTTCACGTCCGGCTCTGCCACTCGCGCATGCTGTTCGTGCGGGCCTACGCCGAGCGCATCGAGATCCAGCAGGGCGGGCGCGTCGTCGCCGAGCACGCGCGTGCCTTCGGCCGGGATCAGACCGTGTTCGATCCCTGGCACTACGTGCCCGTGCTCGCCCGCAAACCCGGCGCACTCCGGAACGGCGCACCGTTCAAGGACTGGATGCTGCCCGCCACCCTCGACCGGGTTCGACGCAAGCTCGCCGGCAGTACCGGGGGTGACCGGCAGATGGTCGAGATCCTCACCGCCGTGCTCGGCGCTGGGTTGCTGGCGGTCGAGGCGGCCTGTGCCGAAGCCCTGCGCGAGGGCGTCCACTCGGCCGATGTCGTCCTCAACATCCTCGCCCGGCAGCGCGAGCCGACCACGCCCGTCACCATCCTGACGCCTGAGAGCCTGCGGCTGCGCCACGAGCCGGTCGCCGACTGCGCCCGCTACGACAGCCTGAGGAGAGCACCATGATGGAACGCCAGCAGATCCTCGCCACCATGGGCGATCTGAAGCTCTTCGGCATGAAGGCCGCCTACGACGAGATCATCAAGGCTGCCGTGAAGCGCACCCACGAGCCGCAGCAGATCGTCGGCGACCTGCTCCAGGCCGAGATCTCCGAGAAGCAGGCACGCTCGATCCGCTACCAGATGACCATCGCCAAACTGCCCCTGGCCAAGGACATCGCCGAGTTCGCCTTCGACGGGACGCCGATCAACGAGGTGCTGGTGCGTGATCTCGCCAGCGGCGAGTTCCGGGCGCATCAGCGCAACGTCGTGCTGGTCGGCGGCACCGGGACCGGCAAGACCCACCTTGCCATCGCCCTTGCACGAGCCTGCATCCGGGATGGCATGCGGGGCCGGTTCTACAACGTCGTCGACCTCGTCAACCGGCTCGAAGCCGAGGCACGCGCCGGCCGGCACGGCCGCATCGCCGACCATCTGGAGCGGCTCGACTTCGTAGTGCTCGACGAACTCGGCTACCTGCCGTTCGCGCAGTCGGGCGGCCAGCTCCTGTTCTACCTCATCAGCAAGCTCTACGAGACAACCTCCATCGTGGTCACCACCAACCTCGCCTTAGGGGAATGGCCGAGCGTGTTCGCCGGCGATGCGAAGATGACCACGGCGCTCCTCGACCGGCTTACACACCATTGCGAGATCGTCGAGACCGGCAACGAGAGCTGGCGCTTCAAGAACCGCGCCTGACGCCGATGCACACGTCGCGCCTGCTGGCCCCCTGATCAACCCAACTGCGCCGCCCCGACCCGCTTCGCCGGGTTGATCAGGGGCGTCCCGCAATACCCATCCAAGGGGTCAAAGTTCGACGCCGTTCCAGGGTCAATGTTCAACGCTGTTTGACAAATAAACTCCGCGGAGCCCAAGTGACAGAGCTAGCCCCGGCCAAAGCACGGTCCGCTTCGTCTCCCGACATGCCTGGACGCACATCCCGACACCGGGGGTGTCGGAGGGAGATGATCAAGGCCGCGACGGGAGCGCCTCAGCGCCTTCGACCTCAACCGACTGCGCTTGCAGGTATGCGACGATGTCCGCCCGGTCGAGCGGGTCGGGAACTCCGCGAAAACCCATGCTCGTGCCCGGCGCAAACTTCGCGGGGGCGGCAAGCCGAGCGCCCAACCTCTCCGGCGTCCAGACGCCGCCCGCCGACCGGAGAGCCCCCGTGTAGCCGAAGCGTCGGCTGTTACTCGCGACTGGCTTGCCAACCACGTCGTAGAGACCGGGACCGTTTCGGTCGCCGGCTCCCATCCTGACCGTGTGACAGGCGGCGCACTGGCCAAACAAGCGGGCGCCCCGACCCGCGTCGGCCACCCGCATGAAGTCGCCGAAGCTCGGGGCGTCGCCCAAGGAACGGCGACGCTCCTGGCTATCATCTGAGCAGGCTGTGACGAGGAAGGCCAGCGCCAGCAGCATGACGGGCTGGCTGAGTGGGGGAAGACGGAAGGGGCGCGTCACCCGTTCGATCATGTGAACCAACGTCAATCGTAGTTATCCGTCCGCCTTCACAGAGGTCGGACAGGCAAGAGCTTGCCGCGCAGCAGCAGGCCCAAAGTCCTCAGAGCGATCCAGCCGATGATCAGGTTGGCCGTGACGAATAGCGGAACTGCGAGGGACGCGCTCGGCCCTTCCAAGCCGCGTTCCGTCAATTGCAACGCGGCGAGCGGAAGGGCCGAGACGCCGAACGTGTAGGCCCAGGCCGCTGGTGAGAACGGCTGCTGGCGCAACCATGGCACCAGCCGAACCATGACCAAAGCATGCAGCAGGGCGTAGCCGAAGAGGATCTGCGCAAGCCGGTCGGGCGGCCCGTCCGTGACCGCCAGGTAGGCGACGCAGGCCACCGCGGGCGGAGCCAAGTGAAGCCCGAGCGAGGCGCGAAGCGGCACGGGCAGGGTCTGGAGGATCAGCCTGTGAATGACGACCGACTCCAACGTGAGCCATGAGAGGAGGCCGGCGCCGAAGAAGAGCAGACCGACCTCCTTCATGCCGAAGGCGGCGCAGGTGATGGCCGCCACGAATCCCCCGCCGACAGTGGGCATGTAGAGGATCGGCGTCGTCGCCTCGAAGGCGCGGTCGCCCATCCAAAGGCCGCCCACGCCCCAGACGGCGAAGAGGGTCGCCCCAGCAAGCCCTGCCAAAGCCATCACCCAGGCGACGTCCGGCCAGTGCGGCGCAAGGCCAACGCTGGCGATCATCGTGGCGACGGGCGCCAAAGAGGCGAAGAACGAGGACGTCGGGTCACGCGCCTCGAAGAGTACCGTCTCCCGGTCGTTCAGCCACCGAGAGGCATAGAGGGCCAGCCATGCCGCCCAGACTGCCACGCCGAGGATGGAGAGCGCCTCGCCTATCCAGGCGGGCGCAAGCCCTAGGCGCGCGGCCGCGCGCCAGCCGTTTCCTAAGCCGCACAACCCCAGGACCATCCCGAAGAAGGTGGCCGGGACCCTGGTCCGTCGAAGCCAAGTGAATTCACGCCAAGGTTTGACGGAGTCTTCTCGCTCCCCGGCCGGGCTCGCAACGTCAGGCACGTCAGACGACCGTGGAGATCGCGCCAGGCGGATGCGCCAGGAGCGTCGCGAGCAGGCTCAAGCCATACCGCAAGGTCTCGGCATCCGGCGCCGCGCCCAAGGAAACGCGAATGGCCTCGGGTGCCGGTCCCAACGCGAAGGCGTCGCTCAGGATGACCGACAGCCCGAGCTGACGCGCGTGCGCCCCGAACTCGCCGCGACGCCACGGTTCGGGAAGCCGGAGCCAGAGGTGGTGCCCGCAGGAATGGGCCTGCACGTCGAGACCCTGCAAGGTCTCGCGCGCGACGGCCTGCCGGCGGCCGTTCTCCTGGCGGATGGCCGCGACGACCACGTCGAGCTCGCCCTCGCCGATCCATTGCGAGGCGAGCGCGGCTGCGAGCGGCGAGGCCATCATGTTGATGGCCCGCAGCTCGGCCGCGAGCCGCACCGCCTCGTTCGTCCCCGGCACGGCGACGTAGGCGATGCGCAGACCTGGGCTGACGCACTTAGACAGCGTCGCGATGTGCCACGTGATGTCCCCGGCCATGGCGGCGATGGGAGCCGGAGCGTCGGGCGGCAGCGCGCCGTAGGCGTCGTCCTCGATGATCGCGACGCCGTGCGAGCGTGCGACTTCGGCGATCCGCTCGCGGCGCGCCGTCGGCAGCGTCGCGGTCGTCGGGTTGTCCAGCGTCGGCACCAGGTACAAGGCTCGCGGCCGCTCGGCCTTGCAGCACTCTAGGAGCGCGTCCGGATCAAGCCCGTCCGCGTCGCAGGCGACCGGAACGAGGCGAACGCCGCGGCGCTCGGCGGCCATACGCAGGCCGGGATAGGTCAAAGCCGGGACGCAGAGCGCATCCCCCGGCTTGAGGATGGCGGCGAGCACGGCTGCGAGCACGACCTGGGCGCCGCCTCCCACAAGGGCGCGGTGCACCGGAAGAGGCCCGAGCCGCTGGCCGAGCCACTGCGCCGCCGCAGCGCGGTCGGCCTTGTTCCCGGCGCTGTCCTGGTACTGCATGCGATCGAGGAAGCCCGGCGAACCGGCAAGCCGCGATAAGCCTGTTTGCATACGCTCGGCCAGACGCGCCGCGACCGGCTGTGGGGGCATGTTCATGCTGAAGTCGACGCTTCCGGACGGGTCTGGCCTACGCATCTCAGCAGGCGAAGGCGTGGGTCCGCGAACGAAGCTGCCCCTACCGGCGGTGGCATTGATCAAGCCCGTCCGTCGCGCCTCGTTGAAGGCGCGCGTGACCGTGGTGAGGTCGACGTTGAGGTGCTTGGCCAGGGTGCGCTGCGGCGGCAGGCGCATGCCCGGCGGCAGCCGACCGGCACGAATGTCCTCGGCCAGCGCCTTGACGATGGCCAGGTACTTCGGGCCTGCGTCGCCGGTGATTGTAGGGCTCCAAGATTCCATCATTGACCCCCGCGCCAGTTTTAATGTATGCATACACATATCGTACAGGCAAGGCGCGACGTAGCTTCGGCCGGGAAGACGACGCTGAAGCAGTCGGTTTTGGCCAGGAATGTATGGATATTTAGGCCATACATTCGGGGCGCGCAAGGCGGCCTCCATGCCGCGGGTGGCGAGCAATTCAGGAATGGGAACGATGCAAAGGACAACCGATCAATCGATGCTTTGCGTTGGGCTGCGCTGCCGCTGCCCTCGCTGCGGCGAGGGGGACTTGTTTGACGGCTTCATCACTCTGAAGCCACGCTGCGAGGCGTGCGGACTCGACTATAGCTTCGCCGACCCAGCCGATGGGCCCGCCTTCTTCATCATGATGACGATGGCCTTCCCGGTGACAGCCTTCGGCATTTGGCTGGAGCTCGCCTACGAACCGCCGGTCTGGGTTCATGCGGTCGTGACGCTCCCGCTTCTCTTGCTCGCTTGCGTGCCGGTCATCCGGCCGCTGAAGGGGCTCTTCATCGCCAGCCAGTACATCAACAAAGCGGGAGAAGGTCGCCTCGCGACTTCGCCGGCCCCCAACGCGGGTCCTACGACCGGCGGCTGACCCGCCGCTCCGCCGCGCGGTCCCGACGGATGCGCTTTGGTGGCATGACCTGTCCTGCTTGGGCACCATGGCCGACTTGATCAGACCTCACGAGGACAGGGACAATGCTCCCCCATTCTGACGTGCTCGAGGCCTCTCTCCAGAAGTTGCGTGAGGACGGCCGCTACCGAGTGTTCATAGCGCTTGAGCGGAATGTCGGCACGTTTCCGATAGCTGTCTGGAGGCATCGGACCGCAGCCGCCGGCCGGTCACTGTCTGGTGCAGCAACGATGACCTTGGGATGGGACACAGCCCCGAGGTCCTAGGCGCCATGCACGAGGCCTTCGACCGCTACGGCGCCGGTGCGGGTGGCACCCGCAACATCTCCTGCACGGCCTACGAGCACGTGCTGCTGGAGCGCGACCTGGCCGACTTGCACGGGAAGGAGGCCGCCCTCCTGTTCACCTCGGGCTACATCTCGAACCTCGCAGCGCTGAGCGTGTTCGGCCAAGTGCTGCCGGACAGCATGATCCTGTCGGACGCCGGCAACCACAACTCGATGATCGAGGGCATCCGCCGCGCGGGAACCGAGAAGGCGATCTTCCCGCACAACGACGCCGCCGCGCTCGATCGGCTGCTGTCCCGGTACGAGCCCGATCGGCCGAAGATCGTGGCTTTCGAGAGCGTCTACAGCATGGACGGAGGCCTGGCGCCTATCGCCGAGATGTCCATCGCGCGCTGAGGCGTCGGTGAGCCACGGCACGTGCTGCCAGGGGACGTCACGATCTGAGCTATGCCGCGCATCGCTGCCGGCGCTGGCCCGTTGCTCCCCCTAGAGGAGCCCTCATGGCCAAACCATCCTATGCCGAGAAGTCACCTATCGGGGTGGCAATGCGAAGCCGGTGCCCCCGTTGTGGGCGAGGCCGCCTGAGTGCCATTTTTTCAAATATAGGTCGAGGCGAGTGCCGGCGAGCCTTCGAGGGCGTGGGCGAGCACTTCCAGGCCGTGCGTGATCTGCTGCCGGGTCGAGGGGCCGCCGAGGCAGAGGCGCGCAGCCTCCGGCGGGGTCCCGGCCACGCAGAAGGGATCGCTGCCGACGACACCGAGCCCAGCCGACCGGCCCTGGCTAGCGAAGGCCGAGCGCGTCCAGCCCTCCGGCAGCGTGATCCAGACGTGGAAGCCATGCGGATCGGCGGTGTAGGTCCCGGCCGGAAGCAGCGAGGTCACAATGCGCTGGCGCGCGGCCGACTCCTCGCGGACGAACTGGACGATGGCGTCCGCCGTGCCGTCCATAATCCAGCGTGTCGTCAGGGCCGTCGAGATCGGCGAGGCCATGACGGTCGCGGCCCGCAGCGCACCCGCGAGCGGTAGGGCGGACCGGGCGCTCGGGGCGACCAGGAAGGCAAGGCGAAGGCCGGCGCCCAGGCACTTGGCCAACCCTGCCACGTAGTAGGTGACCTCGGGCGCGAGCTCGGCGAAGCTCGGCGGCGGTGCCGGGCAGATGCGCGCGTAGGCATCGTCCTCGATGATGGTGACTGCGTAGCGCCGCGCCACTGCGATGATGGCTTCCCGCCGCGTGCGGGACAGGGTCGCGGTGGTCGGGTTCTGCAACAGCGGGTTCAGGTAGATCGCCTTCGGCGCGACCTTGGTGCAGGCGGCCGCGAAGGCGTCGGGGTCGACCCCGTGGCGGTCCATCGGCAGATCGACGAGGCGCAGCCCCAGATGGGCGGCGAGCGCGCGGATGCCGGGATAGGTGATGCGCTCGGCGCAGATCGCGTCACCCGGCCGGGCAATCTGGCCGAGCACGCTGAACAGGGCGCTGTGGGCGCCGGGACAGATCAGCAAGCGCTCCCGCGTCGTCTCGATCCCTCGGCCCTTCAGCCACCGCAGCGCCGCCTCCTTGTCGTCGTCGGTGCCACCGAAGCCCTGGTAACGGAGAAGGTTGGCAAGGTCGCCGGAGAGTTCGGCGAAGGAGGCCTGCATGCGCGCCCGCAGGGCCGGCGCGTCGGGCTCCGGAGGGAGGTTCATGGTGAAGTCGGCCGGCCCGACTTGTGGCACGCCGGCGGCAGCCCCTGCACGGGCAGAGCGAGCTGGGTCGACCACGAAAGTTCCTTGGCCGACACGGCCCTCAATCAGACCGCGCTTATGCGCCTCGACATAGCCGCGGGAGACCGTCGTGAAGTTGAGATCGAGCGCCTCGGCGAGGGCGCGCTGGGTCGGCAGGCGCGTTCCAGGCATCAAGCGCCCCGTCCGGATGTCTTCCGCCAGGGCCTCCGCGATGGCCAGGTAGTGCGGCTTGCCCCAGCGCTTCAGGTCCGGCGTCCAGGCCCCGGCCATGACATCCTGAGGGCTCGTCGGCCCTGCTCGCTTCGCCGCCCTCATCTGTTCCGAGCCTGCACCATCAACACACGATCAAATTTCGATTGTATGGCTAGCAAGCGTTATACCGCAACAACGGTTCGAAGCCGCTGTTCAATTTATCCATACAATGCCATCAATCGTTGAGCCTCGAACGCGCATCTATTGATCACCGAACGCGCAGGGTGTGCCGTAAGAATTGGCGCCCCGAAGTTTTGTACGCAGCATTGAAATCCAACAAATTGATCGCATAATTGTATGCATACTACTTCAGCGTATTGATTGGCGCATTGATCGCCGAGGTTCTGGCACACCGCTTGCCATGATGGTCCGGTGACCGTTCGCAGCCCCGCCTGCCGCGGTCTCATCCTTCAAGGAGAGAGCAATGCCTGCCGTGAACCGCGAACCCCACAAGAAGGGCGACTTCCTGGTCGACTACGAGGAGAAGGTCTTCGAGGACGTGAAGGCGGAGCCGGGCCAGAAGGCGCTCGTCACCTTTCACACGGTCGCGTTCGAAGGCTCCATCGGCCTCGTGAACCTGCTCCAGGCCACCCGCTTGCAGCGCAAGGGCTTCGACACCTCCATCCTGCTTTACGGTCCTGGCATCACACTCGGCGTCCAACGCGGTTTCCCGCGTCTTGGCGACGAGGCCTTCCCTGGCCACCTCAACTTCAACAACCAGCTTGAGAAGTTCATGGCCGAGGGCGGCAAGGTCTATGCCTGCCGCTTCTCGACCCAGGCCCTCTACGGCCACGGCGAGGCGGCCTTCATCGAGGGCATCCGCATGATCAACCCCCTCGACGTCCTCGACTGCATCCTCCTGCACAAGCGCGACAACGCGGTGATCATCGACACCTGGACCGTCTGAGCGGGCCGTCGGGTCCGTCGACCGGGACGTCGCATCCGGCGGCCGCACGCGACGCGGCCGCCGTCACAGCCGGAGGATCATCCATGTCAGAGAACCGGATCGTGCGAGCCGCCGCCGTCCAAATCGCGCCGGACCTCGACCGGCCGGACGGCACCCTGGAGCGCGTGCTCAACGCCATCGACGAAGCCGCCGCCAAGGGCGCCCGCTTCATGGTCTTCCCCGAGACCTTCGTCCCCTACTACCCGTACTTCTCCTTCGTGCTGCCACCGGCCCTGCAGGGCTCGGAGCACCTGCGCCTCTACGAGCGCGCGGTGGCGGTGCCAGGCCCCGTCACTCAAGCCGTCTCGGCCGCAGCCCGCCGCCACGGCGCCGTGGTGGTGCTCGGCGTGAACGAGCGCGACCACGGCTCGCTCTACAACACGCAGCTGATTTTCGATGCGGACGGCAGCCTGGCGCTGAAGCGTCGCAAGATCACCCCGACCTACCACGAGCGCATGATCTGGGGTCAGGGCGACGGCGCCGGCCTCGCCGTCGTGGAGACCGCGGTCGGCCGGGTCGGCGCGCTCGCCTGCTGGGAGCACTACAACCCGCTTGCCCGCTACGCGCTCATGGCGCGCCACGAGGAGATCCACGCGGCCCAGTTTCCGGGCTCGCTCGTCGGTCAGATCTTTGCCGACCAAATGGAGGTGACCATCCGCCACCACGCTCTGGAGGCGGCCTGCTTCGTGGTCAACGCCACCGGCTGGCTCACCGACGAGCAGGTGGCGCAGGTCTGCCCGGACGAGCGACTGCGCGGCGCCTGCCGCGGCGGCAACTGCACCGCCATCATCTCGCCTGAGGGCAAGCACCTCGCGGACCCGCTCGGACCCGGCGAGGGCATCCTGATCGCCGACATGGACCTCGCGCTCGTGACCAAGCGCAAGCGGATGATGGACTCGGTCGGCCACTACGCCCGGCCCGAGCTCCTCAGCCTCCTCCACGACGACCGTCCGGCCTCGTTCGTGCACCAGCCGATCCGTTCCCAGACCGTTTCCCGGAGCCTCGACCATGAGCAGCAGCCCGCTTCCGACGAGCCTTCCCCTCGATCCCGCCGGCCGTGGCGGGCCTGGTCGGGATGCCGACGGAGCGCCTGATCAACGCGTTGCAGTCCTACGGCGTTAGGCTCGCCGATGCTCGCTCTGGGGCGCCGAGCCGCCGCGGCGGGGCGGGTCCCTCCGACCACAAAGCGATGACCATCGCGGGCCGCACCGTGATGGTGCCGGTCCACACCGAGACCGCCTTCGAGTCGCCGTTCCTGGTGCGCCGCCCGGACGCGAACGGCGTCTCGGTGATCGAGCACGACGGCGTGGTGATCGGGCAGGCTACCTTCCCGGGCAAGCCGCGCTTCTACGCGCTCTCGACCTTCGACGGCGTGCCCTACTCGAAGATCGCCGTGCTGCACGGACGGGACGTGCTCGCCACCACCGTGCTGCAGACCTGCATCCGCTATGCCAGCCGCACGAAGACCTGCCAGTTCTGCTCCATCGGCCAGTCGCTCGCGGCCGGCCGCACGGTGGCCCGCAAGACCCCGGAGCAACTCGCCGAGGTCGCTCGCGCGGCGGTGCTGCTCGACGACGTCAAGCATATATGGTGATGACGACCGGCACGCCGAACGCCACCGACCGGGGCGCTGCCGTGCTCTGCGAGAGCGCCTTCGCGGTCAAGGCGGCCGTTGCCCTGCCGATCCAGGCCCAGTGCGAGCCGCCCGACGACGACCGCTGGTTCGAGCGAATGAAGGCGTCCGGCATCGACGCCCTCGGCATGCACCTGGAGGCCGTCACTCCGGAGGTCCGTACCCGCATCATGCCGGGCAAGGCGAGCGTGCCACTGGAGCGATACTACGAGGCCTTCGAGGCGGCCGTGCCGGTCTTCGGCCGTGGCCAGGTTTCGACCTACATCCTGGCCGGGCTCGGCGACGCTCCCGAGGCCATCCTGGAGATGGCCGAGCGGCTCGTCGGGATGGGGGTCTATCCCTTCGTGGTGCCGTTCGTGCCGATCTCGGGCACGCCGCTGGAGAGCCACCCGGCCCCCGGCCCTGACTTCATGCACGCCATCCTCAAGCCGCTCGCGGACATGCTGGCGGGCGCGGATCTGCGCTCGACCGACATCAAGGCCGGCTGCGGACGCTGCGGCGCCTGCTCGGCCCTCTCCACCTACGAGCGCGCAGGGGCGACGGCATGATCCTCGAACCCGTCCAGCCGTTCCGGCCGAGCCATTTCCGCGTGAAGTTCGCGGTCGCGCCGTGGGAGCGGCGCGCCTGCGCGGCGCTGCGCCGCCAGGTGTTCTGTAGCGAGCAGGGCATCTTCGCGGACGACGACCGCGACGCCATCGACGCGCACGCCATTCCCATCTGCGCCCTCTCGACGCTTGGTGGCGAGGCCGACGCCGTCGTCGGCACGGTGCGCATCCACGAGGTCGCGGAGCGGCCTGGCGAGTGGTGGGGCTCGCGGCTTGCGGTCGCCAGGGCATTCCGCGGCATGGCCGCGCTCGGGGCCGGCCTTATCCAGGTCGCGGTCTCGTCCGCCCATGCCCGGGGCTGCACCCGCTTCCTCGCCCATGTGCAGGAACGCAACGTGCCGCTGTTCCAAGCCCTGCACTGGGCAAGCCTTGACGCCATCGACCTGCACGGGCGCCCGCACCACCTGATGCAGGCGGATCTTTCCGCCTACCCGCCGATGCTCGACCCCGAGCACGGGCTTGTCACCCTCGCCAAGGCCGCGTGATGACGGCCCCCTTCGATATCCAGGCCCTGGCCCGTCAGATCCAGGACGCGCGCGGCGTCGCGCACAAGCGCGACATCGACGCGGTGGTGGCACGGCTGGGGCTGGGCGGCCGGCACGCCGCGGTGCCGGTCGGCGACGACTGTGCCGCCATTCCCGACGGCGACGGCCATCTGCTCCTCGCCATCGAGGGCTTTCTCGACAGCTTCGTCGCCGCCGACCCGTACTTCGCCGGGTATTGCGGGATCATGGTCAATCTGAGCGACGTGGCCGCCATGGGCGGGCGTCCGCTCGCGGTGGTCGACGCCCTGTGGAGCCGAGACGCCGGGGCAGCGGACCCGATCCTGGCAGGCCTGGCCGACGCGGCCGCGCTCTACGGCGTGCCGGTGGTGGGCGGCCACACCAACACGCGCGCCGATGCCGGCAACCTCGCGGTCGCCGTGCTCGGGCGGGCGGGCCCGCGCCTGCTGACGAGCTTCGACGCAGCGCCGGCCGACGACCTCGTCGCCGCCATCGACCTGCGCGGGCGGTTCCGCGATCCGCACCCCTACTGGGACGCCTCCACCGGCGCTCCGGGCGAGCGGCTGCGCGGCGACCTCTCACTGCTGCCGGGGCTCGCCGAGGACGGCCTGGCCTGTGCGGCCAAGGACATCAGCATGGCAGGCGTCGTCGGCACAGCCCTGATGCTGCTCGAATGCTCGAACATCGGCGGCGTCATCGACCTCGACGCGATCCCGAGGCCGGACCACGTCCCACTCGCACGCTGGCTGACCGCCTTCCCAAGCTTTGGCTACCTGCTGAGCGTGCGCCCCGACCGCACGCCGGCCGTGCTCGCGCGCTTCGCGGAGCGCGGCATCGCGGCCGCCGGGATCGGGCGCCTCGATAAGAGCCGAGTCGCCCGGGTCCGCGGCGCTACGGGCGACGAGGCCGTGGTCTGGGACTTTGCGGCCAACCCCCTCATTGGCTGCGGCCGGGCCTGTTCCGGAGCCGCATCATGACGGCCCTGCGCATCGCCATCCTGACCCACTCCACCAATCCGCGCGGCGGCGTCGCCCACTGCCTTGCCCTGGCCGAGGCGCTCTGGGCCCTCGGGCACGATGCGGTGGTGCACGCGCCCGATCCGTCCGGCCGCGGCTTCTTCCGGGATGCGGCCTGCCCCACCGTGTCGGTGGCGGCCCAGGCGGTCAAAGGTGCGACGGTCGACCTCGTGCGGGCCCGCATCAACGACTACCTGCGCCACTTCTCGACGCCGGCCGCCTGCGACTTCGACGTCTTCCACGCCCATGACGGGATTGGCGGCAACGCGCTCGCAACCCTCAAGCACCGGCGCCTGATCCCGGGCTTCGTGCGCACGGTCCACCACGTCGACAGCTTCTCCGACCCGCTGCTCGCGGAGTGGCAGGACCGCTCGATCCGAGAGGCCACGCGCCTGCTCTGCGTCAGCCGAACCTGGGCAGACTGGATCCGGGACGACCTCGGTGCCGAGGCCAATGTCGTCGGGAATGGGGTGGACCTCTCGGTCTATCGCACCGAACCGACCGAGGCGGACACGGCCGTGCGGGAGCGTTGGGGCCTTGGGCCGGGGCCGGTGATCCTCAGCGTGGGTGGCTTTGAGGAGCGCAAGAACACGCTGGGCATAATCGAGGCCTTCGCCCGTCTGCGCGCGCGGCATCCTCAGGCGCAGCTCGTCCTTACCGGCGGCGCCTCGCTCCTCGATCATGCCGCCTATCGCGCCGCCTGCCGCGCGGCCCTGGTGGCGCACGGACTTGCCGTCGGCCTTGGCGAGGCCGTGGTTGAGACGGGCCCCGTCCCGCAGGCCAACATGCCCGCGCTCTACCGGGTCGCCAACGTCCTGGCCTTCCCCTCCTGGAAAGAGGGGTTCGGCCTTTGCGTGCTGGAGGCGATGGCCTGCGGCACGCCCGCCATCGTCTCACGGCAACCACCGTTCACCGAGTACCTCGCGGAGACGGATGCCCTCTTCGTCGATCCGGCCGATCCCGACGCCATCGCGGACGCGATGGCGGAAGCCCTGGCGCCGGACACCCGCGCGCGACTGCGACCGGCCGGTTTGGCCCGGTCCGCCGCCCATTCCTGGCGCGCCTGCGCGGAGCGCCACCTCGACGCCTACGCGACCTGCGCCCGCACCCGACAGGAACCGATCCATGCCTGAGATGCGCTTTCACGTCCGCTGGCCCGATGGCCGCCGTGAGGCCTGCTACTCGCCCTCGCTCGTCGTGAAGGACTTCTTCACGCCGGGAGAGAGCTACCCCCTGGACGACTTCGTGGAGAAGTCTCGCACTGCCTTGAACATCGCGAGCGAGCGGGTGCGCGAGAAGTACGGCTTCGCGTGCTCATCGGCCATGGACCAGCTCGCCCGCATCGAGGCCGCCGCGAAGCGGCAGGAGCCCGGTGGCCAAGTCACCATCGAGTCCTTCGAGCCCTGAGCCAACGCCCTCTCCCTGACCCTCATGGAGCCAGAGCCATGACCTCCACCCCCCGCCATGTCCCTGTCGTCATCGTCGGCGGCGGCCAAGCCGGCCTCTCGGTCAGCTACCACCTCAAGCAGCGCGGCATCGAGCATCTCGTGTTCGAGAAGAAGACCGCCGCACATACCTGGGAAACCCAGCGCTGGGACACCTTCTGCCTCGTTACGCCGAACTGGCAGTGCGACCTGCCAGGCCACCGCTATGACGGTCCGGACCCGGACGGGTTCATGAAGAAGGACGAGATCGTCACCTATCTCAAGGCCTTCGTCGCCAAGGTGGACCCGCCGATCCGCGAGGGCGTGGCGGTCACCCGCGTCGAACGGCGCGAGGACGGCATCTTCTCGGTCCAAACCTCGGCAGGCGACTACTCCGCGGACGAGGTCGTCGTCGCCTCGGGCGGCTATCACACCCCGATCATCCCGCGCATGGCCGAGAAGCTGCCGGGCTCGATTACCCAGATCCACTCGAACCAGTACCGCAACCCGGCCCAGTTGCCTGAGGGCGAGGTGCTGGTGGTGGGCTCCGGCCAGTCCGGCGCGCAGATCGCCGAGGACCTGCACCTCGCCGGACGCAAGGTGCACCTGGCGGTGGGCGACGCGCCCCGCTGCGCCCGCTTCTATCGCGGTCGCGACGTCGTCACCTGGCTCGCCGACATGGGCTACTACGAGATGACTGTCGACAACCATCCGCTGCGCGACGGCGTCCGCGACAACACCAACCACTACGTGACCGGCCGCGACGGTGGTCGCGACATCGACCTGCGCCGCTTCGCCACCGAGGGCATGCGGCTCTACGGCCTGATGGAGGACTACCGGGACGGCAACCTGCGTTTCCGCGACGACCTCAAGCGCTCGCTGGACCAGGCCGACCGGACCTACAACGGCATCAATGCGGCTATCGACAAGTACATCGCCGAGAAGGGCATCGAAGCCCCGGCGCAGGAGCACTACACGCCGGTCTGGGAGCCGGGCGAGCCGGTCACCAGCCTGCCGCTGGAAGGCTCCGGCATCACCAGCGTCGTCTGGTGCATCGGCTTTACGCCGGATTTCCGCTGGCTCGATGCCTCGGTGTTCAACGGCGCGGGCAACCCGAAGCACAAGCGCGGCGTGACAAACGAGGACGGCGTCTACTTCATTGGCCTGCCCTGGCTGAACACCTGGGGTTCGGGCCGCTTCGGGGCGGTCGGTCGCGACGCCGAGCACGTCGTGCAAGCGATCCAGAAGCGCCTCGGTGCCGAGCGGCCCGCCCTCAGGTTCGCGGTCTGACCCGAGAGCCCGTCGGTCCTTTGGTGCCACCCGTTAGGGGCTGGCGAATACGCTTCGTGGACCCCGAGGCGGGCCAATCCGATCTGTCGTCCAGGCGCATCATGTGCCTGTGCCGTTCCTGCAACAAGACGATCCTCAAAGCACTGCCTGAGCATTATCGATTAGACTCTAAGATTTTGCGGTGCAGAATATAAGTATTGAAGGAATTACATACAGTTTGTATGTATTTCCATGCAATCAAGACAAATCCGCTATAACATCTCACGTAGACTTCATTGCCGCCGATGCTTTCCGGCGAACGGGCGCGGCTGGCCGGTGCGTAGGCCAAGAAGGGGACCGATGATGCTGAAGAACTTCGCGGCCGCGGCGGGAGCGTTCGCCGCAGTCACCCTGGGCGCGACCGCCGCCTACGCCCAGGCAACCACGATCCCCGGCGAGCAGGTCGGCCTCGCAGTCGGTGCCCCTCTGCCCGAGGGCATCTACGCCATCGACACCTTCATCTACCGCCGGAACGACACCCGGTTCTCGACCGACACGGCGATCAACGTGCCGGTCCTAGTCTGGTCGACCGGCTACAAATTCCTCGGTGCCAACATACAGCCCTTGCTAGCCCAGCCGACTGTGTTCGGGTTCCCCAACAACCCGGCGGGCGTGCCCAACCGCGACTTCACCGTCAACGTCGGCACCCTTGTCGGATCGATCTTCGCCTGGGATCTCGGTAATGGCTTCGGCGTCAGCTACCTCGCGGCTGTCCACTTGAACGACCTCGACGCCGGCCGCGGCCTGCCGCAGTTCTCCTCCAACACCTACCGCCAGGGCTTCGCGGCCAGCTACACCGCCGATGGCTGGAACCTAACGGCCAACCTGACCCACAACTTCTACGACTCCCCCGGCCGGTTCGAGGGTGCCGTCGGACGGGCGATTGGTCCGCTCTACCTCGCGGACGCCCTCCTGCTCGACCTCACGGCGACCAAGAAGTTCGGCAAGTTCGAGATCGGCGCGGTGGCATACGGGGTGACGGATCTGCCGCTCGGCGGTCGCGACTTCGCGCGCGCCTCCGCGCAGGGCTACACCCGGGCCGGACGCTTCGCGGTCGGCGGCTTGATCGGCTACGACTTCGGGCCGTTCACCGCGCAGCTCATGGTGGCCCGCGACGTCGCGGTTCGGACCCGCGGCACGGAGTCGACGGACGGCTTCATCCGCCTCATCGCGCCGCTCTACACGGCTCCGAAGGCCGCCGCGGTCGAGCCCGTCGCTCTGATGCGAAAGTATTGAAGAGCGTTCCCGCGGCCCTGGCCCCCTCTTCGAGGTGATGCCCCGGGCGCGGTCGAGATCGAAGTGAACTCCTTCCCAAGGATCCCGCTTCGACAGGGGCCGGGTGGCCAAGTCTCGACAGCTACCACCACCCGGTCTCGCCCTTTCCCGAAGGAGAAGGCCGTTGGGTCTGCACACGAGACTCGAAGGGGTCGACACGCCCCTGACGGATGCCTGCCGCCATGTCCTGGGCATGCCGCATCTCTGCCCGAGCGGCCTCTCCGAGAACTGGCTCTGGAAAGAGCTTGGGCACCGCCACTGGGGTTTGATCGCCAAGGCGTTCGGCAGGGCCGAGGCCGGGTTCGGGCCTACGGGCGAGCCGCCCGTCTACGCGGCGTTCCGGAGGATCGCCCTGCAGGGCGGCGACCTCGGCGCCGTTTGCGAGAACGACGCGTTGGACGTGCGCTCGACGGTCACGTACCTTTCGGAGACCTGGGTCGTCAGCCGGCACGTCGCGACGTGCCGGGACCGGCTGGTCGCGGACGTGGAGATGACCTCCGTGTTCGGGAGGCGCCAGACCGAGGGCGCGAACCGTTCCATAGCCCGGGTAAGGATCGAGGGTCGGCAGCGCACCATACCCGCTTTCGGGGCCATGCCCGCCCAGCCCGCTAGCACCGAGCACGCGTCTTCGGGGGCTATCACAGCGCTGGACGAGCGCGAGCTCGGAACCTTGGTCGTCGATCCATGTCCCCACCTAACTTTAACGGGGCCGGGCTCCTGTACTTCAGCAGCTTCGTCGCCGCCGTGGATCGGGCCGAGTGGCACTTCCTCGGGAAGCGATCAGGCAACTACGCCACCCGTGTGCGTCGAGCTTTGTTCCACGCGAACGTCGATATGGGTGACCGTCTCTCAGTGCGGGTGCTGGCTTCGAGCGACGAGGCTAATTGCTGCCATCGTGCGATTTTGTCGACGGTGGATGGCAAGCTACTGGCGGAGATAGTAAGGCACCGCACCAAACTATAAGATGGATACAAGAGGCCGGTGCTATATACTGATTTGAAGCCGGCCATATGGCGAGCATGTAATCGGTTCCTGGTTATCGCCAACTTCCGGCGCGCTGTTGCCAAGTTCTGCTAATACTTCGATAGCGGACCTTCGCATACGTAAATTCGTATGTCCGCTGACCACCCCATCCGGACCTTCGCCAGCGGCGCTTCCAGGGTCCGCTTAGGGTCAGGAGTTCGCACTCCGCTTGTTCAGCTGTGTGCCAATTTTGTTCTCTAATGAGTCAATGGGCGGCAGCTCAATCCAGAGCGTTCGACGCTTTCGGGTGCCTGCGTTCTCTACGTGCTCGTGCGGCACTTGATGGGGTCAGCTGGGTGCAAAGCGGCTCGGTTGAAAGCGCAGTCGGCGCAAGGCCGCATGCTACAGAATCGGCGCCATCTTCTGCTCCCTTCCTCGGGCGTCGCTCCCGCTCGGGAGCTCGGTTCGGCCTCCTGTCCGGTGATGTCAGCCGCTACGCAGGTCGGAACTCGGTGCCCTGCCGCAGCATCGCGTGCATGATGATCGCTAGCCGGCGCGCGAGAGCGATGCGGGCCTTGCGCATCGTAGAGCGCTTCGCGATGGCCAGAGCCCAAGCCTTCAGCTTCAGGGGCTGCCTGCAGCGCGTCAGCATCACGTTGGCGGCTTCGTACAGCAGCGTTCTGACCCGCCGGTCGCCGCACTTCGAGATGCTACCGGTGTAGTCGACCTCGCCCGATTGGTAGCGTCGCGGAACAAGGCCAAGATACGGACCGACGTCGCGGGAGCGCCTGAAGCGCTCAGGATCATCGACGGCTGCCGTGAAAGCGAGCGCGGTGAGTTGACCGACGCCCGGGATCGTCATCAACCGCCGGCAGGCATCTGAGGCTCGGACCATCCGCTTGATATCTGCATCGATGGCGGCGACAGCTGCCAGCACGGCAGCTCGTGCTCCGATCAGGCCGCGCATGGCGGCGGACAGTCCAGCGATCCCCTCGCTCGAACGCAGAGCCTGCTCGATGAACGCAGGGCTGAGCGCCCGCGGTAGCCGCACCCCGAACACGACGGCAAGACCGCGGATCTGGTTCTCCAGCGTGACCCGCTGGCCGACCAGCTTCTTGCGCGCGATGATCAACGACCTCACGGCGTGTGCCGGCAGCGACTTCACGTGCACCGGCTTGAAGAAGCCTGTTCGTGCCAGATGAGCCAGACCGCGCGCATCGTTCCGGTCGGTCTTGTGCGTCGTAAGCGACTTCAAGGCTTGGTAAGCCTGCCGGCTCTCGACGCAGACGACCGGCACACCATGGTCGGCCAAGCCGTGGAACAGCATTGGAGCCATCCGGCCTGTCTCGAACACAACCCGACGGCAGGCAGGCGCCTTCGCGAGTTCCTGCGCGATGTCGGCAGGCGTAGAGGCCACCTTCGCCTGATGGGTAACTACTCCGTCGCGGTCGACCACGCAGACGTGCGTCTCCTCCATCGAGACATCTAGGCCAGCGAAATACTCCATAATCAGCCTCCTCTTCCGGCAGCGGAGCCGATCCTATCGACTTCCGCAGAAGAGCTGCCGCCCATTACCCGATGTTGAAAAATTTGCGTCGGATTTGGATCCAGTGCTGAGCGGCCGCGCGCCGGTCCGGTGTAACTGGCGGCATGCCTAATTCGAATCCGACCGTCAGCGAACTCTTCAAGGCCAAGGCCATCACCGACGAGCAGGTGAACGCGGCGGTAGAGGTGTAAATTTCGGATTTAGAATCGGGCATCTTTCCGATTGATGATGGACATGTCGTCGATGCCGATGCGGTGGTCGTCCCGTATTTTGGGCCGGTCACGCCATCGCCAACGCGGGGTCGAGCCTTGGCTTGGAGCGTGGCGCCGTCCGCATCGCGATCTTGCTGGCGCGGGCTCAGAAGGCTTGAGGAAGATCGGCCGGTAAACCTAAAGCGACCCGGCCACCCTATGCCGTCGGCCCGGCCATCAACCGGCAGCCGTGATGCTCCTTCCCGAACTTGCGCCCGATCATCTCCCGCCTGAGGCTGCTGAGTGGCGGAAAGCCTTCGGCACCCTGCGCCCCAACTCCTCGCCGTGACTGTATCTCGGCACCACGGCCTGGGCGAACATCCACGAGGCCTGCACGGACTTCATCGAGCGCTTCGGCGCCGAGGCCGTGCGCTTAGGCTGGACTGCGCCACAGATCTTTGGCGTCCACCCCCAGCACCCCACGTTGCGCATCGACTGGTGCGGGGTGATGGTCACCGGAGGGCATAAGGCGATCGGTATCGAGCCGAGCCGGATCCTGTTCGGCAACGTAAGCGGCTACCGGAACACTCCCGGCGCGCCAATAGGCAAGCCGATTTGGGAGTTCGCTACGAGGCGGTGAGCCTGAGCCCTACAGCCTGCAGCATACGCCCGTAGTACCAGCCGAAGCCGCGCGCTGGCGGCACTTCGCCCCGCAGCTGGTGAATACCGCCATCCTTACGAGGCTCCCGGACTTCTCCATCGGCCAAGCCTTTGAGTCATGGTAGGGCGCCACACAGACGAAGATTGCTCGGCCGAATCTCGGCAGTCACAACCACGAGAATGAGCCCTCTAGCCAAAGGATTGACATGCTGAAACAAAACTAGAAAGTGGCGTAAATTATTTGAATATTATTTCGAACGACAGATGCCACGATTTCTTGATTGTGCTTCTGACGATAAAGTCTCAGTAGTCTAAATTTAGATAATCATGTTGACGCATCGGTGAAAATCAAAATGTCATGTGGCAGATTTAGCACAGACGAATGCGGTTTGGTGCGACTAATGTGATTGCTGAGCGCTTGTAGCGATTACGTACGCTCGAAGCTGCATCTCGATATTTCGCTCATTCTTGATCAAGAGGCTTGTGATGTCTTCAGGTCCGGCGCCGTCGATTTCAACATCTAGATTTTACGTCGTCCGGCAGACGCCTGGGACAGCGCAATACACCATCACCGATGGCTTTGATTTCCCTTATACTATCACTGACATTTCAGATGGCGCCAGTGACAACACCGCCGTCCTCGAAGCGAGCGGCAGAGATACCATGCAGCTCACGAGCGGGACCGGCAACGGAAGCGGTCCGGCAACCTATCTCGGTCGGACTGTAAACCAAGGCGACGTCTTCGCCCTCTCAGGTGGCCAAACCTCTCTGCTATCGAATAACAACTATCCCAATGGGACAGTTGTAACACTCACGACAGGATCAACCGCTCTCTGCTTCGTGTCTGGTACGCGGATCCGCACGAGCCGCGGCGACGTGGCCGTCGAGGATCTCCAAGTCGGCGACATCGCAGTGACAGCCTCCGGCACCTTGCGGCCGATCATCTGGATTGGCCACCGCGAGATGGAGGCCGCGGGTGCGGTCCTTCCCTTCCACCAGCAGCCGGTGCGTGTCCGCGCGGGCGCCTTCGGCCAGGGTTTGCCGGCCCGCGACCTCAGCCTCTCGCCGGGCCACCCGATCCTGGTAGGCGCCGATGCCGACGGCCAGGGTGGTGCGCTCGTGCCCGTGATGTGCCTCATCAATGGCACCACGATCACCCGCGAGCCGATCGCCGGCGTTACCTACTGGCACGTGGAACTGGATGCCCACGACATCCTGCTGGCCGAGGGCCTACCGGCGGAGAGTTACATCGACGGCCGCGACCGCGCCTTTTTCGTCGAAGCGTCCGACCACGCTCTACACAATCCGGACTTCGTGCCCACGGGCTGGAACGGCCGCTGCCGTCCCGTCGCGGTCGACGGTCCGGTCGTCGAGGCGGAGCGGGTGCGGCTCGACGCAGTGTTCGCCGGCGTCCTGAGCGAGCAGTGCGAGTGGGATGCTGCGAGCGCTTGGAAGACGGTGTGACGTAACGAGCGGGCGGCCGAGTCCTACGACCGGCCGTCCACTTTTAGGCCTGCGCGACCGGCAGCTCATTCACCTGCGTCGTGTAGCGCGGCGTGCGCATCTCGAACTTCGTCGACCAGGCCCGCCGCTGTTGCGCCAGCCCGGCCCGCGCCGGCACCACGCTGCCGCGGCCGAAGCGGACGTTGCAGGCGTCCATCGCGCCCATGAGCTGTGTCGAGCGTTCGCGGTCGAGCCGGCCGATCAACGCGCGCTGCGAGGCAGCGAGCGGTACGAGGTCGACCGTCACCACACCTGCCTTCGAGTAGCGCCAGGGCGGGCTGCCCTGCTCGCGCCACGTGCGTGCCACGCCGTGCAGCGCCGCTGAGATCAGCGCCAGCGTGTCGTTGGTCGCCTCTGGTAGCGTCACTACGGTCGAGACCGAGCGCATCGGCTCGCCGCGTTCGTGCTCGCTCGTGTGATAGAAGACCGTGATGTGATCGGTGCCGAGTCCTTCTCTTCGCAGCTTCTCGCCCAGCCGCGTCGCGTGGGCGGCGACCGCCTGCTCAAGCTCGGCCCGCTCCGTCACCCGGCCGGAGAACGAGCGCGTCACAGCGCAGTCCTTACGTCGTGCCGGCACAAGTTCGAGCCCAAGGCAGGACACGCCGCGCAGTTCGTGAATGATGCGCTCGCCCACCACCGTCAGCGCCTTGCGCACCGGACGCGGATCGATGTCACGCAGGTCCGCCACGGTGTCGATGCCCATAGCTTCGAGCTTCGGCAGCGAGGCGCGGCCGACGCCCCACAGTTCGCCAACGTGGATGCGGCAAAGCCAGTGCTCATAAGCCGTGGGATCGGTCAGGTCGCAGACACCGTCGAGTTCGGGCACCGTCTTGGCGATGTGGTTGGCGAGCTTCGCGAGCGTTTTGGTCGGGCCGATGCCGACGCAGGTCGGGATGCCGGTCCAGGCTCGCACGGTGGCGCGGATGTCCCGGGCGAGCGCGACGCGGTCCCGGCGCACGAAGCCGGTCAAATCGAGGAAGCTCTCGTCGATCGAGTACACCTCCACGTCGGGAGTGGCGTCGCGGTAGATCGCGTTGATGCGCGCCGACATGTCCCCGTAGAGGGTGTAGTTCGACGAGAACACGCGCACGCCCTGAGCTTCGCAGAGGCCAGGGATCTTGAAGTAGGGATCCCCCATCTTGATCCCGAGTGCCTTGGCCTCGGGCGTGCGGGCGATAGCGCATCCATCGTTATTGCTCCGCACAATCACGGGAATTCGGGCGAGCTTCGCGTCGAACACGCGCTCGCACGAACAGTAAAAGCTGTTGCCGTCGATCAGCGCGAGGGCTCGCCCGCCCCCAATCCGATCGCGCAGGCGCGCCTCGGCGCCATTCATCGGCCTTGACCGGCACGGGCGACATGCCAGCGGATGGTGAAGCGCACCACACCCCACACGTTGACCTCGGCCAGTTCGTCCAGGGCGTAGAGCGGCAGCTCGGCATTATCGAAGGAGAGGTGCGCCCGGTTTCCCTCGACCACCAAGCGCTTGATTGACATCTCGCCGTCCACCGCCGCCGCCACGACGCTGCCGTGGCTGGGCTTGAGGCTGCGATCGACGCAGGCGAGATCCCCGTCGAAGATCCCGGCGTCGCGCATCGAGTCACCGGCGATGCGCCAGAGAAAGGTGGCGGGTGGATTCCGCACTAGCCAGCGCGGCAGCTCGAGGGCGTTCTCGACGAAGTCGTCGGCCGGCGACGGAAAACCCGCGCAGAGCGCCGGACACATCAGCGGCACACGAACTGTGGAAAAACCTTCCGATGGCAGCTCTGCGACCGTGTGCAGCCTCACCCAAGCCCCCATCTGCTATAGAACAAATGAAGAACAAACAGCAGGCCGGCAGGCCGTTCAATCAGCTTGATGCACCAAGCCCAATCGGTCGTTCGCGGCTGTGGATAACGGGGATGGAGGAGTGATGACGATGTCGCAGGAGCGCTGCCACTTTCACTGCACGGACGGCAACGACGTGGTTTTCGACCTAAAGGGACGGGCGGTGGCCGAGGTGGATCTCCGCCCGATCTGCGCAAGGGTAGCAGCCGAGCTGATGCAGGGCTGCGCAACTCCGATCGATTGGTCGGCGTGGATTGTCGACGTGCACGACGCCTACGGTCAGCACGTGATGACGTTTGGCTTCGACGAGATCGCCAATGAGGTTGGCTTCCTGCCGGCGCTTGCAGCTTGAGGAGAGCCGTAGACCATGAAGACGACCTACCTCGTGCAGACGCTCGTGTTGAAGCGGGAGCGGCTAATCCCGGGCGATCGGCAGGCCTCGCCGACGAGTAGCGGTGCGATGAAGCGAGCCGAGGCGATGGCGACGCGCATGCCGGGGACGGCCGCCTTGCAGATCGTGGCCGACGAGGAGACCGGCGAACTCGAGAGTGCTACGATCCTCGGTCAGTACGGCGAGGTGCCGGACGATTTTGCTGAGAGCCTGCAGGCAGCCTGAGGGAGGTCGCAGTGCAAACCTACAGCCTCGCACCGGACGGTGAGCCCGGCGCCTTCACAGTTTTGATCGACCGCGAGATGGCGGGACGCGTCATCGCCCGGGTCGAACACCCCGGCCTCTGGCACATCGAGGATCAGAACGGCCGGTTTATGGGACGTGCTGGCATGCGCGAGCAGGGTGCCGAGTTCCTGGCTGCCTGGTTTCTCGCCGACGATCAGGCCTGGTCGTAACAAAAAGGTTAGTTCGCCACCGATAGTTCCTGCACGACAGGTGGCGCTCAATCGCACAGCCTAATCTCAGCCAAATCCGCCGGTACGTTGCTGAGGATAGGAAGGGTGATCGTGCCGACCTCTTCGGCTGAGCCAAGCTCCGTATGGTACGGCTCCGTCTCGCCTATCCCTGAAACGAAGCAGCGGCGCCACTCCATAACCGCTTCAGCTTCGGCACGTTTAAGCGCGCGCTCATACATCTCACGCAGAGTCGGTTCACCGGCTCCTATCAGTCGCCCGCGCCGCTCAATAACATTGCATAGCCGGAGGAGGGCGGACCGGACCCAATAACGACCCGTGATCACGGCTGCGTAGACCCTGTTGCGCCATCGTTGGAAGCCAGTGGTGGACTATTAGCCTGTTCTCGACCATCAAGGCGCATGGCCCATCAAATAGTTTCGGCCACTTGCGGGGAACGCCTGTGCTCCATGCATCGTGACGCCCTGGAATCGCCCCCTCTAACTTCTGTTGGTTCCGCCTCATCGGCACCTCGTTCCATCAACGGAACGAATAGTTCCACAACGCGGAGCTAATGCGCAGTGTGGTTCAGCTGAATCAGTTGACCTAGCGTTCCATATTTCCGACGCCTAACTCCGAATTGCTCCCCAACGCCTTTCTTAGCAACAAAAATCCTACTGCGGCTTCAGGGGCTCAACCGGGCGGGGTGATCGTCAGTGTTCCCGAGCCTACGCAGTCTTGTGACTCGCGTTTCTCGCCCGCTTCAGCATTGAAGCGATATGAAATTCCTTGCAGCATATTTTCGAGCGAAGGCTAAGCTCTGTCGCGAGCTTGCGGATGCGCTGGTCGATCGTAGAGATCCGGTAGTGTCGAAGCTCTATGGCATGGCTGACGAATTCGACCGAAATGCTATCATTCTGGAGAAACGGCTTGCAGACGAGATGCTTGGCAAACCTGTGCAAGCCGATACCCCTGACATTCACTAATCTATTGCACTCAATCGGGTGGTCGAGTTTCAAAGCGCGGGCAGAAGCCGCGGTGGCCCGCGTTGGAGATGACGACCGCACGGCCGAGATCTGGAAGCGGATGCTCGCGGCGGTGCGAGGGGCCTGAAAGAAAACAGGTCCGCGCGGCGGGTGTCGACGAGCGCGTAGCAGACCTATTGTAACGCCAGCATCAAGCGCTCGGCGCGCTATCGGCGGCCGCCTCTAGCGTCCGCTCAATGAAACCCGACCGAGTTAGCGCTACCGCCTCCGCTGCCTCATCGGCGACGCGTAGCAACCACTCGTCGATCGTGATGGTGAAGCGCCGCCGCTCGCCCGGCACGTGCTTGGTCGTGACGAACTGCGCACGGTAACCGACAATCAACAACTCGTAATCATCCCCACATGGTGCCGTCGATGGCCACGATGCTCTAACCGTGATTCGGTTTGTTATGCCCGAATCCCCCACCGTCGGCGAACTGTTCAAGCTCAACACCGTGTGGTGATCCTGATGATGGGGATGCACGGGGGGGCGGCCGGCTCGGGTATTGATCGGGGTACGCCGCACGCGCGGCTTGAGCGCGCCCAAGGCGCGTTCCACTGATTTCTGTCGTTGCGCCGCGGTCTCCGTCCGACACCCGCGGCAAACGGCCGGCGGGTCGGTGCCGGCCCCCCTTTCAGTGCCGGCCCGCCGTTCTACGCCTCGCTCACCCCCGAGAGTGCCGGCAGCATGCTTTACTAGCCCAGGGTTACATTTGATGTAAGCCCTTGGTATATCTTGATCATCTTCCTATTGCCTGACACAAATTCCTGCCGTCCTGTCTGTTGCCGGTCAGCTCCTGGGCAGACGGCCAGCGGGTCGGTTCCTGGGGGCCGCAGAGGGGCCGCCCCGCTGCTGCTACACTTCACTCACCCCCAAGAGTGCCCTGGCGATCGTCGTCGGCAACGTGTGCGGCGCAGGCAGCGGTACGTCGGCTGGCCAGCGGCATGCGATGAACTCCTTGCGAGGGAAAGTCGCGACCGACCACGAATCGCCCTGGTTGCCGCCTAGCAGGAAGATCTGGCTCGAGTTGGCGCCGAAGACGAAGCCGACGTGCCCCTGCCAGGACGAGTTGCCCCTGCCAGGACGAGTTGCCCCGCTTCTTCGTGGGGATGGCGCCGAGCGCCGGCTTCTTCAGTCCGACGCCCCAGGCCTCGTAGAAGCGCGCCGCGAGACTGCTCAAGGGCTTGTGGCCGGCCCGCTTCAGCATGGCGCCGACCGCCGCTGCGCACCACGCGAACGAATTCTGCTTGATGCCGCAGAAGTCAGCGGCGGCGAAGAGCTTCACGACGCGCGGGTTATTGCCCGCGCCCGCGTCCTCGCGCACGCCGAGTTCGCCCTCGGCCAGCACCAGCCCGCCCGGTTTCTCGGGCACCTCGCGTCGTTCACTGATGTCGTCCTTCGGCAGGGCGGCCTGCGTCTTCGGCCCAGCGATGCCGTCGGCCACCAGCCCAGCCGAATGCTGAAACGCGGTCACAGCGGCGATGGTGCGCGGTCCGGCATCGCCGTCCGCCCCACAGAGTCCGAGGTTGTGATTCAGAGTGTGTTTCGGACGCCGATCAGCGCACTAAGGGTCTGATCCTATACGAAACAGGTGGGCCCCTTATGGAGGCTGCTCACAGCCATAGCACTGCTCGCGACCTATGCGGATGGCGCTTCGCTGCTCGTTACCGCCACCGCATCCGCGGATCGGTTCATCGCGGCCCGATCGTAGACTGAATTCCTATTATCGGCTTTCTGATCTGTCTGAATGGGACTGCCTTAGAGAACAGCATCTTCTCCGTGGGGTCGGTAGCCCTTCGTGGCTAAGGCATCAGCGTAGCGTTCAGCACTGCCGTCTGCGGAACAAGCCGCAGGTTCTCGGTTTCCTCACTGATCAAGCGAGGATGCATGCACGACGACAGCGCTCAAGATGTCAGCCCCGCCCGCAACCGTCGGGGCTGGTTAGCTCCTGCCCTGATCGGCTCGGCAGCTGCCCTTGGGATCACGGCGCTCTACTCGGCCGCGAAGGCGCGTGAGGCGGAGGATCGCTACCCGCCCATTGGCCGCTTCATAACGGTGAACGGTGTGCGCCTGCACTACATCGAGCGTGGGGAAGGCGAACCCTTGGTCCTCATCCACGGCAACGGCACTATGGCCGAGGACTTCCTTGTTAGCGGCATTGTTGACGAGCTCGCCGAGCGTTACCGCGTGATCATCATCATCGACCGGCCCGGCTACGGCTACAGCGAGCGTCCACGGGCGCTCTGGACGCCACGCGCTCATGCCAGGCTCTACCAAGCAGCCTTGAACCGTCTCGGCGTGTCACAGGCGGTGGTGCTTGGACACTCATGGGGCAGCTTGGTCGCGGTGGCCCTTGCGCTCCAGGCTTCGCAGCTCGTGCGGAGCCTCGTGCTGGCCTCCGGCTACTACTACCCAACGCTGCGCGCCGACGTCTTCCTGTTCTCTCCACCGGCAATCCCAGTGATCGGAGATGTGATGCGCTATACCGTGTCACCAGTGATCTCGCGCCTGATCCTGCCGAGCCTGATTAAGGCTATGTTTGCGCCGGCCGAGGTACCAGAGCGCTTCGACAAACTGTTCCCGAAAGCGCTCATGCTCCGGCCTTCACAGCTGCGTGCGGCTGCCGAAGACGCCGCCCTGATGACGCCGGTCGCCGTCGAGCTTCAGCAGCACTACCGCGATCTGAGGTTGCCGGTGGTGATCATCACGGGTGCAGAAGATCAGATAGTGGATGTTGGCCGCCAATCCGAGCGGCTGCACAGTGAGGTGGCGAACAGCGAGTTCGTCGCTGTTCCGGGCATAGGTCACATGATCCACCACCTCTCGCCCGAACAGGTGATCAGAGCCATTGATCGAGCAGCAGAGAGGTCGCCGGCCAAGATCCCTTGAGGAGCTTCCATCTCAAAGCGCCGTCGCTTGATCGATGTGTAGCCCGGTGGCAGCGACCTCGTCAGGGGCGAGGACATCACCGGTCGCTTCCGCCACATAGTCTGCAGCGACACTATGGCGCTGTTGTCCGTTACGGCAGCTTCATCCGATTCCTACTTTCCACCCCACTCGGACCTTCCGCCAGTTCTCATAAATTCCGAGATTGCGATCCCTTACAGATCGTTCGGCTTGCCGCCTCGACGTTCGATCTTGATAAAGAAGCGGACCTACAGCCCAGAATCTGCGCACGGCTTATTGCATCATTAGTAGATGCTTCCTGCCTCCAGTCATGCGCTTTCGATGTAACACTCATGCTTTACTGGCGCAGGGCTTGTCCCTCGAATGCGCTTCATCTTATGTGCCTGCCAACGTATTCCGCTCAAACACATAGTTGCTCGTACAGGTGCGCCGGCCCAGATCGATATAAAATGGCGTTCGTTGCCTGCCCAATCCGGCCAAGCTATTGGTTATTGCAAATGACATTGCAGCTGTACGCTGCAATGATACAGTAATTTTTTACCTTGATTCGGTTTGGTGCTCTCCGGGCAGCCAAGCTGGCAGCGTGCTGGGAGCTTGTCATGAAGCTCATCCTGGTCTCCGTTGGTATCTTTGCGGGCCTCATGGCGTATTTTCCGACGGAGGCTAACGCGGCCGTGTGCGCACGTGGTGTTTATCGAGCAGGTTGTGTCGGTCCGCGTGGTGCGGTTGGAGCCCGACGCGGGGTGTATGGCCCACGCGCAGTGGGGATCTACCGACGCGGATACTATGGACCTCGGGCATTCGGGGGCCGGCGCTGGTGAGATCCGACTCCGTCTCTTCAGCGGGCAGCAGTGCCGCTAATCCCTCGATACGTGTTCGCTTCAGGTAAGAACTTGGTGCCACTTTGGCTTCGAAGCTTCTTAAACGAAGACAGGTGCTGGTGGACCTATTAGCCGAGTAGGTAGCAGATCAGATCTGTCATGATGCGCCTGAAATCAACGGGCCACTCACAGGAGGCGAACATGAACGTCACTCGACGGATCTTTGCCGCAGGCGCCGCTACAATCCCCTTCGTCGGAGCAGGCCTACCCATCAGCCGAGCGAGGGCCACAGAGCAGGATGCACCGATTATTGGCAGCCAAGCGGCGGCCGATCCGCTGGAACTGGCAATAGACGCCTACATCTACGGCTACCCGCTTGTTACCATGGAGTTGACCCGGCGCGTTCTCACAAACGTGGTCGCGCCTGAGGGTAAGGGCGCTCCGATGGGCCAGTTCGCCAGCATGCGGGAGTACCCGAACGCCAAATTTCGCGCCGTCACCGCGCCGAATGCTGACACACTCTATTCCAGCGCCTTCCTCGACGTGGGCCAAGAGCCCCACCTCCTCACCATCCCGGAGGAAAACGGGCGCTATTTCCTCATGCCGATGCTGAGCGCCTGGACGAATGTCTTCGCCGTGCCGGGCAAGCGCACTACGGGGACTGGACCGCAGACCTACTTCATAGCAGGACCCGGCTGGAGCGGCAGTGTGCCGTCTGGCGCCAAACTGATCCAGGCACCGACCAATTTGATCTGGATCCTGGGCCGGACCTACTGCACGGGTACGCCCGAGGACTACACGGCTGTGCACGCGTTGCAGGATCGTTACAGACTTATCCCGGCGAGCGCGACCGGTAAGACATACACGCCCGCTCCGGGTCGGGTCGATCCAAGCATCGATATGAAGACGGCCGTGCGCGAGCAGGTCAACCGCATGGACGCGACGACCTACTTCAACTTGCTGGCCTCCCTGATGAAGGATAACCCACCGGCGCTCGCGGATGGAGTTCCAGTCGCTAAGATGGCCTCCCTTGGGATCGTGCCCGGTCAGCCCTTCGATCTGGCAAGTCAGCCGCCTGTTATCCGAGAGGCGATCGACAAGGCGCCAAGGGAGGCTATCCCGCACATCATGGAGCACTTCAAGAATACGGGCAGCCACGTGAACGGGTGGACATTCACTACGGACGGCGGTGATTACGGTAAGGATTACCTGCAGCGTGCCCTAATCACAGCGATCGGGCTCGGCTGCAACTTACCTCAGGATGCGGTCTACCCAACCACAACGGTCGACGCCGCCGGCCGCAAGCTGAATGGCAACTCGAAGTATGTGATGAGGTTTGCGGAAGGCGAGCTGCCGCCCGTCAATGGCTTTTGGTCTGTGACGATGTATGACGCAGACTACTTTTTTGTCGATAATCCAATCAATCGTTACTCAGTGAGCCCGCGCGACGCTCTTAAGGCCAACCCGGACGGCTCAGTCGATCTCTTCATCCAAGCTGAGAGCCCAGGAGCGCATCACGAATCGAACTGGCTCCCAGCCCCGTCTGGGCCCTTTGTTCTTATGATGCGGACCTACTGGCCGAAGGACACTCTGCTGAATGGATCGTGGTCGCCACCGCCCGTCACGCGCAGCACGAGCGCTTCTCTCTAAGTCACTCAGCAATACCGGCATAGTTAGCTGAGCGGGTCAGTTCTTTGCCACGATTGTGCGCTGCACCCGAGTTCGGTGCGAAACGCGTACACGAACGCCGACGTGGAGCCGTAGCCGAGTTGCACCCTCCGGGCATCCCGGCGATCCGCGCTTGCGCAGAGCCAGGTCGGGGATCGATCTGGGCGGGCAGCCGCACGATGCGCGGTGCTTTGAAGGAACGACGCTCGGGCAAATGGACGCCAGAGCGCCAAACCCGTCCTTTCCCCGCACTTGGAACGGCTCCTTCAGTGGCAGGCCGACTCGGGGACAAATGCCGAAACGGCACATCAGAAACACGTGCTAAATCAACGTGTTGCAGACAAATAGAAAGAGTGGCGGAGACGGAGGGATTCGAACCCTCGATACCCTTATTAGGGGTATGCTCATTTAGCAAACGAGTGCCTTCAGCCTCTCGGCCACGTCTCCACTGCGCTTGGCTGTAGAAGCTCCGGCGGGGCGGGTCAACCCGGTCGGCGCGGGGTTGTGACACGGCGCTCGTAATGCTTGGCCACGCGCAGATGGCGCGAGATCGCGTAGTTCATGGCCGTGAGGAAGCCGTAGGCGCCGCGCACGAAGTGGCGGCGGCCGAAATAGGCTTTCAGAAAATTGCCCGGCAGCTCGACGTAGAGGCGCCAGGCCGGGATCGTGACGCCGCGGGCGTCGAGGTCGTCGGCTTGCTGGTCGGAATAGCGGTTGAGCTTGGCGAGCTGGTCGCCCAGCGAGCGCACCGAGAAATGGTGGATGCGCCCTTTGATCCGCCCCGTGGTGACGCCGGGGCCGAGCACGACCCGGTCGTGGACCGGTGAGGTCGAGTAGGTGCTCAAGTCGCGCCGGTAGAGCCGCACGGGGGTCAGGACGTAGGCCCAGGGGTTGGGGCGTGTCTCGCCGGGGAAAACCTCGGCGATGGCGATGGACCATGCGGCGTGCGCCGGCTCGCCCTGAGCGAAGACGGCGCGGATCTGCTCGGCGAGGTCGGGCGGCACCACCTCGTCGGCGTCGAGGTTGAGCACCCAGTCGTGGCGGCACTGCTCTTCCGCGAAGCGCTTCTGCCGGCCGTAGCCCGGCCAGTCGTTGTGGATCACTCGGGCCCCGAGCGAGGCGGCCAGCGCCTGGGTGCCGTCGGTCGAGCCGGAATCGACCACCACGATGTCGTCGGCCAAGGCGCGCACCGCCGCGAGGGTCGCACCGAGGCGGTCGGCCTCGTTTTTGACGATGATGAAGACGGAGATCGGGAGCGGGGCCATGGGTCTCGAAGCGCGCGGGGCCTTCGCTGTACCGGCGCGATTTGGCGCGAACAAGCGCGGCTATCCGGCGGCCTCCGCCAGCCGCTTGCGTTGAACCTTGCCGTTGGCGGTGCGGGGCAGCGCCTCGACGAAGCGGACCGCGCGCGGTGCCTTGTAGGCCGCCAGACGTTCGCCGCACCACGCCATCAGTCCCTCCGCGTCGGGCTCGGCGCCGGGGCGCAGAACCACGAAGGCGGCGATGACCCGGAGGTCCATGCGTACGGAAAGCTCCGTCACGCCGACCTCGGCGATGTCGGGATGGCCCGCCAGCACGCCTTCCACCTCAACGGGCGAGACGCGGTAGCCCATGGCGTTCATCAGGTCGTCGTTGCGGCCGTGGAACCAGAGATAGCCGTCCGCATCAAAGCTCACGAGGTCGCCGCCGGCGAACCATTCACCCCGCATCACCGCCGCCTCTTCCTCCGGCCGCTGCCAATAGCCGAGCATCAGGCCGGGATCGGAGCGGTGGATCGCCAGCAGGCCGGTCTCGCCCGGCGGCAGCGGTTCGGGCGGTCCGTCAGTGGGCAGGATCCCGACGCGGCGCCCCGGTTGCGGCCGGCCGGGCGAGCCGGGACGAACGGGGATGGTCGGGCCGCTCGACACATAGGTCGAGATCTCGCTCATGCCGAGCGCTTCGTAGAGCGGCTTACCCGTGGCCCTCGTCCAGGCGTCGAGAAGGTCGGCCGACAGAGCCTCGCCCGCGGTGACGCCGTGGCGCAGGCAGGAGAGATCATGCTCGGAGAGGTCGGCGTATTTCAGGATCTGGCGGTAGACGCTCGGCACCGCTGCGAAGATCGTCGCGCCCTGCTCGGCGATCAGGCGGGGCCAGATCCCGCGGTCGCGCGGGCCGTTATAGAGCACCGTCGTGGCGCCGCAGGCCCAGGGGTCGGTGATGCCGACGCCGAGGGTGTAGGTCCAGTTCATGGTGCCGGCATGCAGCATCACGTCGGATTCGGTGAGGCCGAGCCAGTGCGCGTGCATCGGCCGGCGGCCCCAGATGGCGCGGTGGGCGTGGAGCACGCCTTTCGGACGGCTCGTGGTGCCGGAGGTGTAGACGAGGGTGGCCGGACCGTCGGCGGCGGTGTCGGCGTAGTCGGCGAGCGGCTCGCCCGCCTTCATCACCGCGATTGTTTCGGAGTCGAGGTGGATGCAGCCGGCATCTCCGCTGGAATCCGAAAAGCCTTGACCGGTCACCACGGCGGCGACGCCGGCATTCTCCATCAGGAAGCTGGCTTCATCGGCCGTCAGTTGCGGCGAGGAGGGGAGGGCGACGAGCCCCGCGGCGAGGGCACCGAAATAGATCAGCACGTAGTCGGCTTCGTTGCCCATGCGGATCATCACCCGGTCGCCGGCCTTCAGCCCGAGGCCGAGCAGCCCGGCCGCGATGCCGCGCACCGCCCGGTCGGCTTGCGCATAGGTGAGGCGGCTGACCGTGCCGCCGTCGCCCACCATGACGAGCGCTGTCTTGTCGCCGCGCAGGCGGGCATTCTCCGCGAGGCAATAGCGGGCCGCGTTGAAGCGGGGCGGCAGCTGGCGGTCGTCGGTGGTCGGCACGGCGGGCGTTTCCCGTTATCTCGGCGTTTGCCCCGGTGTCCGATCCTGATCTCGCACGGTCAAGCGGTGCCTCGACCGTGGAACGCTGCGCGGAGCGCGCCCGCAGCCGGCTATACGCGTCGCGGCTGAATTGCGCCGGAGAGGCCGGCGCTCGCCCCGTCCCTGAGTTCAAGCCAGAGGAAGCGCGCGGGATCGACCGGGCCCGGCAGGGTCAGCCGGCCCGCGGGCACGGGCACAAAGCCGAAGCGGCGGTAATAGGGCGCGTCGCCGACGAGGACGACGAGGCCGTGCCCGGCGGCGCGGGCGGCATCAAGGCTAGCCTGCATCAGGCTGGTGCCGATGCCGCGATCGGAAAAGCTCGGATCGACGGTGAGCGGCCCGAGCACGAGGAGCGATCCGCCCTGCGCCTCGGCCGGGCCGATCCGCACCGAGCCGACGAGATAGGTGCCGACCAGCGCCGTCAGGCAGAGATCGGGCAGGGGCGCGACGCCCTCGCGCAGGCGGTAGGCGGTGCGGGCGAAGCGGCCGGGGCCGAAGGCGCGGGCGTGCAGCCGCTCGATCGCCGCGGCGTCGTCCGGATGCTCGGGTCGGATGACGAGGGGGAGGGCGGTCACGGGCGGCGTCCGGCGGCGAATGCGCGCCGATAGCAGCCGGCTGCGCAGTCGGCAAACAGAGGCGCGCGTCAGGCGCCGCGCGCCGAGAAATCGATGCGTGGATCAATCCATGTGTAGGTGAGGTCGGAGAGGAGATTCACGGCCAGACCAAGCAGGGAGAAGATGTAGAGCGTGGCGAACACCACCGGATAGTCGCGGCCGACGATGGAGCTGAACGACAGAAGCCCGAACCCGTCGAGCGAGAAGATCGTTTCGATCAGCAGCGAGCCGGTGAAGAAGGCCGTGATGAAGGCGCCGGGAAAGCCGGCGATCACGATCAGCATCGCATTGCGGAAGACGTGGCCGTAGAGGACGCGCCGCTCGCTCACGCCCTTCATGCGGGCGGTGACCACGTATTGCTTGCGGATCTCGTCGAGGAACGAGTTCTTGGTCAGCAGCGTCGAGGTGGCGAAGGCGCCGAGCACCAGGGCGGAGAGCGGCAGCACGAGGTGCCACGCATAGTCCAGGGCTTTGCCCCAGAGGCTCAGGGACTCGAAATTCTCGGAAGTGAGGCCGCGCAGCGGGAAGATCTGGAGGAAGGAGCCGCCCGCGAACAGGATCACGAGGAGGATGCCGAATAGGAAGCTCGGGATCGCGTAGCCTACGATGACGACTGCCGAGGTCCAGACGTCGAAGCGCGAGCCGTCGGCCACCGCCTTGCGGATGCCGAGGGGGATCGAGATCGCGTAGGAGATCAGCGTCATCCACAGGCCGAGCGAGATCGAGACCGGGAGCTTCTCCTTGATCAGATCCAGCACCGAAACGTCGCGAAAATAGCTGCGGCCGAAATCGAAGCGGAGGTAGTCCCACAGCATCTTGCCGAAGCGCTCATAGGCGGGCTTGTCGAAGCCGAACTGGGCTTCGAGCTTCTTGATGAAGGCGGGGTCGAGCCCCTGCGCGCCGCGGTACTTCGAAGCCTCACCGCCGCCGCGGGCCGCCCCGCCGCCGAGATCGCCCTGGCCGCCGGTGATACGCGAGAGAGAGCCTTCCTGCTGGCCCTGGAGCTGGGCCAGAACCCGCTCCACCGGGCCGCCGGGGGCGAACTGAATGATGGCGAAGGTGATGAGCATGATCCCGAAGATCGTCGGGATCATCAGCGCGATGCGGCGCAGGATGTAGGCGAGCATGGAAGATCCTCAGCCCCGGCCGATCCGGCGCGCCGTGGCCTCGTCGTACCACCACAGGCCCGGCACGCCGAGCCCGTAGGTCGGCAGCTTCGCCGGGCGGCCATACATGTCCCACAGGGCGAGGCGGTACTCAGGCGAGTACCACATCGGGATCCAGTAGCGGCCGGCCCGCATCACCCGGTCGAGGGCGCGGCAGGCCACGGTGAGGCTCGCGCGCGAATCCGCGTTGGCGACGCGGTCGAGCAGCGCGTCGATCACCGGATCCGTGATGCCGGCGAGGTTGTTGGAGCCGGGGATCGCCGCCGCGCGCGAGCCATAAGCCTCACGCAGCTCCGGCCCCGGCGTCGCGTCGCCCGAGGCCGCGCGGGAGGTGATGTCGAAGTCGAAGTCGCGCACCCGTGCCTGATACTGTGCGGCATCGACCGCCCGCTGGCGCGCCTTGATGCCGATCAGCCCGAGATTGCGGATGAAGGGCTGGACGATCGGCTCCCAGACGGAATCCGAATCGAGGAATTCGAACTCGATCGGCTTGCCGTTCGGCAGCCGCAAGGCGCCACCCTCGCGGGTGCAGCCCGCCTCCTTGAGCAGAGCCACCGCGCGGGCGAGCAGCGCCCGGTCCTGGCCCGAACCGTCCGGAACCGGCGGCGTCCAGGCCTCGCCAAAGACCTCGGCCGGCACCTGCCCGCTGAAGGGTTCGAGCAGGGCCAGCTCCTCCGCGGAGGGCTTGCCCGTCGCCATCAGGTCGGTCTTCTGGAAGAACGAGACGGTGCGCTCGTAGGAGCCGAACATCGCCGTGCGGTTGGTCCAGGGGAAGTCAAAGCACAGGCCGATCGCCTCGCGCACGCGCGGATCCTTGAACACCTCGCGGCGGGTGTTGAAGAACCAGCCCTGGATGGCGGCGGGCGAGGTATCGGGCAGGGTCTCGCGCTTGACGCGGCCCTCGCGTGCGGCGGGAAAATCGTAGCCCGTCGCCCAGATCCGCGAGGTGAATTCCTGGCGGTAGGTGTAGGCGCCGCCCTTGAACGCTTCGAAGGCGACCTGCCGGTCGCGAAAATACTCGTAGCGGAGCTGGTCGAAGTTGTTCTGCCCGACCATCACCGGAAGATCCGCGGCCCAGTAATCGGTCACGCGCTCCAGTTCGATGAAGCGGCCGATATCGATCCGTCCGACCTGATAGGGGCCGGAGCCGAGCAGCGGCTTGAGAGTCTGGGCCTCGAAGTCGCGGCCCTCGAAGAACTTGGCCGAGAAGATCGGCAGTCCGGCGACGATCAGCGGCAGGTCGCGGCTGCGGCCGGGGGCGAAGCGGACGACCAGGGTCTCGTCGCCCTCCGCCGTCGCCTTGGCGACGTCGCGGATCACCTGCGCGATCGTCGGGTGCCCCTTCTCCTTGAGGATGGTGAGGGAGAAGGCCGCGTCCCGCGCGGTCAGGGGCGAGCCGTCGTGGAAATGCGCTTGGGGACGCAGGGCGAAGCGATAGGTCAGGCCGTCGGGGCTAATCTCGACCGAGCGGGCGACGAGGCCGTAGAGCGCGTCCGGCTCGTCGAGGGCGCGCACCATCAGGCTGTCGAAGGTGAGATTGATCCCGGCCGCGCCGTTGCCGCGGAAGACGTAGGGATTGAGCGTGTCGAAGGTGTCGAACGCCTGATTCCCGAAGGTCTGGACCAGAGTTGTGGAGAAGCGCCCGCCGCGCGGCGCCATCGGGTTCACGTAGTCGAAATTCGGGAAGTCGGGCGCGTATTTCAGCTCGCCGAAACTTGAAAGGCCGTGAGCCTTGCGGACATCCTCGGCGCGGGCCGAGCGGGGCAGGGCGCCCGCGAGCGCCAGCACCCCCGTGCCGAGGACGACGCTTCGGCGGGTCGCGCCCGCGCTCATCGCGGGGCCCCCGTCTTGGCGGCGAGCGCCTCGTCGTACCACCACGTCGTCGGGAAGCCGGAAGAGCCGTATTTCGGCAGCACCACAGGGCGGCCGAAGCGGTTCCAACGCAGCGTCCGCGTCGCGGCCGAGGACCATTGCGGCACCACGAAGTTGTGGGCAAGGAGCGCGCGGTCGAGGGCGTGCGTGGCGGCGACCAGCGTCTCGCGGTCCTGCGCGAAGATCACCTTCTCGATCAGCGCGTCGATTCCTGCATCCTTGATCCCGGCGATGTTGCGCGAGCCCGGCTTGTCGGCGGCGGCCGAGCCCCAGAATTCGCGCTGCTCGTTGCCGGGCGAGAGCGATTCCGGCCAGTTCGAGGTGGTGATGTCGAAGTCGAAGCTGCGCAGGCGATTCTGGTACTGCGCCTGATCGATCACCCGGATCGAGGACTCGATGCCGATGAGCTTGAGCTGCGCGGCGTAGGGCAGGATCACCCGCTCGAACACGTTCTGAAATTCGAGGAACTCGACGGTCAGCGGCTCGCCGGTCGCCTTGGCGACCATCTTGCCGCCCTTCAGCTCGTAGCCGGCCTCGCGCAGCAGGCCGACCGCCTTGCGCAGGTTGGCCCGCGCAGCCTCGGGCGTGTCGTTGACGGGGTTGGTGTAAGTCTCGGTGAAGACGCTGCCCGGCAGCTTGTCCTTCACGCTCTCCAGGATCACCTTCTCCATCCCGTCGGGCAGGCCCGATGAGGCGAGGTCCGAGCCGTAGAAATAGGAATCGATCCGGCTGTACAGGCCGTAGAAGAGCTGCCGGTTCATCTCCTCGAAGTTCAGAGCGAGGTTGAAGGCGCGGCGCACGCGCTCGTCCTTGAACTTGTCCCGGCGCAGGTTGAACACGAAGGCCTGCATGATGCCAGTGCCGCGGCCGGGGAATTCCTCCTTGATGAGGCGCCCTTCCTTTACCGCCGGGAAGTCGTCGTAGGCGGTCGCCCAGTTGCGGGCGATGTTCTCAGTGCGGAAGTCGTAGAGGTCGCCCTTCAGCGCCTCCAGCAGCACGGAGCCATCGCGGAAATACTCGAAGCGGACCGTGCCGAAATTGTTGCGGCCGCGGTTCACCGGTAGATCCTTGCCCCAGTAATCGGCCACGCGCTCGTAGACGGCCGAGCGGCCGGCATCGACTTTGGTCAAACGATACGGGCCGGAGCCGAGCGGGATCTCAAGGGTCGTCTCGGTGGCGCTGCGCGGCTTGCCGTTCTTGTCGGTGCCGGTCCACCAGTGCTTGGGCAGCACCTGCATCTGGCCCAGCACCTGCGGCAGTTCGCGGTTGCCGGCCTCGCTGAAGCGGAAGACGACCTCGCGCTCGGCCCCCGGCTCGGCCTTGGCCACGGTGTGGTAGTAGGCAGCATAGAACGGGTTGTTGGCCTTCAGCGTGTCGAAGGACCAGATCACGTCCTCGACGGTGACCGGCTTGCCGTCGTGCCAGCGCGCGTTCGGGCGCAGGCGATAGGTCACCGACTGGCCGTCCTCGGCGATCCGCACGGCCTCGGCGAGGAGGCCGTAGGAGGAGAACGGCTCGTCGCCGGAATCCTCCATCAGCGTGTCGTAGATCTGGGTGATCCCGCCTTCGAGATCGCCCTTCAGGCCGTTGACGATAAAGTTGAGGTTGTCGAAGCCGCCCTGCGACCCGAGCCGCACCAGGCCGCCGACCGGCGCCTTCGGGTCGGCATAGTCGAAATGCTGGAAGTCCGGGCCGTATTTCGGCTCGCCGAGCAGGGTCAGCGCATGGCGCCAATTGCCGGGTGCCTCCTGCGCCGAGACCTTCGAGGCGGATTCGGCGGGCTCCTGAGCGGAGACGGGGCCTCGCAGTCCCAGGAGGACGAGTGCTCCGGCAAGGAAGCTGCGGCGGGCAATTACGGCGTTTTCCGTCACGTTGGCGCGGTCTCCCGATCCCGTGAGAGGTCAGTCGGGCGTCGTTCTAGGACGAGCCCGGAGTTGGCGCCACCCGCCGCGAGCGCGCAGCCGGCGCAGCCACGTGCCCGGACATGAAAAAGGCCGGGCTTCAGGGGCCCGGCCTTCTCGGAAACTCGTACGCCGGTCCGCCTTACGGCTTGGGCGCGTCGGGGTCGGGCTTGGCCGGCGGCTCGGTGGCCGGCGTGGACTCGGAGCCCGGATCCGCCTTGGTCGGGATGTCCCCCGAGGGCTTGGCCTCGGGCGCCTGCGTCGGGGCGACCTCGTTGCGCTGGGGCTGGACCTGCGGCGCTGGGACCGGGCGGGCGGTGTCCTTGCCGTCACCCGACTGTGTGTTGCCCTGCGGCGCGTTGGTCTCGGGCGTCTTGCCCTTGTCGCCCGTCGCGCTCTCCACCGGCTTGGTCCCGGCCGGCTTCTTCTCCTCGGCGGCCTTCTTGGCGTCGGGCTTGCCCTCGGCAGGCTTCTCGGCCTCGGCCTTCTTGTCGCCCGCCGGCGCCGTTTCAGCCTTCTTCTCGGCGGCCGGAAGCGGCTTCGGGCTGTCGGCGAGCGTGCGCAGATAGGCGATGACGTTGGCGCGGTCCGTCGGCGAGCCGATACCGGCAAACGCCATCTTCGTGCCCTTCACGTAGCCCTTCGGGCTTTCGAGAAAGTGGTCGAGATCCTCGTAGGTCCAGGTGCCGCCCTTCTCCTTGAGCGCGGCGGAGTAATCGAAGCCGGCGGCATGCGCCTTCTCGCGCTCCACGATCTCCCAGAGATCGGGGCCGACCTTGTTGGGGCCGCCCTTCTCGAAGCTGTGGCAGGCCTGGCAGGCCTTGGTGCCGCCCTTGCCCTTCTCGGCATCGGCGCTGGCGAGCCGCACGGCGATGGGCTCGGCCTTCGGGGCTTCCGCCGCCGCGCCGCCGCTCTTCGCCTCCGGCTCGGGCAGGCGATAGCCGGCGTTTCCGGCGGGCTTGGGGTGATAGATCAGCTCCGCCACGAAGCCCGACCCAACCGCGAACAGGAGGGCACCCAGGACCGCGCCCGCAACCTTGTTCAGCTCGAAGGAATCCATGCTCGACAGCTCCGGCGCGCGGGATCAGGACCCGGCGGATGAGGGCCCGACGGGCAGACGCCGGACTTTGGAGGATTTCAAGGGTGATTACCCGGTCGGGCCCGATCTTGACAATGGGCCATGCGCGCTGCGCGCTGTCGCACACCGTTATTCGTCATACGCTTCGAGCGAGCGGGCATTTTCGTTGCAGCTCTGCCGCACTGTGAGGGCGGAACGCCCGATCATGACAAGCCGCACCGTCGCTGCTAGAGCGCTCCCGCGTGCCTAAAACCCCTTCCGCTTGAGTTCGTCCGACCCGCCCGAGGCCATGTCCGATCCCCTAATCCTGATTCCGGCCCGCCTCGCTGCGACCCGGCTGCCGTCGAAGCCGCTCGCCGACATCGCGGGCGTGCCGATGATCGTGCATGTCTGGCGCCGTGCCGTGGAGGCGGGCATCGGTCCCGTCGTGGTCGCCACCGACACCGACGCGGTCGCCGAGGTGATCGAGGCGCAGGGCGGGCTGGCGGTGATGACCCGGCCCGACCACCCCTCCGGCTCCGACCGTCTCGCGGAAGCGCTGGAGATCGTCGATCCCGACGGCAATCACGACGTCGTCGTCAACGTCCAGGGTGACCTGCCGACCATCGACCCGGCGATCATCGCCGCTTCGGTGATGCCGCTCGCCGACCCGCAGGTCGACATCGCCACCCTCTGCGCGGTGATCCACCGGCCCGAGGAGATGGACGATCCCAACGTGGTCAAGATCATCGGCTACACGGTGGGACCCAACCGTCTGCGCGCGCTCGCCTTCACCCGCGCCCGTGCCCCCTGGGGCGACGGGCCGCTGTTCCACCATATCGGCCTCTATGCCTATCGTCGGAAGGCGCTCGCGCGCTTCGTCGCCTTGCCGCAAGGCGAACTGGAGCAACGCGAGAAGCTGGAGCAGCTGCGCGCGCTGGAGGCCGGCATGCGCATCGACGCGATGATCGTCGAGGACCTGCCGCTCGGCGTCGATACCCCCGCCGACCTCGAGCGCGCCCGCACGCTGCTCGCCATCCGCCGCCTGAACTGAGCCTGCCGAAGCACCGATGACCGACCGCACCATTGCCTACCAGGGTGAGCCCGGGGCCAACTCGCACATCATCTGCTCGCAGGCCTATCCCGGCTGGACCGCTCTGCCCTGCGCCACCTTCGAGGACGCCTTCGCCGCGGTGAATGAGGGCAAGGCGAACCTCGCGATGATCCCGATCGAGAACTCGATCGCCGGCCGGGTCGCCGACATCCACCACCTGATCCCGACGTCGCGGCTGCACATCATCGCCGAGCACTTCCTGCCGATCCACTTCCAGCTCATGGGCCTACCGGGCGTGGGCACGGAGCAGCTGACGAGCGTGCACAGCCACATCCACGCGCTCGGCCAGTGCCGCCGGATCATCCGGCGGCTCGGCCTCAAGGCGGTGGTGGCCGGCGACACGGCCGGCGCCGCCCGCGAGGTGGCCGAGGCGCGCGACCCCAGCCGCGCCGCGCTCGCCCCGGCCATGGCGGCCGAGGTTTACGGCCTCGACATTCTGGAGCGCGACGTCGAGGACGAGGCGCACAACACTACGCGCTTCGTCGTGTTCTCGCCGGAGCCCGCCGAGTGCGAGCCGGGCAACGACTCGACGGTGACAAGCTTCATCTTCCGGGTCCGCAACATCCCGGCGGCGCTCTACAAGGCGCTCGGCGGGTTCGCGACCAACGGCGTCAACATGTCGAAGCTCGAGAGCTACATGGTCGAGGGCCAGTTCACCGCGACCCAGTTCTACGCCGAGGTCGATGGCCACCCCGAGGATGACGGCCTGCGCCGGGCCCTCGAAGAGTTGCGCTACTTCTCGAAGGAGCTGCGCATCATCGGCACCTATCCGGCCCACCCGTTCCGCGAGACGACGCGGCAGGCGGCGGAATAGCCAAGGCGCATACGAAAAAGGCCGGCACAGGGGTGCCGGCCTTTTTTCTTCGACGGAAGGAAAAGCGTTAGGCCGCGTCGGCGGACTTGTCCTTGTTGGCCTCGGGCTTCGGGCCGCCCTTGGAGACGCCGACGAGAGCCGGGCGCAGGGTCCGGTCGCCGATGACGTAGCCGGTCTGCACCACCTGGACGACGGTGCCGTTGGGAACCTCGGTGTTGGGCACCTCGAACATCGCCTGGTGGCGGTTCGGGTCGAAGCGCTGGCCCTTGGGATCGACCACCTTCACGCCGTGGCGCTCGAGCGTCTTGGAGAGATCCCGCTCCGTCAGGTCGATGCCCTCGATCAGACCCTTGAAGGGGCCCTCGGCACCCGCGCGGGCCTCCTCCGGTACGCTATCAAGCGCGCGGCGGATGTTGTCGGCGGTGTTGAGCATGTCGCGGGCGAAGTTCGTCACCGCGTAAGTGCGGGCATCCGCAACCTCACGCTCGGTGCGGCGGCGCAGGTTCTCCATCTCGGCCAGCGTGCGCAGCAGGCGATCCTTGAACTCGTCGCGCTCGGCGATCGCGGCCGCGAGCCCTTCCGCATCCGCGCCCGTTTGCGAGGCACCGGATTGCGGCGGAACCTCCGCCTCCGCGCCATCGTGCCGCTCGTGCTTCTCCATGTCGTCAGCCATCATCGTGCGATCGATCAGGTCTCGAAGGGTTCCGGGATGGGGCTGATATCATTCGGGCAAACCCCGAAATCAAGCGCACCGCGCGACGGACGGGTCAGAGTTCCCGCGGCGGCGGCGAATCGACGAGGGCGTCGAGCCCCTCTGCGCGGAGCGCAGCGACGTCGCTGGCGAACACCTCCATCACCGCGGCGCGGATCATCGCGAGGCGGTCGGGCTGCACCACGCGGGTGCCGGTGAGGTCGGTCACGTAGAACACGTCCACCGCCCGCTCGCCGAAAGTCGCCACATGCGCCGAGGTGATGTTGAGGCTCAGACGGTTGAGCCCCGTCGTCAGCTCGTAGAGCAGGCCCGGTCGATCGAGGCCGGTGATCTCCACCACGGTCTCGCGGCTCGACAGGGCGTTGTCGATCGACACGTCCGGCGGCACGAGGAAGGTCTTGGGCGGCTGCTTCGGGTGCTTGTCGGCGACGAGTTCGGCGATCTTGATCTCGCCCTTCAGCGCCCGCTCGATCGCCGTGGCGATGCGGCCGGCCCGGCGCAGCTCGTCCTCGTCCCGCTCGAAGGCGCGGGAGATGAAGATCGAATCGAGGGCGAAGCCGTCGGTGGTCGTGAAGATCTGCGCATCGACGATGTTGCCGCCCATGGTCGCGCAGGCGCCGGTGATGATGGCGAGCAGCCGCGGATGATCGGGGGAATAGACCGTCAGCTCGGTCACGCCACGGACCGGATCGGTTTCGTAGGTCGTGGCGCTGGTACGGCCCTCTTCCATTACCGTGCGCAGGAAGCGGGCGTTCTTGAAGTGGCGCGTCGAGTCCACTTTGAGCCAGTAGGCTTGGTTGTGGCGCGCGGCGTAGCCGTCGAACAACTCGGAGTTCCAGTCGGAGAGCTGCTCGCGCAGGGCCATCTGGATCAGCCGCACCCGGTCGGTGCGGGCGATCTCCGAATGGCCGCCGGACAGGACGACTTCGGTCTCGTCGTAGAGGGTGCGCAGCAGCGTGCCCTTCCAGGCCGTCCACACGCCGGGACCGACCGCCTTGATGTCGGCGACGGTGAGGATCGCGAGCAGCTTCAGCCGCTCCAGGCTCTGCACCTCGCTCGCGAACTTCTCGATCGTCCTGCGGTCGGAGAGATCGCGGCTCTGCGCCGTCATCGACATCAGCAGGTGGTGCTCGACCAGCCACGAGACCGTCTCGGTCTCCGCCTGGCTCAATCCGAAGCGCGGCCCGAGCTTGCGGGCGATGGCCGCACCCGCGATCGAATGGTCCTCCGGACGGCCCTTGGCGATGTCGTGGAGCAGGATCGCGACATAGAGGGCGCGGCGGTTGTGGATCGTATCGATGAGCCGCGTGGCGAGCGGATGTTCGTCGCGCACCCGGCCCGAATCGATCGCGGCGAGCACGCCGAGCGAGCGCAGCAGATGCTCGTCCACCGTGTAGTGGTGGTACATGTTGAACTGCATCATCGCGACGATGCGGCCGAATTCCGGGATGAACCGGCCGAGCACGCCCGCCTCGTTCATCGATCGCAGGATCGTTTCGGGTGCGTTCTTCGAGGTCAGGATGTCGAGGAAGAGCCGGTTGGCCTCCGGATCGATGCGCACCGCGTGGGTGATGAGCTTGAGCGAGCGGTTGGCCAGCCGCGCCGCGTCCGGATGGATCGGGAGGTTGTGCCGGTCGGCGAGCCAGAACAGACGGATCAGGTTGACCGGATCGCGCTCGAACGCGTCCTCGCCGCGGATGTTGACCCGGCCGTTGTCGATCCAGAAATCCTCCGCCTCGATCGAGGTCGCGCGGAAGCGGTCGCGGAAGCGGCCGATCCAGCGATCGAGCACCGGCGTGCGCTTGGCGTGGCGTGCCTCCAACTCGGCGCAGACGATGGCGGTGAGGTCGCCGACATCCTTGGCGATGAGGAAATACGCTTTCATGAAGCGCTCGACGCCCGAGAGGCCGCCGCGGGAGCCGAAGCCGAGCCGCTCGGCGATCTTGGGTTGCAGCCCGAACGACAGGCGCTCCTCCGGCCGCCCGGTCACGAAATGGATGTGGCAGCGCACCCGCCACAGGAACTCCTCGCAGCGCTCGAACAGGCGGTACTCGTCCGGCGTGAACAGCCCGGCATGGACCAGCTCGGCCTGATTGCGCACGCGGTAAGTGTATTTCGCGATCCAGAACAGGGTGTTGAGATCGCGCAAGCCGCCCTTGCCGTCCTTGACGTTGGGCTCGACGAGGTAGCGCGAGGCGCCCGCCTTGGCAACGCGGGCATCACGCTCGCGCAGCTTGGCGTCCACGAACTCCGAGGCCGACCCGATCACCAGTTCGGTATCGAAGCGGGTGACCATCTCCTCGAACAGCGAGCGCGAGCCGAACAGGAAGCGGGATTCCAGCAAAGCAGTGCGGATCGTCATGTCCGCGCGGCCCTCGCGCAGGCACTCCTCCACGGACCGCGTGGCGTGGCCGACCTTCAGCTTGAGGTCCCACAGCACGTAGAGCATCGCCTCGACGACGCTCTCGGACCATGCCGTCTGCTTGTAGGGCAGCAGGAACAGCAGATCGATGTCCGAACCCGGCGCCATCGTACCCCGGCCGTAGCCGCCGGTCGCGACGATCGCGAGGTGCTCGCCGGTGGATGGGTTGTCGTTGGGATAGAGGCGCCAGACGACGGCGTCGTAGATCGCCCGCACCACCGCATCGGTGAGGCGGCTCAGACGCTGCGCGCAGGCAAGGCCGTCGCGTTCCTTGAGGAGAAGCCGCTCGGCCTCCGCGTGGCCGGTCTCGATCACCTTGCGCAACTCGGGCACAAGGAGCCCCCGCAGCTTGGTCGGCTCGCGGGCGTCGCGGTCGAGGGAGGCGACGATCTTTTCCAGGACGGGAACGGGGTCGAACATGGCCGTCCCGTTAGCATGTAAAGCCGGCGGCGGCATCGGCCGGTTGCAGGCAACTCAACCGTTCTGTTTCGCGGATTTTTCGTTTGACGAAACGAACGTGACTGTTCTAGCCATCAGGTGGATCCGGCAACAAGCCGGGCCGACATGGGAGACAGCCGCATGATTCGACGCCGCACCGTCCTCTCCGCCTTCGTCGGATTGTTCGGCCTCCTCGCGACGGGTTCGAACCTGCGGGCTGCCGACGTCTCCGAGATCCGGCTCGACTGGGCGACCTACAATCCGGTCAGCCTGGTTCTGAAGGAAAAGGGCTTTCTGGAAGAGGCGCTGAAGGCCCGTGGCATCAAGGTGCGCTGGGTCCAGTCGCTAGGGTCCAACAAGGCGCTCGAATTCCTGAACGGCGGTGCCATCGATTTCGGCTCCTCGGCCGGGGCGGCCGCACTCCTGGCGCGCATCAACGGCAACCCAATCAAGGTCGTCTACGCCTATTCCCGGCCGGAATGGACCGCGCTCGTCACCCGCAAGGAAACCGGGATTGCAGGGCCCGCCGACCTCAAGGGCAAGCGCATCGCCGTCACCCGCGGCACCGATCCCCACATCTTCCTGATCCGCGCGCTCCAGGGCGCCGGGCTCACCGAGAAGGACGCCAAGCTCGTCCTGCTCCAGCACGCCGACGGCCGCACGGCGCTCGACCGCGGCGACGTCGATGCCTGGGCTGGGCTCGATCCGATGATGGCCGCCGCCGAGATCGAGAGCGGCGACGTGCTGTTCCACCGCGACGCCGCCGCCAACACCTGGGGCGTGCTCGACGTGCGCGAGGATTTCGCCAAAGCGCATCCCGATCTCGTGAAGGTGGTCATTGCCGCCTACGAACAGGCCCGCGCCTACGCGCTCGCCAACCCGGACGCCCTGAAGAGCGCGCTCGTCTCGGCCACCAAGCTGCCCGAGGCGGTCATCGCCAAGCAGATCGAGCGCACGGACCTGAGCCAGCCCGCCGTCGGTTCGGCCCAGGCCGAGAGCATCCGCGCCGCCGGCCTTGCCCTGCAGCAGGCGGGCGTGATCCCCGCGTCCACCGACGTAGCGGCGGCGGTGGACGGTCTGATCGATCCGCAGTTCAACCCGGCCCCGACCCGCTGAGCCTGCCGATGCCGGACGCCGCGCACCTCGCCACCTTTGCCCTGATCTGCCTCGGGATGGTGCTGACGCCCGGCCCGAACATGGCCTACCTCGTCTCGCGCACCGTCGTGCAGGGACGAGCGGCCGGGTTGGTGTCGCTGACGGGTGTCGCGGCGGGCTTCGTCGTCTACTTACTCTGCGCGGCCTTCGGCATCACCGCCCTCCTCGTGGCGGTGCCCTTCGCCTACGATGCCCTGCGCTTGGCCGGTGCGGCCTATCTCTTCTTCCTCGCGTGGCAGGCCGTTCGGCCTGGCGGACGCTCGCCCTTCGACACCCGCCCGCTACCGCCCGACGGGGCGGGGCGGCTCGTCGCCACGGGCTTCCTGACGAGCGTGCTGAACCCCAAGATCGCGGTGATGTACCTGTCGTTGCTGCCGCAATTCATCGATCCGGCGGCGGGCGGGGTGCTGACGCAATCCCTTGCGCTCGGCCTCCTCCAGATCGCGGTGAGTCTCACGGTGAACGCGGTGATCGTTCTGTCCGCCGGGTCCGTCGCTGCGTTCCTGAAGGGGCGGCCCCTCTGGCTCCTTGCGCAACGCTGGTTCATGGGGACGGTGCTGGCGGGGCTCGCGCTGCGCGCGGCGACCGATGCGCGGCGCTGAACGGCCGACCCGGACGAGTATTTTCGAGAACACGATGCAGATCCGGCGCGGCACCCTGGCATGAGCGTCACCACCGTTCTCTCCGACGACACGGAGCCGAAAGCGGTTCCCGCGCGTCGCTCCGCTCTTCTGGGGGGCCGGGCGCGCCTGGCGCTCGGTCTGCTGCTGCCGCTCGTCCTGGCGCTCGGCTGGGAGGCGGCCGTCGCGGCCGGGCTCGCCTCCGGGCGCCTGCTCCCGCCGCCGAGCCGGATCGCGGCCGCGCTCTGGACGCTCGCGGCCTCGGGCGAACTTTGGACCCATGTCGAGGCGACCCTGATCCGCGTCGGCCTCGGCTTCGCCTTTGGGGCCGGCGCCGGCATCCTCGCGGGCGCGCTCACCGCGACGCTGCCGACCCTGCGCTGGCTGGTCGATCCGAGCCTTCAGGCCCTGCGCGCCGTCCCCTCGCTCGCCTGGGTGCCGCTGTTCATCCTGTGGTTCGGCATTCTCGAGACGCCGAAGGTCGCCCTGATCGCGGTCGGGGTGTTCTTTCCCGTCTATATCGGCGTGGCCGGCGCCATCGCCTCGGTCGATCGCAAGCTGGTGGAGGTCGGCCGCATCTTCCGCCTCTCGAAGGTCGCGCTCGCCCGGCGCATCCTCCTGCCGGCCGTGCTGCCGGCCACCCTGACGGCGCTCCGCACCGGGCTCGGCCTCGGCTTCCTGTTCGTGGTCGCTGCCGAACTGATGGGGGCCTCCGAGGGGCTCGGCTACCTGCTTCTCGACGGTCAGCAATTCAGCAAGCCCGACCAGATCCTGGCCGCGATCATCAGCTTCGCCGTGGTCGGCAAGGCCGCCGATGCCGGGCTCGTCGCCCTGACCAGTCCACTGGTGCGCTGGCAGGACACGGCGCGCGAGACGCTGTGAGGCCGCCATGCTGAGCATCCAGAGCCTGTCCAAGACCTATGCCGACGGCACCCGCGCGCTGGAGGGCATCAACCTCGACGTCCCGAACGCCGAGATCGTCGCTCTGATCGGCGGCTCGGGCTGCGGGAAGACCACGCTGCTGCGCCTCATCGCCGGGCTCGACCGGCCGAGCACGGGCGACATCGCCCTCGACGGTGAACCGATCACCGGGCCCCATCCCGGCGTCGGCCTCGTATTCCAGGAGCCGCGCCTGCTGCCCTGGCTGTCGGTCGCCGAGAATGTCGGCTTCGGCATCGATCACCTGCCGAGGCGCGAGCGGCGGGAGCGCGTCGCTCACGCCCTGGAGCGCGTCGGCCTCGCCGAACAGGCCGGGCGCTGGCCCCGCGAATTGTCGGGTGGGCAGCAGCAGCGCGTCTCGATCGCCCGGGCGTTCGTGGCCAACCCGCGGGTGCTGCTTCTCGACGAGCCGTTCTCGGCGCTCGATGCCTTCACCCGCAAGGATCTTCACCGCCATCTCCTCGCCCTCTGGGAGGAGGTGCGGCCGACGGTGCTGATCGTCACCCACGACGTCGCCGAGGCGGTGGCGCTCGCCGACCGCGCCATCGTCATGCGCCCGCGTCCCGGCCGCCTCGACGACACGGTGGCCCTGCCGATGCGCCGGCCGCGCGACCCGGCGGCGCCGACGAGCGAGGCGGCGACCCGCAACATCCTTGCCGCCCTCGACCATTCGCTGCGCCCGCGCGACGCCTCCCGTGCACCGGAACTCGCCGGCGGCAGCTCGTTCTGAGGTGTCGCGGGCGCGCGAAAGCCGCTAAATCCTCGACACCAAAAAACGCGCCACCAAGAAAACAGGAGGAAATCCATGGACGCCGACGCCCTGCGCGCTCTCCAGGCCCCGCTCAAGAACAAGTACCGTGAGACGCCGGATTCCGCCGTCATCACCCTCAAGGCGAAGGGCTCGCTGGACGACACCAGCATCGCCTGCAAGGTCGAGACCGGCCGCGCGCTGGCCGTGGCCGGCCTGCACCCCGCCACCGGCGGCTCGGGCGCCGAACTCTGCTCCGGCGACATGCTGCTCGAAGCGCTCGTTGCCTGCGCCGGCGTGACGGTGAAGGCGGTGGCGACCGCGCTCGAAATCCCGCTCAAGGCCGGTACGGTCAGCGCCGAGGGCGACCTCGACTTCCGCGGCACGCTCGGCGTCGACAAGGAGGCGCCGGTGGGCTTCCGCTCGATCCGCCTGCAGTTCGACCTCGACACGGACGCACCCCAGGAGAAGCTCGACCAGCTCCTGAAGCTGACCGAGCGCTACTGCGTCGTATTCCAGACCCTCAACCACAAGCCGGAATTGTCGGTGAACGCCTCGCGCTCCTGAGCGGCGAAGCGTATCTGACAGGCGTCATGCGCCTGCTCATCATCGAGGACGACCGCGAGGCCGCCGCCTATCTGGTCAAAGCGTTCCGGGAAGCCGGGCACGCGGTGGACCATGCGGGCGACGGCCTCGACGGCTATGCGCTCGCCCGCGAGGGCGATTACGACGTGCTGATCGTCGATCGCATGTTGCCGAAGCTCGACGGGCTCTCGCTCGTGCGCTCCCTGCGCGAGCAGGCGATCGCCACGCCGGTCCTCATCCTCTCGGCGCTGGGCCAAGTGGATGACCGGGTGAAGGGCCTGCGGGCCGGGGGCGACGACTATCTCCCGAAACCCTACGCCTTCTCCGAGCTTCTCGCCCGCACCGAGGTGCTGGCCCGCCGCCGCACGGCCGCGACCGGCCAGAGCGAGGCCACCGCCTACCGGGTCGGCGACCTCGAACTCGACCGGCTCTCGCACCGGGTGACGCGGGCGGGCCGCGAGATCGTGCTCCAACCCCGCGAGTTCCGGCTGCTCGAATACCTCATGCGCCATGCCGGGCAGGTCGTGACCCGGACGATGCTGCTGGAGCATGTCTGGGACTACCATTTCGATCCGCAGACCAACGTCATCGACGTGCACGTCTCGCGCCTGCGCGCGAAGATCGACCGCGGCTTCGAGCATCCGATGATCCACACGGTGCGCGGCGCGGGCTACGTCATCCGTGCGGACGAGCCGCAAGCCTCGTGACCCCCTCCAACGCATCGCCGCCGCCGCCGGACGGCCTCCTCGCGCGCCTCGGAAAGATCTTCCGCACGACCGCGTTCAAGCTGTCGCTCGCCTATCTCGTGCTGTTCGCGGTGCTGGCTTCGCTCGGGCTCGGCTACGTCGCCTGGAATGCGCGGCGGGTGCTCGACGACCAGATCCTCTCGACCATCGATGCCGAGATCAACGGGCTGTCCGAGCAATACACGGCGGGCGGGCTGCGCCGCCTCATCGCCGTGGTGGAACGGCGCGCCAAGGAGCCCGGCGCCTCGCTCTACCTCGTGACCACGCCCGCGGGCGAGCACATCGTCGGCAACGTCAGCCGGCTGCCGGCCGACATCCTCGCCCGGTCCGGCCAGTACGAGAGCTATTACGGGCGCGGCTCCGATTCGGGCCCGAGCGAGCATCGCGCGATCATGCGGGTCTTCAACCTCGCCGGAGGCTTCCGCCTCGTCGTCGGCCGCGACACCGAGGAGCGCGACCACCTGCGCGCGGCGATCGGCAATACCTTCGGCTCCTCGCTCGCTCTCGTCGTGCTGCTCGGCGTGCTCGGCGGCTGGTTCGTGGCGAGCCGCGTCCTGAAGCGCGTCGACGACATGACCGAGACCACCCGCACCATCATGGCGGGCGATCTCGACGGCCGCCTGCGGGTCGGCGGAACCGGGGACGAGCTGGACCGCCTCGCCCAGAACCTCAACCTGATGCTGGAGCGCATCGGCGAACTGATGCGCGGCATGCGGGAAGTCTCCGACAACATCGCCCACGACCTCAAGACGCCGCTGACCCGATTGCGCAACCGGGCCGACGAGGCCCTGCGCACGGCCGAGACGCCGGAGGCCCTGCGTACGGCGATGGAGGGCGTGATCGAAGACAGCGACGGGCTGATCCGGGTGTTCAACGCGCTCCTCACCATCGCCCGCCTGGAGGCCGGCAACGCGCCCGAGAGCGTGAGCCGCTTCGATGCCGGGGCGGTGGCACGGGAGGTGGCCGAACTCTACGAGCCGTTGGCCGAGGACAGGGGCCTGAGCCTGGCCGTCGAGATCGAGCCGAATCTGATTCTCGACGGCAATCGCGAGTTGGTCGGGCAGGCGATCGCCAACCTTCTCGACAACGCCATCAAGTACGGTGCCCGCTTCCCTGCGTCCGGCCCGCAGGAGATCACTGTCAGCGCCGTGCGCGCCGATGGCGTCGTCCAGCTCCGGGTGGCGGATCGCGGCCCCGGCATTCCGGAAGCCGAGCGCGAGCGGGTGCTCGACCGCTTCGTGCGCCTCGATGCCGCCCGCACACGCCCCGGCTTCGGCCTGGGCCTCAGCCTCGTCGCCGCCGTCGCCCGGCTGCATGGCGGACGCCTCGACCTTGCCGACAATGCTCCTGGGCTCGCCGTCACCCTGAGCCTGCCGGCCGGCGCGGCCTGAAGCGAAACTCAGTTCAGGAAATTGCGCACGCCGTCGGGGTCGGCGAGCGTCGCCAGTGGGCTACCGGGGAGCGCGAGCACCACCAGCAGGACCGAGAGCGTGACGGTGGCGAGCCCCAGCACCGCTCCGATCCGCTGCGGTTCGAACCGGCGGCTCGCGATCAGGGCGCAGCCAAGCGTGAAGACGGCGGCTTCGGCGAAGGGAACGAAATTGGTGCTGCTCATCGATTCGCTTTCGTCCTCGGTCGCCGTGTCGTCCGCTGGATGTACCGCGAGAGGATGCCGCTCCGGCCCAGCTGGGATCAACTGAAGAAAGCGTGTGTCTGCTCCCGTAAGCCCTTCATGACAGGACGGCCGGGCCGCGAAAGAATTCCTTTGAGGCAGGGCGCCGGGGCCGAGGGACGGCTCCGACACGCTGTCTTCGTTCGCGCGATCGTTAGAGCGGCTTCCAGGGCCATCGCTTCGACCGGTTCGCCCTGACCATCGAGGCGGCGCTGGTCGGGCTCGGCGCGGCGCAACCCGGCCTGACGGGGAGCGGGAAGACGCGTCGCGCGGTGGAGGTCGCGCGCTTCGGGTGGTATCTGCCTCGCGCGTGTCGCCCGATGATCCATCCGCTCCGCCCCATCCGCACGGCCTCCCACGCTTGCCGGTCGCCGCGGCCATGAGCGCGTCCCCCCGCCCGCCGGAAACGGCACTCTACGCGCCGGTGAAGGGCTTCCTCGAAACCCTCGGCTTTGCCGTCAAAGGCGAGATCGGCGGCTGCGACCTCCTGGGCGTGCGCGAGGGCGAGCCACCGGTGCTGGTGGTGTGCGAGCTGAAGCAGAGCTTCAACCTGGAACTCGTGCTGCAGGCCGTGGACCGCGCTGGCGCCTGCGACGAGGTGTGGCTGGCGGCGCGCCTGTCGGTGCGCGGCAAGGGGCCGGAGGCTGATGCGCGCTTCCGCAACCTGTGCCGGCGCCTCGGCTTCGGCCTACTCGGCGTCGGTGCCGACGACGGCGTCCATGTCCTTCTCGGCCCTGGAGCGCCGATGCCCCGGCGCGACCCCAAGCGGCGCTCGCGCCTTCTGAACGAGCATCGCCGCCGACAGGGCGACCCCGTGGCCGGCGGCGGTTCGCGCGCGCCGGTGATGACCGCCTATCGCCAGCAGGCCCTCCTCTGCGCCCGCGCCCTGGCGCCCGGGCCGCTGCGCCCGCGCGACCTGACGAGCGCCGTCCCGACGGCTGCCGCCATCCTCCGCCGCAACGTCTACGGCTGGTTCGAGCGCACCGGCCACGGCGTCTACGCGCTGACGCCGGCCGGGCACGAGGCGATCGGGCGATGGCCTTCGACGCCGCCCTGACGCGCGCCCTCTTGGGCTCGGGGCGTCTCAAGCCAGAACCCGGACGCACGGAACGGAGAGCCTTCGCATGAACGGCTGGATCACCGTCGCCGCCCCCGGCGTCTCGGCTGCGATCGCGCCGCTCGGGGCGGAACTGTCGTGCCGTCCCGAAATGCCCTTGGCAGAACCCGATTTGCGCGTTTGATGGGCAGGGCCGCGGCGCGACGGCGATGCGGACGCTTCGAATCGAAGAAGGGACGGCATGGGCAGGCGACACGACGGGCAGATTGCCCGCGACGACGGCACGGCGCCCCTGATCGCGCGGCTGGGGCAGACCCCGCCTCTCTCGAGCCCCGAGTCAGCGCAGGCGCGCCTCGATGAGATCGCCGACGCGCTTCCCGACGCCCTGCGCGAGGCCCCGGCCCGCGACCTCCTCGCGGCGCTTGCCGACCACTCGACCTTCCTGTGGTCGCTCGCCTCGCGCGATCCCGCCCGTCTCGTCCGCCTGTTCGAAGAGGCGCCGGAAGCGGCCGACGCCCGCATCATTACTGCGCAGCGCGCCGCCGGCCGGGCGGCGGAGGGTGCCGCGCCCGACCTTGATGCGGTCGGCAAGACCCTGCGGCGGAACCGGGCCGAGCACGCGCTCCTCGTCGCGCTCGCCGATATCGGCGGCCTCTGGCCGCTGGAGCGGGTGACCGCCGCGCTCTCGGATTTCGCCGACGCCTCGGTGTCGGCGGCCGTCGATGCGATGCTGCTGCAAGCGGCATCCGCCGGTCGCTTCCTGCCGAAGGATGCGGGTGAGCCGCAGGCCGGCTCGGGCCTCGTCGTGCTGGGCTTAGGCAAGCTCGGCGGGCGCGAGCTGAACTATTCGAGCGATATCGACGTGATCGTGTTCTTCGATCCGGAGGCCGCGCCGCTGAAGCCGGGGCTGGAGCCGACGCCGTTCTTCACCAAGCTGGCGCAGGGCGTCTCGAAGCTGCTGCAGGAGCGCACCCGCGACGGCTACGTTCACCGGGTCGATTACCGCCTGCGGCCCGATCCCGGTTCGACGCCGACCGCGATGAGCCTCGCCTCGGCCTACGTCTATTACGAGACCACGGGCCAGAACTGGGAGCGGGCGGCCTTCATCAAGGCCCGCGCCATTGCCGGCGACATCCCGGCGGGCGAGCGGTTCCTGGCTGACCTCACGCCCTTCGTCTGGCGCAAGTATTTCGATTTCGCGGCGATTGCCGACGTGCACGCGATGAAGCGGCAGATTCACGCCGTGCGCGGGCACGAGGCGCTGGCAGTGGCCGGCCACGACATCAAGCTCGGACGCGGCGGCATCCGCGAGATCGAGTTCTTCGTCCAGACCCAGCAACTCGTCTTCGGCGGCCGGCGCCCGATGCTGCGCGGGCGCTCCACCGTGCCGATGCTGGCCAAGCTGCACGAGGACGGCTGGATCTCAGCGGAGGCGCGCGATGAACTCGGCGCGGCCTACGCCTTCCTGCGCACGGTCGAGCACCGCCTGCAGATGGTGCGCGACGAGCAGACCCAACGCCTGCCGACCGACCGGACCGAACTTGAGAATTTCGCCCGGTTCGCGGGCTTTGCCGACCTCGCCGGTTTCGAGGCGGCCCTGCTCGCCCATGCCCGCCGGGTGCAGGTGCATTACGCGTTGCTGTTCGAGGCCGGGCCCGATCTCTCCTCCGAGGTGGGCGACCTCGTCTTCAGCGGCGCGGCCGACGATCCGGCGACGATGTCCACCCTGCGCAGCCTCGGCTTTCGTGATCCGGAACGCGTCACCGATACCGTGCGCGGCTGGCATTTCGGGCGGCGGGCGGCGGTACGCAGCCCCCGCGCCCGCGAGGTGCTGACCGAACTGGTCCCGGCCCTGCTCAAGGCGCTCTCGGGTACGCCCGATCCGGATGCGGCCCTGGCCAACCTCGACCGCGCCTTTGGCCGGATGCCGGCGGCGGTGGAACTGCTGACCATCCTGCGCGAGCACGAGCGCCTGCGACTGCTCTTTGCCGACCTCCTTGGTAGCGCCCCACGCTTGGCGGGCACCGTCGCCTTCTCGCCGCACGTGCTCGACGCGGTGATCGACCCCGATTTCGGCGACCCGTCGGTCGATGCCGGAGCCATCGCCGCACATTACCGCGCCCTGCTCGGCCGGCCCGACAGCCACGAGGTGTTTCTCGACCGCAGCCGCGACGCGGCCCGGCAACTCCGCTTCCTCACCGGGGCGCGGCTCCTTTCCGGCATTCTCACGCCGCAGGCGGCTGGCCGCGCCTTCTCGGCGATCGCCGACGCCGCGGTGGCGACGGCGCTGGACGCCGTGTCGAAAACCTTCTTCGCCGATCACGGCCCGATTCCGAACGGCCGCATCGTCGTGCTCGGCTATGGCCGCCTCGGCTCGCACCAACTCACCGCGGAGTCGGACCTCGACCTCGTGGTGCTCTACGATTTCGACCCGGAGAACCGCACCAGCACCGGGCCCAAACCCCTCGACGCGGCGGTGGCCTATAATCGCCTGACCCAGCGCCTCGTCGCAGCGCTCACCGCCCCGACCCGACGCGGCCTGCTCTACGAAGTGGACCTGCGCCTGCGTCCCGGCGGGGGCCAGGGTGCGGTGGCGGCGCAGTTCCGCAGCTTCCGCACCTACCAGCGCGAAGAGGCGGAACTCTGGGAGCACATGGCGCTGACCCGCGCCCGTGTCATTGCCGGTGACGAAAGCCTCGCCGACGAGGCGAAAGCGACGATCCGCGATGCGCTGATGCAGCCGCGTGACGCCGACACGGTGAACCGCTCCGTGCGCAACATGCGCGCCACGGTCGAGAACGAGAAGGGTGATCACGGCCCCCTCGACCTCAAGCTCAGCCCCGGCGGTCTGCTCGACCTCGATTTTCTCGCGCAGGCCCTGGTCCTCGGCCATGCCCACACCCATCCCGATCTGATCGGCCTTGATGCGCCCGAGGTGTTTTCCCGCGCCGCCGAAGGCGGGATCATCGCAGCGGACGAGGCGGAGCCATTGGCCGACGCCTATCGGCTCCTCGACGACGTGCACCAATGGCAGCGCCTGATGGTCGAGGGCGACCCGACGCAGGCCTCCGACGTGGCGCTCGCCCGCCTCGCCCGCGCCGCCAACCTGCCCGATGCCAAGGCGCTCAGCGCCCGGCTCGACGAGGAACGGCGAACGGTTCGGACGATTTTCGACCGCCGGCTCGGCCAGCCGAGCGGAGGTTAAAGCCGTCCGCGCCTTGCGGGATGAGTCCGTGACCCCTTAATCTCAATGCCATGAAGGTCGTCGCGATCGATTTCGAGACCGCCAACGAGCGGCGCGACAGCGCCTGCGCGGTCGGGCTTGCCTGGATCGAGGGGGGGCGCGTGGCGCGGCGCGAATCCCGGCTGATCCGCCCGCCGCAGTTGCGGTTCTCGCCCGGCAATATCCGCGTTCACGGCATCCTGCCGGCCGACGTGCGCGATGCTCCGACTTTTCCCGAAGTCATCGCCGAGTTCCTGCCCGACCTGTCGGGCGGGTTGATGCTCGCGCATAATGCCGGCTTCGACATGGGCGTGCTCGCCGCCTCGCTCGCTGCCTGGGGCGAGCCGGTGCCGGACATGGCCGGCCATTGCACCCTCCAGATCGCCCGGCGCGTGTTCCCCGATCCCGCCGGCCACGGCCTCGCCAAGGTAGCAGGCCGCCTCGGCATCCGCTTCGAGCACCACGATGCGGGCGAGGATGCCTTTGCCTGCGCCGAGATCGCGCTCGCGGCCCTGCGCGAGACGGGTGCGACCGACATCGCCGACCTCGCCCGCGGCCTCGGGCTCACCCCGATCCGTGCCCTCACCACGCCGCGCCGGGACATGACACGCTCGACCTCGGCGAAGGCGCTGCGCGCCTCGGGCATTGTCGATCTCCGACCCACGAATGCGCTGCGCTTCGCCATGCGCGGCAGCACCGGCAACCGCTACTCGCTCGAATTCGAGGAACGGACGGACGGGCCGTATCTGCGCTGCTCCTGCCCGGCGGGCACCCATCGCCGCCGCTGCCGCCATGTCGATGCGCTGGTCGAGGGCGACATCACCGAGCTGACATCGAACAATTTCGACGATGTCGAGCGGCTGCGCCAATTGCTCGACGGCAAGAGCGTCGGACCGTTGCGGATCAAGGGCGTCGCCGCTGCCTGAAATGACGGCTTTGCGTGGCTCGTTGAGCGGCATCATGCTGCCGTTCGTGCCTCCTCTCCCGAGCGGAGGCGGCACGCCGTGGACGCTGGCGGGGAAGCCGCTCCCGAAGCGGGCGACCCTCCTCCTTATCGGAACTGTGAGAGCGCAGAATCGCCCGTAAGGACGCGGCGGACACGGAGGTGGTACGACTTCTTCGTGCCGCTCGACCTATGACGCCGATCATTGTCGGCGCAATCGGCGCGTGAAATCCTCGCCCGATGCGTCCCGGCGGGTGCCGACGCAGACGACCTCGGTCTCGCGGTGCGCCGATTGAACCTTCGACACGATCGATGAGTGCGCGCCGCGCGACCCTCTCAGCAAGAGGTGTCGCCATGGATCACGATACGATGCGTCGGACGACCGCCGAATTCTTCGGTACGTTCTGGTTGACCTTCGGCGGCTGCGGTGCCGCCGTCCTCTCCGCGGCCTTTCCTGAACTTGGTATCGGCTTCCTAGGCGTTGCCTTCGCCTTTGGCTTCACCGTGCTGACGATGGCCTATGCCGTCGGCCACATCTCGGGCGGCCATTTCAATCCGGCGGTCACGCTCGGATTGTGGTCAGCCGGACGCTGCGCGAGCCGGCACGTCCTGCCCTACGTCATCGCCCAGGTCATCGGTGCAACGGTCGCGGCCTTCGCCCTCTACACCATCGCCTCCGGCAAGGCCGGCTGGGTGCCGAACGGGTTCGCCTCGAACGGCTACGGCGAACTCAGCCCCGGCAAGTACGGCCTCGCCGCCTGCCTGATCACCGAGGTCCTGACGACGTTCATCTTCCTGTTCATCATCGTCGGCACGACGTCGAAGGGCGCGGCGGCGGGCTTTGCCGGCATCCCCATCGGGTTTGCCCTCGTGCTCATCCACCTGATCTCGATTCCCGTGACCAACACATCGGTCAACCCGGCGCGCAGCACGGGGCCGGCCCTGTTTGCAGGGCCGGACTACATCGCGCAGCTCTGGCTGTTCTGGCTCGCGCCGATCGCTGGAGCGATCGCGGCCGGCGTCGTCGGGCGATGGCTCTACGAACCCGCCGATATGGTCGAGACAAGGGTGCTCGAGAGGGGCGCCGAAATCTGACGGCGGCGCACGAATGATGACGAGGCAATCTCGTGCCCCGTCATCATGCACCGTCAGGCTACTGCGTTTACTAAAGCTTCTCTTCCTCGAACGCCCTGACCCATTCCGCGCAGATGCCGGAGCGGACGATGTCGTCGAGGGTGAACTCCACGATCGGGATCGTCATCATCCGGCTCTTCACGAGGTGGATGACGGTGCGAAGCCCCGAGGTCTCGCGCAGGTCGGTCTGGGACACGTCGCCGTTGATGATGACCTGGCAATCGTCGCCGATGCGGGTCAGGAACATCTTGATCTCGGCGGTGGTGGTGTTCTGCGCCTCGTCGAGGATCACGAGGCAGTGCTTGAACGTGCGTCCGCGCATCACTTCGAACGGCACCACTTCGATGTCGCCGGCTTTCACCGCGATGTCGAAGGCGGCCGCACCCATGCGCTCTTTCATGGTTTCGGTGAGCGGCGCGACCCATGGCGCGATCTTCTCTTCAAGCGTGCCGGGGAAGAACCCGAGCGAACGGCCGGACGGCACGTTGGGGCGGGTGATGACGACCTTCGAAATCCGGCGCTGGCGGAGAAGATCGGCGGCGCGGGTGCCGGCGATGAAAGTCTTTCCGGTGCCGGCCGGTCCTAAGACGATGACTTGCGAAGATGACGCGAGGGCGTCGAGGTACTGACCTTGTCGATCGGTCAGTGGTTGGATCGGTGCGGGGTTACGTTCCTCGTCGAAGCGGGTGCGATGCATCCGGATCGGTCGGTCCTCAACCAGTTCAAGCCGTGCGCGTCGTCTCTTCATGGATCGATACTCCACCTTGACTCGTGCGTGACTCTCGCAAACTCGCTTTTTCAACCCGTCTCGACTTTCGCGACTCTCCTTCGATTCGGCGAAGACATTGCCGATCTTCGTTCGACTGTACGCAAGAGCAAAGCCAAACCCTATGAGTCGGTTCCACGGCGCAACATGAAGGCTGTGGAGAGCGGCTTTCAGGCAACGCTTCGCCCACGCCGCAAGGGTTGCAGGCGGGGGCGACGGCGGCGTGACGGCTTTGCGAAGAAGCGATGACCCAAGAAGCGTTGACCTACGCGCCTCTCGGCGCTGCCTGCGGATCGGGACGATCCCTGCCTGGGCCATCGCGGGCGTCGCCCTCCTCGGGCGGCGGCGCAGCCGGCGGATCACCGCCGGCGGGACGCTTCAACCGGGTTGGAGGAAGCTGTCGAGCACCATTTTCCGGCCGGCCTTGTCGAAGTCAACGGTGAGCTTGTTGCCGTCGATGCCGGCCACGCTGCCGGGTCCGAACTTGGTGTGGAAGACCCGTTGGCCGTGCTCGAAGGTGGAGGGCGCGCCCGTGGATTTGGCGACCAACTCGCCCTCGATCTCCCGCGGACCGCTCGCGCGGCCACCCCGGCCCTGTCCCCCGTTCAGTCCCCCTCCGAACCCGCCCGAGGTGTTGGCCTGGGCCCGCTGCCAGCCCGGCGTGCCGTAGGACGAGCCGAACGGCGTCGGGTTGCGGTCGAAGCGTGAGGCGCCGGCCGAGAAATGCGCGGGCGCCTCGACCACGTCCACGGCCTGCGGCGGCAACTCGTCGATGAAGCGCGAGGGGATGGTCGAGGACCACAGCCCGTGGATGCGCCGGTTGACGGCGAAGGACAGCTTGGCGCGCTTGCGGGCGCGGGTGAGCCCGACATGGGCGAGACGCCGTTCCTCCTCCAGGCCCGCCCGCCCGCTCTCGTCGATGGCGCGTTGGTTCGGGAAAAGGCCGTCCTCCCAGCCCGGCAGGAACACGGTGTCGAATTCGAGCCCCTTGGCGGCGTGCAGCGTCATCAGCGAGACGCGGTCGGCCCCTTCCGCCTCCGAGGCTTCCATCACGAGGGAGACGTGTTCGAGGAAGGCGGCCATGTCGGGGAATTCCTCCATCGAGCGGACGAATTCCTTGAGGTTTTCGAGCCGCCCGGCGGCATCGGCCGAACGGTCCTTCTGCCACATCTCGGTGTAGCCGGACTCCTCCAGGATGGTCTGCGCCACCTCCGGATGCGGCTTGGTCTCCACCAGCCGCACCCAGCGCGTAAAGCTCTCGACGAGGCCGCGTAGCATCGAGCGGGCCCGCGGCTTCAGCTCGTCGGTCTCGATCAGCTTACGCGCCGCGGCGAGCAGCGGGATCCGGTCGGCGCGGGCGAAGGCGTGCAGGGTCTGGAGGGTCGCGTCGCCGAGGCCGCGCTTGGGCGTGTTGAAGATGCGCTCGAAGGCGAGGTCGTCGGCGCCGTTCATGGTGACGCGCAGATAGGCCAGCGCGTCGCGGATCTCGGCGCGCTCGTAGAAGCGCGGGCCGCCGATGACGCGATAGGGCAGGCCAACCTGAACGAACCGATCCTCGATCTCGCGCATCTGCGCCGAGATCCGCACCAGCACCGCGATCTCCGAGAGCGCGTGCCCCCCTGCGCTGGAGCGACTCGATCGATTCGGCGACCTGACGCGCCTCCTCTTCGGAATCCCACGAGCCCGTGACCGTGACGGGCTCGCCCGCCTCGTCCTCGGTCCGCAGGGTCTTGCCGAGGCGGCCCTCGTTCTTGGCGATGAGCCCGGAGGCGGCGGCGAGGATGTGGCCGGTCGAGCGGTAGTTGCGCTCCAGCCGCACCACGGTGGCGCCGGGAAAATCGTGCTCGAAGCGCAGGATGTTGTCGACCTCGGCGCCGCGCCAGCCGTAGATCGACTGGTCGTCGTCGCCGACGCAGGCGACGTTTTTTCCGCGCCTGGGCGAGAAGCCTCAACCAGAGATACTGCGCGACGTTGGTGTCCTGGTACTCGTCCACGAGGATGTAGCGGAAGCGGTCCTGGTAATTGGCCAGGATGTCCGGATTCTCGCGCCACAGCTTGAGGCAAAGCAGCAGGAGGTCGCCGAAATCGACCGCGTTGAGGGTGGCGAGCCGGGCCTGATACGCCGCGTAGAGCTGCCCGCCCTTGCCGAAGGCGAAGGACTGCGCCTCGCCCGGCGGCACCTGTTCGGGGCTCAAGCCCCGGTTCTTCCAGCCGTCGATGGTGTGGGCCAGCGAGCGCGCCGGCCAGCGCTTCTCGTCGATGTTCTGGTCGCTGATGACCTGCTTCATCAGGCGGAGATGGTCGTCGGTGCCGAGAATCGTGAAGTCGGATTTGAGCCCGACGAGTTCGGCGTGGCGACGCAGGATCTTGGTGCCGATGGCGTGGAAGGTGCCGAGCCAGGGCATGCCCTCGCCCGCCGGCCCGATCAGCCCGCCGATGCGGTGCTTCATCTCGCGGGCGGCCTTGTTGGTAAAGGTCACCGAGAGGATGTCGTAGGGCCGCGCCTTGCCGGTGGCGATGAGGTGGGCGATGCGCGTCGTCAGAACCCGCGTCTTGCCGGTGCCGGCGCCCGCGAGCACGAGCACGGGGCCCTCCGTCGCCTCCACGGCGCGGCGCTGCTCCGGGTTGAGGCCGGAGAGGTAGGACGCGCCCTCGGGTCGCAGGGCGGCCATAGCGCGGGCGGCGATGGAGGTCGGGGCCGACGGCGCTTCGTCGTCGGACGGGCGCGGCCGGAACGCGCCGTGCGCGTCGTTGGGCTCTTGCATCATGCGCGCATCCCTGGACCAAAAGGCGAACGCCGTCGAGACCCGATCCGGAACCGGCGGCCCCCCTCACGCGTCACTCGGGAAACCCGAACCCCTCATCAATGAAGGATGCGAGGCCATGCGCGCCCCGTCTCGCCCTCCTTACCCTGCTCACCACCCTGACTCCGGCACTGACGCCCGCTTGGGCGCAGAGCCCCGGCAATCGCGGCGCTACGAGCCGGCAGAACCAGTCGTTCGAGTACCAGAACCAGAACCGCAACTTCGAACAGCGCCAGACTTTGGAGAACAGTGCCATCCGCAACCAGATCCAGCGGGCGCCGCTCAACGTTCCGCCGCCGGCCGGGCCGTCCTTCGGCATCCGCCGCTGACACTCGGCGAAAGCTTGAGCGTGAGGTGCGGGCCGGCCGCGGCCTGTGCTATGGCCGCAGGAACGCGGGTTTCGCGCCGTTCAAAAGGCATCGGCCCTTCGAACGCGTGTGACACGCGAACGAAGTCCTGCGGTCCGCAGGCCAGGCGGAAGCGATAACGGTGCGTGATTCCCTGACCGCGCTCGCGGGCGCCGTCGTGCTGGTTCTCGTGGCGGCCCTTGCGGTGCCGCCGTTCATCGACTGGTCGGCTCATCGCGCGCTGATCGACCGCACGTTGAGCGACTCCCTCGGAGCCGGTGCCCGCAGCGAGGGCACCATCGACCTGCGCCTGCTGCCCTCGCCGCACCTTCGCCTCGCGCGCCTCCGGCTCGGCGCCGAGGACGGGCCGGCCCTCGACGCGCAGGCGGTCGATGCGGAGATCGCGCTGGCCCCCCTGCTCAAAGGCGAGGTCCGCTTCGTCCAGACCTCGGTCGAGCGCGCCGGGCTTACCCTGCCGGTCTCCGACGAAGCGCTGCTGCTGCCGCGCGAACCGCAGACGCTGCGCCGCGACATCGTCATCGACGACCTGCGCATCCGGCGCCTCACGGTCGCCACTCTGCGGACGGGCGAGGCGCCGCAGGAGCAGTTCGCGGCCGAGAACCTGCGCCTCAGGGCGCCGGCGCTGGCCGGACCCTGGCTTGCGGAGGACGGCGAAGGAAGCCCGTTCC